>NZ_CP120653.1:1568378-1882053 GCF_030545015.1 Myroides sp. JBRI-B21084
AACTGCTGCACCTAGTTTGTATGCAATTGAAATTGCAAAAAAATATAATTTTAGTTATTGTGTAGCAACAGAATTTACAGAATCCTACCAAAACTTTAAAGAAAATATTCAAGAACAAAAGTTTATAAATGTTCAAAAATTATTGCAAACTTTAAATAATGAAGGTATTGATTTAATGATTACCGATCATTTAGATGATGCTTTACTCATAAAACATGCAAAAAAAAGTTGGTTGATTAATGCAAATGAAAAGCTAAAAAAATATATAAATGAAAATAATTTAACAAATTATACAACTTATATAAACAAATATAAATAATGTTTTTTACAGTTATTTAATTATAGTTGAAAACCATGTAAAAAAACAAATTAAACAGTAAAAAAAAATTAAAAATTATTACTTTTGTAATAGTTTAATCTAAACACAACTCTTTATTATAAATATGGCAAAGTTTGAATTAAAATTACCTAAAATGGGTGAAAGTGTTGCCGAAGCAACCATTACAAACTGGGTAAAAAACGTTGGTGATACAGTAGAACAAGATGAAACAATTGTTGAAGTAGCTACTGATAAAGTAGATAGCGAAGTACCTACAGAAGTTAGCGGAAAAATTGTTGAAATTTTGTTTCAAAAAGATGATGTAGTACAAGTAGGTCAAACCATCGCCATTATAGAAACAGATGCTGCAAATGCTACTGAAACAGCATCAGCACCAATACAAGAAACTACGGTTGTACCAACTGAAAAAGTAGAACAAACTGTTGCACATGCAAAAGAAATAGTTGCTCCTGCAGATTTTGGTTCATCGGATAAATTCTTTTCACCTTTAGTTAAAAACATTGCTAAAGAAGAAGGTATATCTGTAAACGAATTAGAAGCTATTAACGGTACAGGAAAAGATGGTAGAATTACCAAAACAGATATTTTAGATTACGTTAAAAACCGTGGTTCACAACCTACCGCAACTGCACAAAAAGCTGTTACACCAGTAGCTGCTCCAGTTCAAAATGTTACAAGTAAAGCTGCACCGGTTTCAGTTAACGGACAAGATGAAATTATTGAAATGGATCGTATGCGTAAAATGATTGCACACCACATGGTTCAATCAATTCAAACGTCAGCTCACGTTCAATCTTTTATTGAAGTTGATGTTACTAATATTGTAAACTGGAGAAACAAACATAAAAATACGTTTGAAAAACGTGAAGGTGAAAAACTAACTTTTACTCCAATTTTCATGGAAGCTGTTGCAAAGGCTTTGAAAGATTTCCCTATGATGAATATTTCAGTTGATGGTGATTATATCATTAAACGTAAAAATATTAATTTAGGTATGGCTGCTGCATTACCAAATGGTAACTTAATTGTGCCTGTAATTAAAAATGCCGATCAATTGAATTTAGTTGGTATGGCAAAAGCAGTTAACGATTTAGCTGACCGTGCACGTAAAGGAAAATTAAAACCAGACGACACACAAGGTGGTACATATACTGTAACTAATGTAGGTACTTTTGGATCGGTATTTGGTACACCAATTATTAACCAGCCACAAGTAGGTATTTTAGCTTTAGGTGCAATTAGAAAAGTTGCTGCTGTAATTGAAACACCCGAAGGTGATTTTATAGGAATTCGTCAAAAAATGTTCTTATCACATTCATACGATCACCGTGTAGTTGATGGTTCATTAGGTGGACAATTTGTACAACGCGTTGCACAATATTTAGAAGCTTTTGATATTAATAGAACGGTATAAATACAAAAAAACCCAAAGATTTAAACTTTGGGTTTTTTTTGTTACTTTTTTACAAACTTTATAGTTTTTACGTGTTGATTAAAACTTAATTTTAAAAAATAAACTCCATTTGAAAAATTAGAAACATTTATTTTAGGTTGAGTAGCATCTTTTAAAATTATTTTTCCTGTACAATCGTATATAACAAAATTACAATTGTTTAAACCGTTTGTTTCTATATTAATAAAATCAGAAGTACATGTAGGATAAACTGCTACTTTATCTAAAGTTTCAATATTTGTATCTAAATTTTTCCATTTATTTTCGGCCGCAGGTCCATTCCAAATACTTGTTGCTAAATATGGGTTATCAATAAATGGATTTCTGTTACCTTGTGCGGCAAAAATGGTTTCGTTTCTATTTATTTCGTGAGCAGAAACAGGATCTTCTGCATTCCATTGTAAAAAAATATTTGGCATATCTCCATTAGTAGAAAACGATGTGGAACCGTGTCCTACATTTATTGGTTGGCATCGGTTACCGTAGCGCACATACATATACATAATCATACGTGCAATATCTCCTTTCCATTGATCGCCAGGATAAAAATAATCCGTTCCATTTTGTTGTATCACTCTTGAATATGAAATGTAAAAAGTTGGATTTGCAATAAATTTAAAATTACTTCTTAAGTTATTACGATCATAATCAGCCGCTCGTAAATGGTGAGCATCAGAACCTGGACCTTCAAATTCTAAATTGGGAGTACCTTTTGATCTAGGATAAACATGCTCACGAACCCATTTGTTTTCACAGTTTGATGTATGGCAGCTTGCATTTTTATCTCGTGATAAATCATTATTTTTATTTAAATCGGTGTCGTTCCAACCATAAATCAACAAAACTTTTTGATTATTATTTGGATCTATATCAGCATCTTTTAAAACATTCCAAACATCTGGGGTGTAAATTAATTCATAATTATGCGTATTTGTTATTAAAGTTGCAAGTTCATTTTTTAAAGCATCGCCTTTTAAATTCAAATTTATAGTTTGATAATAAGCAGGAATTTGTGCGTTTATACTGCTAAAAACTATAAAAAAAAGAATGTAATATATTGATTTCATTGTGAATAGATAATGTGCGAATTTACTTAATTTCGTTTAATTAAAATGTTTTTTTAAAACATTTACTTAGTTCGTTTTAGTTTTTATATTTTTGAAAAAAATTAGTATATGAAATACGTATTAACTTCATTTTTTGTTTTTATAATTACAATTAATTTACAAGCACAAAGTTATTTAGATTATTATTTTAAGTCAAATAATATTAATGGTGCTATTGTAATTTATGACGAGAATAAAGATGAGTGGCTTTTTAATACCGAAACAGAACCATTTTATAATACACCCGCAGCTACACACTTTCATTTATGGCAGGCTTTAGTTGGCCTTGAAGAAAGGGTTTATAAAATTGATGTTAAAGATAAAATGAAATGGGATGGAGTTAAACGTTATTTTTTTGATGAAAGATGTACCCAATGGAACCAAGATACTAATTTAATTGATGCCATTAAATATAAAAACGATTGGTATTTTGATGTTTTAAAAGAGAAACTTTCGCCAGAAAATTATAATCTAAACATTAAAAACGCTCCACTTTTAAAAGAAATTAAAAATAACGATTTAAGTTATTTTTGGAATTATGCTGCTAATACCAACCCAAATACAATGATTTTATTTTTGAAAGATTTGTACGATAATAACTTGCCATTTAGTAAAAAAAGTCAACAATTTATTTATAATCAATTATTAATTGATCAAAAACTTGCAGTACATACTAGTACAACAAGCTTTGAAGGGAAAAAAATTGATTGGACAATTGGTATTTATCTTAAACATAAAAAACCCATTTATTTTTCGTTACGAACTTATACACCGCTTGATAGCGAAAAATTAGACGATTACGAAAAACGAAAAAACTTAATTTTAGCTGAAATTTTTAATGTTTTAGGATATTAAACATTCATTAATCTTGGTTAGCAAATTTTTGCAAATCTTCGTTAGCACCGTAAATTACAATAATATCATTAGGAAAAAGCACTGTTGATGGTGAAGGAATGCCTTGTACACTTGAAACAATTTTAGTTTTACCTAAAAAAGTACTTTCATTAACATCGCGAATTATTGTAAGAATAACTACATTGTGAAGTTCTCTAAATTTTATTGTTTCAATACTTTTACCTATATATTGTTCAGGTACTACAATTTCTACAATACTGTAATTTTTATTTAATTCAAACGAATCAATTACACCTTTTAAGCATAATTTTTTAGACCAACGTTCTGCCGATTCTTCTTCTGGACGAACAATTTCGTTTACACCAATTGCCTTTAAAACACTTTCGTGTAATGGGTTAATTGCACGACTGATTAATCGTTTTACTCCTAAATTTTTAAAGTGAGCTGTAACCATTATATTTGCACCTTCGTCTTCGCCGATACAAACCATTACAATATCGGTATTTCTTAAAGGCAAATGTTCAATAGCAGATTGGTCTGTAGCATTCATACAAATTGTATGTGATAATTTATCTTTTAACGACGAAACGCGTTCAGATTTATTGTCAACACCAATAACTTCGTTACCTTGTTGTGTAAGCTTTTCTGCCAATGATCCTCCAAAATTTCCTAATCCTATAATAATAAATTTCATCTTGTTATTTTTTAATTAATTAAAATTTCATCGGCAGGGTAGTGGTAATTAGGCTGTTTCATTCTTTTAAAAAATGCAATTAAAATTGTTAACATACTAACCCTGCCAATAAACATTGTAGCAATTAAAACCAATTTACTTTGATTTGTTAAACTACCTGTAATACCTAAACTTAAACCTGAAGTACTGTACGCCGAAAACGTTTCAAAAGCTATATCTAACAATGGAACGTTGTCATTAAAATGTGCAATTAACATAATGCTAATACCAATTATTACTAATGATAAACTCATTACTGCAAAAGCACGTCTTACAGAAATATCAGCAATTTCTCTTCTAAAAATTTCAATTTTAGTTTTTCCTTTTGCTAAACTTAAATAATTAAGTGTTGCAATTGCAAAGGTACTTGTTTTTATACCACCACCTGTAGATGCAGGCGATGCACCAATCCACATTAATAAAATAATAATAATGATAGATGAAAAATGTAGTTGACTAAAATCTATTGAATTAAAACCAGCTGTACGTGGTGTAGTTGCTGTAAACAAGGCTGTTATAAATTTACCTATTGTTGAATGACCTTGTAAAACATTATAATATTCTTTAATATAAATAATACTTGTACCTAAAATAATTAATATTAGGGTGGTATTTAAATTAATTTTATTACTAAGTGTTAAAATCCAGGGTCTATAATTATATGTTCTTTTTGCAAATTTTAAAATGTGCCTTATTAAAATATGTTTTAAATATTTTAAAGAATTAATAACAATTGGAAATCCTAAACCACCAAAAACAAAAATTAAAATAATGATAAATTGCAACGGATAATTATATACGTATCCTTCTTGCATTAAATTATTAGGTAAAGTTGAAAAACCTGCATTACAAAATGCTGAAATAGAATGAAATACAGAGAAATAAATTCGATCAGAAATAGAAGGTAATATAGCTTTATCTAAATTTAGATATATTAACAATGCACCTATAGTCTCTATAAAAAAAGTAATTACTAAAATTCGTTTAACAGTTGTAAAAACCTCACCAATTTTATCAGAGTTGGTCATATCGCTCAACGCTAATTGATTTTCGTATGACGACCCTCCTTTAAAAAAATAACTAAAATAACTTGCAAAAGTTAGTATACCTAAACCACCAGCTTGTATAAGAATCATTATTATGGTTTTACCAAAAAAAGTAAAATAACTACTTGTATCAACAACAATAAGACCTGTTACACAAACTGCGCTGGTAGATGTAAAAAGCGCATCGATAAAAGTGATCCCATGCGTAGTAGCTTTTGGTAACATTAAAAGTAAAGCACCCGATAGAATTAAAAGCATAAAGCTTAAAATAAAAAGTTGGGCTGGATTTAACAACGATCGTTTATAGCTTATTCGAGCTCGGGTAAATTCTGTTATTAATTTTAAGATAATTGCAAGGCGTAACCAATGCGAAATATCGGTTAAGCTATGCAATGAAATTTGTTTAAATACACAAAAAGCGACAAAACCAAAGCTTAGCAAATCAAAAATAAATACACCAAGAATAAATTCTTTTTTATGATAAATATATTTTAAAACCGTAAACGATACACCTAAGAAAAGAACAGTAAAATATAAAGTTACAATACTTTTTATTGCAAATGGATATAAACTAAAGCCATAATCAAAAATTAAACTAATTAATGCTAAGAAGTGCAATAACACAATTAGTTTTTGAGGCCATTTTGCAGTTAATATTTTTTTCATTTCAATTTTAAAATGATTTATTCTTCATTGTTTTGAACCAAAATAGTATTCTTAACATTAAGACGCTTATTTAACCAATTTTTAATTCTAGCAACATCTGGTTTAATTAATGGGTTGTTTAATTTATAAATAATAATCCATTCTATATGTGCACTATCTGTAGCAATATTTTTTTCAATTTTTCCTAAAGAAACATCATTTAATTCTGGGAAAAGAATGTTTATTTCTTTAACCAAACCTGGTTCATTGGTTTTATATTTATTAAGCTCTTTTCGTAAATTACTAATTGTAATGTCTTTTTCGGTAACAGAAGAATTTTGTTTGTTTACTTCTTTTAAAATCTCATCTTTTAAATTAGCATCGTCTTGTCTAATAATTAAATCGGTGTTCGTAATGCCTTTTTCATTTAGCATTTTTTTGTACGAATAAATATCATTTTTGTTTAAAATTTTATTTAAAAAAGCTAATTCTATAGTTTTGGGACTGCTGTTATAATTAATTTTTTTAAAGATTACAGTAAAACCTCTATCATTAAATTCATTATCAATAAATGCTTCAACAGTTTTTGTATATTTTTTTTCTTGATATAAATTAAACGCTAAATAAAAACTTGGAATTATTAAAATGAATAATAAAGATGTAATTCCGTAACGAATTCTTTTTTCGTTTTTTTGATCAATTGTAGCAGAAATTGGATATTTTAAATACTTAATAACCAAAAAAGTAGCTATACATATAAAAAAGCAGTTAATAGAATATAGATAAAAAGCTCCTATAAAATAGCTAAAATTAAATGTAGCAAGTCCATAACCTGCAGTACATAATGGCGGCATTAATGCAGTTGCAATAGCAACACCAGGTATTGGATTTCCTTTTTCAACTCTTGTTATGGCTATAACGCCTACTAAACCACCAAAAAATGCAATTAAAACATCGTATATATTTGGTGAAGTTCTAGATAAAATCTCTGATTGCACATCTTTAAATGGACTTAAATAAAAATAAAAAGATGATACAGCTAAACTTACTGCTGTAGCAATAAGCAAGTTTTTTATTGATTTACGCAATAAAACAAAATCATAAGTACCCAAAGCAAAACCTGCTCCTACTATAGGCCCCATTAAAGGCGAAATAAGCATGGCACCAATTATAACCGCTGTAGAATTAACGTTTAAACCAACCGATGCAATAATAATTGCACAGGCTAAAATCCATAAATTAGAACCCCTAAATGAAATATTTGCTGCTACATTTTCAAGTACTTTTTGCTTGTCTTCTTCGCCAGTATGTAAGTTTATAAATTCTATTAACTTATTGCCCATCAATTTTATTTTTAATTTTTCTTTGTTTGTCTATTTAAAACAATATATCCTAAAACACCACCAATTATAGATGCAACAAAAATACCTATTTTCGCTTGCGTCATATAAACTTCATGTTTAAATGCTAACGATGTAACAAATAACGACATAGTAAACCCAATAGATGCTAACAAACCTAAACCAATTAAATTACGCACATTCATACCCGTTGGGAAAGGAGCAATTTTAAATTTAACTAATAATAAGGTAAATCCTACAACCCCAACTACTTTACCAACTAATAAACCCAAAGCAACACCAATTGCTATATTTGTGCTAAATAATTGATCTACATCAATAGCTAATGATACCCCCGCATTTGCTAAAGCAAAAATTGGAATTATAATAAAGGTTACTAACGGATGCATTGCATGTTCTAAAATTTGTAAAGGGGGAGTTGCTGCAACTGTATTGTTCTGAACTTTTTCTAAAATATGTAACTGCTCATTAGTTAATGTTGGTTTAGAATTATCAGGATCAATACTTTTAAATTTCTCTAATAAAATTTGAATGCTATTACTAAAAACTTTTTCATTAATTTTTACATTAGCAGGTATTGTAAAAGCAGCTAAAACAGCAGCAATTGTAGCATGCACACCTGAAAGTAAAAAGGTTGACCATACACCACCAATTCCTAATATGGCATAAAACAAAATACTGCGCACTCCCATTTTATTACCAATATACATAGTAAGTAATACCAAACCTCCAATTATTAAATAATACATTGAAATTTCAGAAGTGTAAAAAAAAGCAATCACCAATACGGCACCCAAATCATCAACAATGGCAAGTGCTGTTAAAAAAACTTTTAACGCAAATGGTATCTTATTCCCTAATAAATATAAAACGCCTAATGCAAAGGCTATGTCGGTTGCCATTGGAATACCCCATCCACTGTGAACTTCGCCCGTTGGGTTTAAAACTAAATAAATAGCTGCAGGAACAATCATGCCTCCTAAAGCTGCTGCTATTGGCAGTAAAGCTTTTCGTGGATTTGATAATTCACCACCAACAATTTCGCGTTTTAATTCTAATCCAACAACAAAGAAAAAAACAGCCATTAAACCATCGTTTATCCAATGGTGTAGGTTGTATTCAAAATAAGTAGAACCATCAACATGAAAGCCAAAAGTATGTTCTAAAAAATGATGGTATTCATTTGAAAAAGAAGAATTTGCTAAAATTAAAGCAATTATTACACTTATACCTAATACAATTCCGCCCGATTTTTCTTGCTTTATAAAACTTTGAATAGGTGATACAATTTTTTCAATCGGTGTTCTTTTTAAATGCTCCATCAATATTTTTTATTATTTATAAAAACAAAAATAGCAAATTAAAAATTATTTTTCTCTATAAAAAAGGTATTTCGAAAGGAATAAGATTAAAAAGAATTGTCTTAAAAAATGATTATTATTGTAATTAAAAATCAATTTATTCGTTTTGGTTGATTTTCGATTTTTTTGTGATAGGAAATAAATAACTTATAGAATATCCAAAACCAACACCTATGTTGCCGCTATACTTTTGTTCGAAACCTGGATAATATAAATTTTCAAATCCATTTGGTTGTTTTTGATAAAGTAAGCTTTTTAAACGCACATTCATACCAATAAAAGTATTTTTTGCTACTTCGGTTTTAATTCCAACTACTAATTCTAACCAATGAGCTGTTAATCCAGTTGATTTTAAATTTGGATATTGCATTTCTTCGTTAAAATAGGCATTACCGGTATTTATTCTATAACTATGTAACGTTTGATTGTGAATACTTAAACCATAACGTGCACCAACAATAATTAAATTATTCATATCCAACCAATTGTGATGGAAATTTTTATCAGCGCCTAGTTTTAAAAAGGTACCTTTTGTGGTGTACGTTAATTGATCGTCTGCTTTGTAACGATCTTCATATCCAGCTTCAGCAGCCAAGTACCAATTTTTATTGTAACGGTAATCGGCAACAATTTCAAAACCTTTATAATTTTTATCCCAAATATTACGCGAAGCCTTAACCAAATCGGTACCTATGCGTAAACCATAAACATCGGGGTAAACTATTGGTTTTTGTTGTTGCGTTTGCGCTGTTAGTTTTGTACCAACTAAAAAAAGTAAACTAATAATATATTTGTATGTGTGCATTTTCGGTATTAGAAATTTCATTAGTTACTTTATAAATATTTTGAATCCAAGTATCGTTTGTAGTATTTGGCAATTTAGTTGCGTTAAAATTGTGAAAAATTGTTTTGTAACCACAAGCTTTTGAAACGTAAAGAGCCTCAGGAGTATAAATAAAACGCATTTTATCGTTTTTAATAATGGTATCGTTTGATGCGTTTAATTCATACAAACGAATATTCCAAACGGTTTCAGTTGTATTTATTTGTAAAGGCAATTCAATTTTTGATGTGTTTTTAAAAAAGATGGTATCGCTAAAACCTTCTACAAAAATGCCAATTTTGGGTGCGCTTTTTAAAATTTCAGAATCAATTTTATCGTATAAATTAATTATAACATTTGGAGTAACCGATTCGCCACCCACACAAATATCATCTTTTTCGCAAGCTGTTAGTGCAAATAAACATAAAACGGCAATTGCTATTTTTTTCATATGGTTTATAATATTGCGTAAAAATACAAAATCATTTTGTAAAAAAAACCGCCTCGATAAATGAGACGGAAGTTTTTAAAATTTATTAACGGTTTGGCGTATGGCAACTAATTTTTCCATTAGCGATTCAAAATAATCTAAATGCAACATATTAGCACCATCACTTTTTGCGTTTGCTGGGTCAAAATGTGTTTCTATAAAAATACCATCAACTCCAACAGCAATTCCTGCTTTAGCAACAGTTTCAATTAAATCGGGACGACCACCTGTTACACCGCTTGCTTGGTTAGGTTGTTGTAAAGAGTGGGTAATATCTAAAACCGTTGTAGCATATTGCTGCATGGTTGGTATGCCGCGGTAATCAACAATCATGTCTTGGTAACCAAACATAGTACCTCTGTCTGTAACCATAATATTTTCGTTAGAGCAGTCTAATACTTTTTGTACGGCATGCTTCATACTTTCCGGACTCATAAATTGTCCTTTTTTTAAATTCACGGTTTTACCCGTATTAGCCGCTGCCACCACTAAATCGGTTTGGCGTACTAAAAAAGCTGGAATTTGTAATACATCAACATATTCTGCAGCTAAAGCAGCATCGCTACTTTCATGAATATCTGTAACGGTTGGTACATTAAAATGTTTAGATACTTTTTCTAATATTTTAAGTGCTTTTTCATCGCCAATACCAGTAAATGAATCAATCCTAGAACGATTTGCTTTTTTAAACGATCCTTTAAAAACCAAAGGAATTTGTAATTTATCTGTAATTGTAACTAATCGTTCGGCTATTTTAAAAGCCATTTCTTCGCCTTCAATAGCACACGGACCAGCTAAAACAAAAAAATTACCGCTGTTTAAATGTTTAATATTTGGTATGTTTTGTAAGTTCATTATTTTTTCTTTTTATTTTGTTTTGATTTTGTTGTATTTGCAACTTCTGCGGCAGGTTTTGTTTTAAAAACCCAAGCATACAAAGCAGAATAAATTACCCCTAACGATAAAGAATTCATTACACCTTGGCGTATTGAAAAGTTAATGTTATGAATTAATTCTAAACTTTCGCGCGTTTGTTTGCCTTTTGACATTTGATACTTAATGATGTTTTCAAAATAATCAGGCGAAATTGATTCGTATATAATGTATTGCGCAATAGGGCTTAAAATGGTTAGCAAGCCTGTTAAAAGCAACCCAAATTTAAAAGCACTTTTAAATTCCCAAACGGCATGCGCACCTAATGCTTTTTTCTTATCAACAAAAGCACCAGCCCATAAAAATGTCAATAAAATATAGTAAATAAAAGCAGTTACAATTATGTTGCTAAAATCTTTATGATAGCCTAATGCGTTTTCTAAAGCTGCCCAACTGCAGGCAAAAGCGGTAATAACAGCCGACCATTTTAGCTCGATTCCTATTTTACTCATTCTTATTTTAAAATTTTAACAAAAATAATCAAACTTTTATCACAAAAAAAATGACTTATCTTAAAAATTACTTAATCCTTTTTTTTATATTTAATAAAAAATATACTATTGTACAAAATTAATGAAAAGGTTATGAAAAAGTTGATATTGATAAGACACGGAAAATCGTCATGGGATATGCCTATTGAAGATCATGAACGCCCTTTAACAAACAAAGGCATTAAAAATTCAAATATTGTTTTTGATCAAATTCAAAATAAATTACCCGAACGTTTTTTAATATGGTCAAGCACTGCCAAAAGAACACACGATACAGCCAAAATTTTTAACGAAGTATTAAATATACCACAAGAATTAACCGTTTTAAAGCAAGAATTATACACTTTTGATGCTAATCATTTATCGAATACAATAAAAAATTGTAAAGAAAACGTACCAAGCCTTATAATTTTTGGACACAATAATGCTATTACCGATTTTGTTAATACATTTGGAGATAAATTTATAGATAATGTACCTACATCGGGTGTTGTAATTTTACAATTTGAAGACGAAAATTGGAACACTATTAAAAAAGGTACCGTTACAGAAACCTTATTTCCCAAAGATTTAATAAATGCAAATTAACAAATCAAAGTATATAGATAGAGAAAAAAGTTGGTTAGCCTTTAACGAACGTGTTTTACAAGAAGCCGCAGACCACACCGTTCCACTTTTAGATCGTTTACGTTTTTTAGGGATTTTTTCTAACAATTTAGACGAATTTTTTAGGGTTCGATACGCTTCGGTTCGTAGAATATCTATTGCAAAAGATCAACAAAAAAAATTAATAAGCGGTATATCGGCAAAAGATTTACTACAAGATATTACTGATATTGTTATAAATCAACAAGCTAAAAGTTTAGCTATTTTAAAAGAAATTGAAAACGAACTTGAAAGCGAAGGCATTTTTATTGTTAACGAAAATGAAGTAAACAACGAACAAATACAATTTATTCGTGAGTTTTTTATTCATAAAGTAAGTCCCGTTTTAGTTACCATTATATTAAACGATTTAGCTCAATTTCCTTTAATACGTGATTCTTATGGCTATTTAGCTGTTAAATTGGTAAAAAAAACCAGTGAAGAATCTAGCAAATCTATTAAAAAACGCACACGTTATGCATTAATTGAAATTCCTGCACATATAAATAGGTTTGTTGAATTACCTAAAATTAACGGCAAGCAATACATAATTATGCTTGATGATGTAATACGTATAAATTTAGATTATATTTTTTCTATTTTCGATTACGAAAGCATATCGGCACACATGATAAAGATTACGCGAGATGCCGAATTAGATTTTGATTCGGATTTACATAAATCATTTTTAGAAAAAATTTCTAATTCTGTTCGTGAACGTAGGCTGGGTGAGGTGGTTCGATTTGTTTACGACAGTACCATTGATAAAGATACCCTTGATTTCTTTTTAAATAAAATGGATATTGAAGCGGTTGACAGCATTATACCTGGTGGGCGCTACCATAACCGTCGCGATTATATGAATTTCCCTAACTTAGGTCGTAATGATTTAACAATTGGTAAAGTTCAACCGTTGCCTGTAAGCGGATTAAGTTTACAGGGAATGATTCAACAAATTAAGAATCAAGATTTTTTGGTGCATACTCCGTTTCAATCTTTTAATTATGTTGTTAAATTTTTACGTGAGGCGGCCTTAGATCCCAAAGTAACTAGTATTAAAATTACGTTGTATCGTTTAGCAAAAAATTCGCAAATCATATCATCACTTATTAATGCTGCTAAAAATGGCAAACAAGTTACTGTACAAATTGAATTACAAGCAAGGTTTGATGAAACCAGTAATATAAATTATGCCGAAATTATGCAAGCCGAAGGCATCCGCTTAATTTTTGGTGTAAAAGGCTTAAAAGTACATAGTAAAATTTGCGTAATTGAACGTTTAGAAGGTAAAAAAGTTAAAAGATACGGTTTTGTATCTACAGGAAATTTTAACGAAAGTACTTCTAACATTTATACCGATGTTACCTTACTAACTGCAAATACGCGTGTTATGAAAGAAGTAAATAAGGTTTTTGAATTTTTTGATGTAAATTATAAAATTTACAGATATAAAGATTTAATTGTATCGCCACATTATACACGCACCAAGTTTATGAAGCTTATTGATGAAGAAATTCAAAAAGCCCTAAACGATGAACCTGCAATGATTCGCCTAAAAATGAACAGTTTATCTGATTATAAAATGATTGATAAATTGTACGATGCAAGCAGAGCTGGTGTAAAAATTCAACTTATTGTACGTGGTATTTGTTGCTTAATTCCTGGTGTTCCCGGCTTAAGTGATAATATAGAAGCAATTAGTATTGTTGATAATTTATTAGAACATTCGCGCATTTACATTTTTGGAACAAACGATAATGCAAAAGTATACATTTCTTCGGCCGATTTTATGACCAGAAATATTGATGAAAGGGTAGAGGTTACTTGCCCAATTTATAACCAAGATATTAAAAATGAACTTATAGACACCTTTAATATCTATTGGAAAGGAAATGTAAAAGTACGCATACATTCTGAAAATTTAGAAAACAAGTACCGTACAATTGAAACAACACGCTTTAAAGCACAAGAAGAGTTGTATAATTATTACCGCAATAAAATTGAAGTTATTTTAGATTAATGATAAAAATTAAAAAATACGCCGCAATTGATATTGGTTCTAATGCCATGCGCTTGCTAATTACAAACGTGGTAGAAGAAGCCAATAAACCAACCCAATTTAATAAAAGTCATTTAATTAGGGTTCCAATTCGTTTGGGGCAAGATGCCTTCACTGTAGGCGAAATTTCTGAAGAAAGTGCCAACAGAATGATTAAAGCAATGAAAGCTTTTAAATTGTTAATGCAAGTTTATAAGGTTGAAAAGTATGCAGCTTGTGCAACTTCGGCTATGCGAGAAGCTTATAATGGAAAAGAATTAGCCGAAGAAATAGCAAAAAAAGCCGGTGTAAATATTGATATTATTGAAGGTAAAACAGAAGCAGCTATTATTGCAAATTCCGATCTAGAAACTTTTATAAAAAGTAACGGTCATTACTTATATGTTGATGTTGGTGGTGGTAGTACCGAATTTACTTTATTTTCAAACGGAAAACAAATTGTTTCTAAATCTTTTAAAAATGGTACCGTACGCTTATTAAACAATATGGTTACCGAAAGTGTTTGGACCGAAATTGAAAAATGGATTAAAACACACACCGAACATTTACCAAGTTTAGACTTGATCGGTTCGGGCGGAAACATTAATAAAATTTTTAAAATGTCGGGTAAAACAACCGATAAACCTTTAACGCAGAATTATTTAATGCAACAATTTAAATACTTAAATTCGTTAACTTACGAAGAACGTATTTATACTTTGGGTTTAAATACCGACCGTGCCGACGTTATTATTCCTGCCATAAAAATATATGCAAATGCAATGAAGTGGAGCAACGCCAAACACATTTATGTACCAAAAATTGGACTTTCAGACGGAATTATTAAGGCGATGTATTACGAAAACACTAAAATTAAAACGCACACAATCCTTTAGCAATAAAGGATTTTTTTGTTTTAAAAAGTATTCTAATTTTGTATAATGAATTTTTACGAATTAAAAGAGTATTTAGATTTTAAAGCCAATCAGTACAATAATCCTAATTTTATTGAGGCCGATCCAATTCAAATTCCACATAATTATAGTTTAAAAGAAGATATTGAAATTAGTGGCTTTTTAGCAGCAACTATTGCTTGGGGAAATAGAAAAATGATCATAAATAGTGCAAAAAAAATGATGCAAGCTATGGGTAACAATCCATTTGATTTTGTATTGAATGCTTCTACTCACCAAATTGAAAGTATAGATAATGTAGTGCACAGAACCTTTAACTCTATTGATTTTCAATATTTTATAAAATCACTTAAAAACATTTATAATAATCACGGTGGCTTAGAAAATGTTTTTTCAAACAATTCAGAACAGAATTTACAAAACAGGATTTCGCATTTTAAAAAACTATTTTTTGAATTAGAACATCAACCTAGAACCACAAAACACATTTCAGATCCACAAAAAGGTTCTTCATCAAAGCGAATAAATATGTATTTGCGTTGGCTTGTAAGAAAAGATGCTAATGGTGTTGATTTTGGTATTTGGAACAACATTTCACCTGCCGAATTATCTTGTCCGTTAGATGTGCATTCTGGTAATGTTGCACGTGCTTTGGGTATTTTGAACCGAAAACAAAACGATGCAAAAGCACTTGTTGAATTAGATAATGCTTTACGCAAATTTGATAAAACAGATCCTGTTAAATATGATTTTGCTTTATTTGGCCTAGGAGTATTTGAAAACGTAAAATAATTACAATTTGGTAAATACTTTTTTAGCTTGTAAAAAATACGCAGTAACTATATTATTAATATAAAAATAGTTTTGTTTTGTCTGCTTTGCTTGTTTATTTCGGACGTTTTTTAATTGAGCATAGAAAGCAAAATGAGCCTTTACAATTGCAAAAGTATGTAAAGGTTGTAGCTTAACAAAAAGTTGAATACCTGCCAAACCATCTAAACACAATCTTTTAAAAATTATAGAAAAGCGTTCCTTTTTTGGAAGGTTTTTATAAAGCATAAACAACGAATTTCTAAAATTTAAATAGGTTTTTTGTGGATTTGATTTATTTAAAGTAGCACCGCCAATGTGATAAACGGTACTTTCGTTGCAATAAAACGTTTTAATATTGCTATTAAACGCACGCCAACATAAATCAATTTCTTCTTGATGTGCAAAAAAAGCATCGTCAAATCCATTTAATTGCTTAAATACACTGTTTCTAATAAAAAAACATGCACCCGATGCCCAAAAAACTTCTTGTGAAGGGTATTGATTTGTGTCCTTTTCTATGGTATTAAATATACGTCCACGACAAAATGGAAATCCGTATTTATCAATAAACCCACCTGCAGCACCGGCGTATTCAAAAAAACTTTTGTTTTTAAAATCTAATATTTTAGGTTGAATTATACCAACAGACCAATCACCACCAAAAACTTCGAGTATTGGATTTAGCCAATTTTCTGTAACTTCAACATCGGTATTTAATAAACAAACTAATTCTTCGTTAACAAATTTTAAAGCCTTATTGTAACCTTTTGCATAACCGTAATTTTGGTCAAGCTGAATCCATTTTACAGATTTAAAATAGGTTTCTACATAATTTTTAGAATCATCAGTAGAACAATTATCTGCAATATATATTTGAGCTTCAGCTGAATATTTTTCAATTAAGGGTAAAAAATTTTTTAATAATTCAACCCCGTTCCAATTTAAAAGTACAACGGCAACTTGCTTCATTATTTTATTTTTTCGGAAATTTCGTTTTTAGTAAATTCCTTTAAATCCAAATAAAACTCTTCTGCTGTAAAGTTTTTATCGTTTACATAAAAATGCTTTAAAAAAGTTTTGGTAATTTCAGCAGAAATTAATTTAGGATTTTTCTTAACAAATGAAATATATTCTTGCTCGTTTTCAACAAATAATTTTTTGGTAGTAATTTCAAAGGTAGGGTTTTCTACTGTTCCAAAAAGATACATTGTTAAATTATCAGCATACGATTTTTTAGCGTAGTCTATAAATTTAAAATCTTTATGTTGTATAATAAATTTTTCCCAACTTACAATAAGTTCACGTAAGTTTTCTAAGCTAATTTTATCATTTTTAAACTGTAAATCGTATAAAAATTTATGTTCCTTGTATCTTAACTTAAGATATTGTTCAAATTCAGATGAAATTTTATTGTGGAATAAATTATAAAAATATCCTGGTTTTATTTTAAAATCATATTTGGTTGAATCTACTTTTCTAAAATACAAGCCTAATTTATCATAAACTAATTCTTTTCTTAAAATAGTATCGTGTTTTACTTTACCAAATTTATGATAATTTGCAAGTGTATTTGTTTCGGCTGTGCTTATAGAATCAACAATAACAGATAATTTTTTATAATAATCAATAAACAAAGCCTCAGCTTCTTTTTTATTGGCTGTTTTAAGCTTTTGTTTTAAATCTTTTTGTTCTTTTTCTAAATGAATAACCAATTCTTGCGCATTTTTATTTGCAAGCGCATAATCAGGATCAGTTGAATAATAAATTTCTGTAATGGTATCGTTGGTTTGCGTAGTTGGAATCGTTTTTTCATTTTTACACGCAGCAAAAGCTAACGTTAAAAATAAACTTAGATAAATACAGTTTTTAGTCATAGTATATTTTTAAGGTAAATCAGTTAAAAACTGATACTTTTTTTGTTCATAATCTAATTTACAATAATAATGATTTAAACCATTAGTTATCATTAAAAATTGTGCGTTTAAACTTAAATTATATCGGGCAATTTGATCAAATACAGATTGATTTATTGTTACTCCAGGTTCTTTACATTCAACCAATAAAAAAATATTTCCTTTTTCGTTAAAAACAACAATATCATATCTTTTATTCATATTGTTAATTTTAACTATTTTTTCAACATTTATGTACGATTTTGGGTATCCCTTAATATGTATTAAAAAGCGAATAACATGCTGCCGTACCCATTCCTCAGGGGTTAATAAAACATATTTTTTCCTTATCTCATCAAAAATGAACCGTTTATTTTCATTAATTTTGAAACGGAATTCAAACCTGGGAAAATTTAAATCACGCATATTGCAAATTTATTCATTCTCTTTAAAAAACCTTAAATAATCTGTGAAAGTTTATGAATGAACTAAAAAAAATAATTGCTGCTGTAAAAAATAAATCGCTTAAACCTATTTATTTTTTAATGGGCGATGAACCTTATTATATTGATTTACTTAGTGATTATTTTATTAAAAATGTAATTTCGGAAGAAGAAAAATCGTTTAACGAAATTGTATTATACGGCAAAGATGTAACGCCAATGGATGTTATTTCGCAAGCACGACAATTTCCGTTTATGGGCGATAAAATGTTGGTAGTAATTAAAGAAGCACAAGAAATGCATAAAACTATTGACCAATTTACAGATTATTTAAAGGCAATACAAACATCTACCGTTTTAGTTATTTGTTTTAAATACAAAAGTTTAGACAAGCGAAAAGAACTTTACAAAGCTTTATCTAAAAACGAAAATGTTGAAATTTTTGAAAGTTTAAAAGTTAAAGATTATCAATTAGATAATTGGATTAAAACGTATGTTAACGATATTGGTTTAGAGATTGAACCTAAAGCAAGCGCTATGTTAGCCGAATTTTTAGGAAACGATTTAAGTAAAATTGTTAACGAAATTGGTAAAATTCAAATTGTTTTAAAAGAAAATAAAAAGATAACGTCGCAATTAATTGAACAAAATATTGGTATTAGTAAAGATTACAATAATTTTGAATTAATTAAGGCAATTGTAGAAAATAACGAAGCTAAAGCGTTTAAAATTGGGCAATATTTTGCATTAAATTCAAAAAACAATCCGTTAGTTGTAACAATTGCAGTACTTTACAATTTTTTTTCAAAGCTGTTGCAATACCACGGCATTGTATATAAAAACAATGCACAAAACCCAAATGATATTGCCAAGCAAATGGGTGTAAACCCTTATGCATTAAAAGATTATCAAACAGCAAGCAAATTTTTTGCTATGAAAAAAGTAAGTCAAAATATTGCAGTTATCCGTGAAATTGATTTAAAAGGAAAAGGCGTAAATGCAAATTTAAATCACGACGATTTATTAAAAGAATTACTTATAAAAATATTTAGATAAATGAGCTTAAATAAAAACAAAATATTAGGCTGGGCCACTTTAATTATGATTGTAATGGGTTGTGTTTTAATTGGTTTAGCCATTTATAGATATGCCGATGTTGCTGGTTGGGGATTTGCAGCAGTTGGTGTTGGCTTTTTTGCTAATGCTTGGGTTTTTAACGCTTTAAAAGGACGTGTTTAATAGTTATGATAATGCATAACTTTAGTTCCGGACCAAGTATTTTACCTGAAACAGTAATTCAACAAGCTGCAAAAAATGTATTAAATTTTAATAATTCGGGATTATCGCTTATTGAAATTTCTCATCGTGATTTGGCGTTTGTTGAAATTATAAATAGTGCACGTAATTTAGCTTTAGAACTTTTAAATTTAAAAGATAAAGGCTATTCAGCACTTTTTTTACAAGGTGGTGCAAGTTTAGAATTTGTTAGGGTTGCTAGTAATTTAATGTGCCTAAACAAGCGGGCTGGTTACATTAATACTGGAACATGGGCTCAAAACGCTCAAAATGAAGCGAGTTATTTTGGCGAAATTTTAGAAATTGCTTCTTCAAAAGATAAAAATTACAGCTACATTCCTAAAAATATTAATGTGCCAAATAATATTGATTACGTACATTTAACAGCAAATAACACCATTTACGGCACACAATTTAAAAGTTTTCCTAAGGTTAATGTACCGTTGGTTTGTGATATGAGTTCTGATATTTTTTCTAGAGTTTTAGATTTTTCGCAGTTCGACCTAATTTATGCATGCGCACAAAAAAATGTAGGAACTTCAGGTGTAAATTTAGTGGTAATAAAAAATGAAATTCTAAATAATTTGGAACGAAAAATTCCAAACATTATGAGTTATCAAAAACATATTGAAAAAGAAAGTATGTATAACACACCATCTGTTTTTTCGGTTTATGTTAGTTATTTAACGCTAAATTGGATAAAAAATATGGGTGGTATTAAAGCACTTGAAAGTGAAAACAATAAAAAAGCACACTTAATTTATTCAGAAATTGATCGTAACAATTTGTTTTATGGCACTGCAAATACTGAAGACCGATCAACTATGAATGCAGTTTTTTATTTAAAAGATGATCGTTTAGAAACTAAATTCAATAATTTGTGTAAAAACGAAGGTATTTACGGAATTCAAGGACACAGAACGGTTGGTGGTTACCGGGCATCAATGTATAATGCTTTGCCAATATCAAGTGTTGAACATTTAGTAAATGTGATGCAACACTTTGAAAAATCATTATAAAAAAATGCTGCAGTCTAAACTTGCAGCATTTTTTATTTTATTAAATTTTAGATAAAAAAACCTAGCGCAATACCTACTAAAATAGCCAAAAGTTTAGCTAAATTAAATTTATGTCCTTCGCTACTTTCAAAAATAATAGTTGATGAAATATGAAACAAAATTCCAATTACAAAAGCCGAAATTGGTACATAATAATCAACTAGAAAAGTTAAATTATCAGCTAAAAATGTTCCTAAAGGCGTCATAAAAGCAAAAACAATCATAAACAAAAATATAATTCTTTTGTTTAAATGTGCTTGTATAAAAAACAAGGTTAAAATAATTGCAATAGGGAAGTGGTGCACTGCAATTGCCCAAGCCAAATGGTTATGTTGACTTATAGGCATACCTTCGAACAATGCATGTAAACACAAGCTACCAAATAATAACCAAGGCATAGAAGTTATTTTTTCATGAGAATGTACATGACCATGTTCTGCCCCTTTTGAAAAATATTCTAAAATTATCTGAAAAATAATTCCCAACATAATAAACAAACCAATTTGTTTCATTGCATCATGGTCGTGATTATGTTGCACTATTTGTGTTTTATTTTCATGCAAATTTTCAGTTTCATTAGCATGGTTGTGTTGATCATGTGAATGCTGGTGCGGTTCAATAGTATAATTTGTTGTTGCTTCTTTTTCTACAATGATTTCAATATTTTTTTTGTGTTTCCCCTCAATAACATAAGCGTAAACTTCTGGCAATAAATGCGAAACGGTCATTGTTAATAAAAACGAGCCACTAAAAGCTAACAATAATTTAATAACTTTTTTCTTTTTAAGTTTTACTACGCTTGAAACCAAAAAACCTAAAAAAACAGCAATAAAAGGTAAAAAATAGGTTATCATTATTTAAATATCATTATTAAACGATCTGATTCTTTCTCGTTAAATTTATGTAATTTATAATCGCCAAATGTATCTAATAAAAAAATGCCTGCTTGCTCCATCATTTCTTCAAAATTGGCTAAAGTAAGTGCTTTTACTTTTTCTGTAAATTCATAATTTTCGTTATTATACTCAAATGAAATGTTTTTAAAGATAAAATTGTTTTCACTCCAACGTTTAATTGTAAAAACAATACCATCAACCTCTTTAACTTCATTTTGCATCAAATTTTCTAGTACTTTATGTACATTCATAAAATCTAAAACGGCAAAACCATACTCACTTAAACTATTTTTTATAGCAGTTAATGCTATTAAATTATCATTTTCGTTTTCAAAATAACCAAAGCTTGTAAAAAAGTTAAATATAGCGTCAAACTTTTCAACAAAAGGTTCACGCATGTCTTTTACAACAAAATGTAAATTTTCATTTTCAAATTTTTTAGCAAAATCAATACTGTTTGCAGATAAATCTGCACCTAAAACATTGAATCCTAATTGATTTAAATAAACGGAATGTCGTCCTCGTCCACAAGCTAAATCCAATACCCTTGCATCATCGGGCAAATTTAAATAATTGGTAATGTTGTCAATAAAAAGTTGCGCTTCGGCATAATCACGGTCTTTATATAAAATATGGTAAAAAGGGGTATCAAACCAATTCTTAAACCAATTTTTTTGAGATTCTTGCATTTTATAAATTTTGGAAACGCAAAAATAAACTATTTTTGTACAATTAAATAAATTAATCGTTCCCGAAGGAAAGGAATTGACTATGGAAAATTTTAAAATGGTAGCTAAAACATTCTTTGGATTTGAAGAAATTTTAGCAAATGAATTAGTTAAATTAGGTGCACAGCGTGTAGAACAAGGTACACGTATGGTAAGTTTTTATGGCGACAAAGGTTTTATGTACAAAGCAAATTTGGCATTGCGAACCGCTTTAAAAATTTTAAAACCTATTAAACAGTTTAAGGTTTTTAACGAAACCAGCTTGTATAATGGCATGCAAAGCATAGATTGGAGCGAATTTTTAAGTGTTCATCAGTCGTTTTTAATTGATTCTACAATTTTTTCTGATCAATTCAACCATTCGCAATTTGTTGCTTTAAAAAGTAAAGATGCAATTGTAGATCAATTTAAAAAGAAATTTGAAAGCAGACCAAATATTGATAAAGATCATCCCGATTTACGTATAAATGTTCATATACAAAAAGATATATGTACGGTTTCGTTAGACACTTCAGGGGCTTCATTACATCATCGTGGGTATAGAACAGCTACAAATATTGCACCTATAAACGAAGTTTTAGCTGCAGGTATTTTAATTTTAAGTGGGTGGAATGGTCAATCAAACTTTTTAGATCCAATGTGTGGTTCGGGTACTTTTTTGGTTGAAGCAACTATGATTGCTTGTAATATTCCACCAAATATCAACCGAAAAGAATTTGCTTTTGAAAAATGGAAAGATTGGGACGCTGATTTATTTGAAAAAGTTGAAGAATCGTTATTAAAGAAAATAACCGATTTTCATTATGACATTTATGGATACGACAAAGCACCATCTGCTATTGCAAAAGCTAAAGATAACGCTAGAAATGCCAATTTAGAAGAATATATTAAACTTGAACAAAAAAACTTTTTTGAAACCGAAAAAGAAGTTCAAGGCCCTTTACATATGGTATTTAACCCACCTTATGGTGAACGCTTAGATATTGATTTAGAACGTTTTTATCGCGAAATTGGCGATACTTTAAAACAAAGTTATCCTGGTACAAATGCTTGGTTTATTACTGGAAATGTTGAAGCTTTAAAATTTGTAGGTTTAAAGCCATCGCGTAAAATAAAACTTTTTAATGGTAAATTAGAAGCACGTTTGGTAAAATACGAAATGTATGAAGGCAGTAAACGTACAAAATTTCAAATAAAAGATAACAATGAATAAAGCTACCAAAATTTTAATCATACAATTTTTTTGCTTTGCTTTAATATTTTTAGCAACACGCACAATTATTGTGTATTTTAATATTCTTTCTGGTTTAATGATTCCTATTGTTAGTGGAGTTGCTGCTATTGTTTTGGCACCGCAATTTAAAGTTTTTAAAGTAGATGGAAAAGACACCGTTTTTGTTGCTTGGCTTTTTAGTAAAAAAGGCAAACCCGTAAATTGGCTTTAAGTATAATTAAATGAAAACCAGTGTAATAGCTCACAGAGGCGCTTGGAAAGAATTTAATTTTCCTCAAAATTCTTTAGCTGCTTTAAAAAAAGCAATTGCACTTAATTGTTATGCTTGTGAAATTGATGTTCACCTTACAAATGATGGTTTTGTTGTAGTAAATCATGATTACGATTTTTATGATTTACCTATAGAAACAACCAATTACAATGTTTTAAAGCAAAATAAACTAAGTAATGGTGAACATTTACCTTTATTAATTGATTTTTTTAGCGAAATAAATAAGCAATATAACACCAAATTATTGGTTGAAATAAAAACATCCATTCTTAACCCTAAAAATAGAACTCAACTTTTAATTGATACTATAGTAAATCAGCTACCAAAAGATACCTATTCAGAAAATACCGAGTTTATTTTGTTTGATTTTGAATCGGCACTTTATTTAAAAAGGGTATTGCCCTTTTTTAAAGTACATTATTTAGAAGGGGATAAATCGGCACAAGAAATATTCCAAAATGGATTAAATGGTATGGATTATAATTTTGAATTGCTTTTACAAAATTCAGAAATTATTACTGAATTTAATCAATTAAACTTACAAACAAACAGTTGGACAATAAATGACCTAAATGTTGCAAAAACACTAAAATCAAAAGGTTTATCTTATATTACTACCGATTTACCAAGTTTATTTATAAATGAAGGCTTATAGTTTTAATAATTTTTCTTCTAAAAGTACTAATCCTCTTGTAGCGTTTTCTTTTATAATTTCAATTTTTTTAGAATAAGAATGCACATTTGCAGGGTTTTTATCTATATAAAAAAACTTTTTAGCATTAAAAGCATAATCCATTAAACCTGCAGCAGGATATACTTGCAACGATGTTCCTACAACTACCAAAATATCTGCTTCTTGAACAATTTTAATAGCATTTTCCATTTCGGGTACAGCTTCACCAAACCAAACAATATGTGGCCGTAATTGGTGTTTTTCTTCATTTGTGGTTCCTACATAAATAGGTTTGTTCCAATTATAAATTAAATTTTCATTTTCAATGCTACGCGCCTTTAAAAGTTCACCGTGCAAATGTATAATTTGCTTGCTACCAGCACGTTCATGTAAATCATCAACATTTTGGGTTATCACAGCTACGTTAAACACATTTTGTAAATTGGCAATTTTTTCATGGGCCAAATTAGGTTTCACAGTAAGTAATTGCTTTCTGCGTTGGTTGTAAAAATCTAAAACTAGTTCCGGATTTTTCTTAAAACCATCAATACTTGCTACTTCCATAATATCATGGCCTTCCCATAAACCGTTTGCATCTCTAAAAGTTTTTAACCCACTTTCTGCTGAAATACCAGCACCTGTTAAAAAAACTAAATTCTTCATAAATTCAAATTTCATTTATAAAAATACAAAATAGCCTTTATTAAAACGGAATAGTATCTTTGCTTAAATTTAAAAAAAATGCAATTAAACGATTTATATAAAAATACTGACTATTTATCCTATTTAAGCGGCTTTATTACTCAGAACAGAATGTTGGGGTTTGAAAAAGTTTTAGAAAACCGTACCAATCATTTTTGTGTAGCTGTTGAAGATGTTTATCAATTGCACAATACTAGTGCTGTGATGCGTAGTTGCGAAGTTTTTGGAGTTCAAAATTTACATGTTATTGAGCAAAAATTTAGTAAAACTATTGATAAACAAATTGCTATGGGAGCCGAAAAATGGGTGGATATACAAATGCATAAATCTACACAAACGTGTATTAGCGAAATAAAAAGTAAAGGTTACCAAATTGTTGCTACTACACCGCATAAAGATGCCTTTTTATTAGACGATTTTGACATCACCAAACCTTCGGCATTATTTTTTGGGACCGAAAAAATGGGACTTTCTTCAGAAATTATGGATCAAGCAGATACTTATATTAAAATTCCGATGTATGGTTTTACCGAAAGTTTAAATATTTCAGTTTCGGCTGCCATTATTTTAAATAACATTACAACGCGTTTAAGAAAATCTTCAATAGACTGGCAATTATCAGAAGAAGAATTGTTAACAAAAAAAATAGACTGGGCTAGAAAATCGATAAAAGATATTGATTTTATTACAGAGCGTTTTTTACAAAATCAGTTTTAACAAAAAAAAAAAGTGGGTTTACCAAGGTAAACCCACTTTAATAACCAAAAAAAACACTTATGAAAAACTCAAAAATTCTAAAACATTCACTTGTCCTGTTGTAGATGAGTTGGTACAAATATACGAACATTTATTTTAATCATGCAAATGTTTTTTTAATTTTTTTATTATTTTTTTATCAATCCTAATTCAATTAATCTTTCAGTTAAAAATTCGCCAGCTGTAATATCGTCAAATTGCTTTGGATTATCAGAATTGATACAATTTTCTAAGCAGTTTAAAGGCATTTCGCTTATAGGGTGCATAAAAAATGGTATTGAAAAACGAGAGGTTCCCCATAATTCTCTAGGAGGATTTACAACTTGATGAATGGTAGATTTTAATTTATTGTTTGTATGGCGCGATAACATATCGCCAACATTAATAACTAATTCATCGTTAGCTGCAATGGCATCTATCCATTCGCCATTATGGTTTTGCACTTGTAAACCTTTTCCTTGTGCCCCCATTAACAAGGTAATTAAATTTATATCACCATGTGCAGCTGCACGAACGGCATCTTTAGGTTCATTTAAAATAGGAGGGTAGTGAATGGGTCTTAAAATAGAATTTCCGTTTTTAATAAAATTGTCAAAGTAAAATTCATCTAAATTTAAATATAAAGCCAATGCTCTTAATACATAAACCCCAGTTTTTTCAAGCATTTTATAGGCTTCTTTACCTGTTGAATTAAATTCAGGTAGTTCTTCAACAACTACATTTTTAGGATATTCAGCATCTAATTTAGGATTGTTTTCAACATATTGCCCAAAATGCCAAAACTCTTTTAAGTCGCCTGTTGTGCGTCCTTTTGCAGATTCTTTTCCAAAGGAAACGTAACCACGTTGGCCACCAATTCCTTCAATTTCATACTTCTTTTTTACCTCTAAAGATAAATTAAAAAAAGAGCGTACTTGTTCATATAGTTTTTCAACTAATTGGTCATTTAAAAAATGGCCTTTTAATGCAACGAAGCCAATTTCTTCGTATGCTTTTCCGATTTCATTTACAAATTTTTGCTTGCGTACCGGATCATCCGATAGGAAATCACGCAAATTTACACTAGGTATATTTTGCATATTTAATTCTTTGAATTTCAAATATAAAAATACCTTTTTAAATAAAAAATAAGTACTTGAAAATTCTTAGGATGCGGTTGTTTTTTCGTGAGCCATAAGTATTATTGAAGTAATTGCGTCTTTAATACGTTGTTCACCTTCTGGTGTGTTAAGATCAATTCCACAAAATAAACTTCCATTTGTTTTTGCATGTAAAACCAAGTAATAAACGCCCGAAATTAATACAGCTAAAATACCTCTTAAATCTATATTTGCTTTATCGTAAGTAGGTTCGGCAACTTTAAAAAAAGCTTCACCTAATTCTTCCCGTTTATCAGCAATATTTCGTAAATATGTTTTATTTTCGCCTAATTCCCAATGTATAATTTTTTGTAAAACCTTATCTTTCAACAAAGTATCTAATTGGTTGTGTAACAAACCGTAAATAGCTTCTTTAGGAACAGCTGTTGTGTTTTCTAACATAACAACTAAATCATCTTTTGCTACTGCATTTAAAAAATCGCGCTGTAAAATGTAGGTTTCTACTAAATTATCTAAACTACCAAAATAACTGTAAACCAAACTTTTATCAACACCTGCTTCTTTTGATACAGCAGTAGCATTTAAACCTGTATACCCTTTTTTTAATAAAATTTTCCCTACAGATTGAATCATTTTTTGTTTAGTACGTTCTTTATCACGTAATAAGCCCGAAGTTCGTTTGCGTTTTTTTGGCTCATTTTCCATATCCATGACAATTTTAATTGCAAATTTAAAAAAAAAGAACTGATTTATACCTCATACAAATCAGTTCCTTAAATAACAAACACCATTATTATGGTAAATTAAAATATCAAAATGTGTTTTGGTTTTTTGATTGAAACAAATTTAGAACTATTTTTTCTAATGTGCAAAAAAAAATCACGGTATAGTGAAAAAAAATATAAATATTTCAATTAATAATTTTATTACATTTAATGTCGCGAAATTTAAATATAAATATGGAAGATAATTCAGTTATTTTGGCTCCAGAACTTTTATTAGATCTTTATAAAAAATTGCTAAAACCTAGATTAATAGAAGAAAAAATGTTAGTACTTATCAGACAAGGTAAAGTCACTAAATGGTTTTCAGGTATTGGGCAAGAAGCTATTGCTGTTGGTGTTACAGCAATTTTAGAACCCACAGAATATATTTTACCCATGCACCGAAATTTAGGTGTTTTTACAAGTAGAGAAATTCCATTAAACAGACTTTTTTCTCAATGGCAAGGTAAAAAAAATGGTTTTACTAAAGGGCGTGATCGATCGTTTCATTTTGGTACACAAGAGTTTAAAATTATTGGAATGATTTCGCATCTTGGGCCACAATTAGGAGTAGCTAACGGAATTGCTTTAGCGCATAAATTGCGTAACGAAAACAAAATTACTGCTGTTTTTACTGGTGAAGGAGCTACTTCGGAAGGAGATTTTCACGAAGCGTTAAACGTTGCTGCTGTATGGAATTTACCCGTAATGTTTATTATAGAAAACAATGGCTACGGACTTTCAACTCCAACAAATGAACAATATAAGTGTAACAATTTAGCCGATAAAGGCATAGGTTATGGCATGAAAAGTTATATTGTTGATGGGAACAATATTGTTGAAGTTTATACTAAATTAAATGCTATAGCCAAAGAAATGCGTTTAAATCCACATCCGGTTTTAATTGAAATGAAAACTTTTAGAATGCGTGGACATGAAGAAGCTAGTGGAACTAAATATGTACCAGACGTGTTATTTGAAGAATGGAAAATTAAAGATCCTATTCATAGATTTAAAACATACTTGTTAGAAATGGGGTATTTAACCTATGAACTAGACAATACAATTAAAGCTGAAATTAAAGAAGAAATTGATTATAATTGGAAAGTAACACAAGAAGAACCTGAAATTGTAGTTGATTTAAGTATTGAATTAAATGATGTATACAAACCTTTTGATTATAAACATATTGAACAAATAAAAGAAAATAGAAAAATACGTTTTATTGATGCTATTTCAGAAAGTTTAAAACAATCACTTGAACGCCACGATAATTTAGTAATTATGGGGCAGGATATTGCAGAATATGGTGGAGCTTTTAAAGTTACTGAAGGATTTGTAGATGTTTTTGGCAAAGAACGAATCAGAAATACACCTATTTGTGAAAGCATTATAGTTTCTACAGCAGCTGGTTTATCAATTAACAAGTACAAGGCAATAGTTGAAATGCAATTTGCCGATTTTGTTTCAACAGGTTTTAATCCAATAGTAAATTTACTTGCAAAACAACACTATCGTTGGAATCAAGAAGCTGATGTTGTGGTACGTATGCCTTGTGGCGCGGGTTCAGGAGCAGGACCTTTTCACTCGCAAACTAACGAAGCTTGGTTTACTAAAACACCTGGTTTAAAAGTGGTTTATCCTGCTTTTCCTATTGATGCTAAAGGCTTGCTTAATACTGCAATTAACGATCCAAACCCAGTATTATTTTTTGAACATAAAAATTTATATCGTAGCAAATCGCAAGAAGTTCCAACAAACTATTACACCATACCATTTGGCAAAGCTGCTTTAATTAAAGAAGGCAACAATGTAACTGTAATTTCGTATGGTTTTGGAGTTCATTGGGCGCTTGAAACTTTAGAAAATCATCCTGATATTTCGGCCGATTTAATAGATTTACGCACCCTACAACCTTTAGATTACGATGCAATTAAAAAATCGGTACAAAAAACAAATAGAGTTATAATTTTACAAGAAGATTCTATGTTTGGGGGTATTGCTAGTGACTTGTCGGCATGGATTATGGAAAACTGTTTTGAATTTTTAGACGCTCCTGTTAAACGAGTTGCAAGTATCGAAACTCCAATTCCATTTTTAGATAGTTTAGAGGCGCAATATTTACCTAAAGCACGTTTTGAACAAGAATTATTAGTACTTTTGCAATATTAAAAAACAACATACATTAAACAAACACAACAATTAATGAAAACCATCACATCTTCAAATTTTAATTTTCCAGGGCAACAAGCTGTTTATAAAGGAAAAGTACGCGAAGTATATACTATTAACAACGATTTATTGGTTATGATTGCAACCGATCGCTTATCGGCTTTTGATGTAATTATGCCAAAAGGAATTCCATATAAAGGACAAATTTTAAATCAAATTGCATCAAAATTTATGCAATTAACTCAAGATATTGTTCCCAATTGGTTAATTGCAAATCCAGATCCTAACGTAGCTGTTGGGCATTTATGTGAACCATTTAAAGTAGAAATGGTAATACGCGGTTATTTATCAGGACACGCTGCACGTGAATATGCTGCTGGTAAACGCGTTTTATGTGGTGTAGAAATGGCTGAAGGGATGAAAGAAAATGACAAATTTACTACGCCAATTATAACTCCTACAACAAAAGCAGCTGTTGGAACGCATGACGAAGATATTTCTAAAGAAGAAATTTTAGCGCAAGGTATTGTATCAAAAGAAGATTATGAAATTTTAGAAAAATACACACATGCTTTATATCAACGCGGAACTGAAATTGCAGCATCACGTGGATTAATTTTGGTTGATACAAAATACGAATTTGGTAAAACAAAAGATGGTAAAATTGTTTTAATTGATGAAATTCACACACCAGATTCATCTAGATATTTTTATGCAGAAGGATACCAAGAGCGTCAAAATAACAACGAAGCCCAAAAACAACTTTCAAAAGAGTTTGTGCGTCAATGGCTAATTGCAAACGGTTTTCAAGGTAAAGAAGGACAACAAATTCCTGAAATGACCGATGCATACATTGAAAGTGTTTCTGAACGTTATATTGAATTGTACGAAAATATTATTGGCGAAAAATTTGAAAAAGCAGATTTAACCGATATAAACGCGCGTATTGAAAAAAATGTAAATAGCTTTTTAGCTACATATAATAAATAGTTTATGAGTATTATTCCGGCATTAAAGTGGCGATACGCTACCAAAAAAATGAACGGTGAAAAAGTTGCTCAACACTATGTTGAAAATATTTTAGAAGCAGCGCGTTTAGCACCCACATCGTCTGGTTTGCAACCGTTTGAAATTTTAGTTATTACAAACAACACGTTAAAAGAAAAATTAAAACCTTTTGCTTATAATCAATCGCAAATTACTGATTGTTCGCACTTAATTGTTTTTGCAGCTTGGAGTACATATAATATTGATAAAATAAATTATTATTTTGATTTGTACGAAAAAGAACGCGATTTACCTAAAGGTTTTTCAGATGGATATAAAAATTCTGTTATTAAACAATTGACATCTTTAACACCCGAAAGACAATTTGAACACGCTGCACGCCAAGTTTATATTGCTTTAGGATTGGCATTAACAGAAGCTGGTGCTTTAGAAGTTGATTCAATAGCTATGGAAGGATTCATAAATGCTGAAGTTGATAAATTATTAAATCTTGAACAAAAAGGCTTACGAAGTGTTGTACTTTTACCAATTGGTTACCGGGATGCTGAAAACGATTGGCAATCTGAATTAAAAAAAGTACGAAAACCGTTTGATTATATGATTTCTTATATTGATTAAAAATTTAAATAAATACAAATGAAAACTGTAAAAACTTTAATTACCATTTTATTCATTGCTTTTTCTACAATTGTAAGTGCACAAAATAAAAAATCTGAAAAAGTTGTTATTAAAACACATATTATTTGCGATCACTGCAAAGCGTGTGAAACATGTGGTAAAATGTTTCAAACAAAAATGCTTAAAATAAAAGGAGTAAAAATGTATGAGCTTGACGATGAAAAGGAAACCTTTACAATTTATTATAATCCTAAAAAAACAAATGTTCAAAGCATTAAACAAGCTATTTCAAAATTAGGCTACGATGCCGACGAAATTAAAGCCGACCCAGTTGCTTATGAAAATTTAGATGGCTGTTGTAAAGCATAAAAAAAAGGCTGATTGAAAATTACAATCAGCCTTTTTATATTTTTCTTATGTATCTAAAAAGTAATGGTACCTTCAACTAACATTTCTTCAGATGTTGAAGATCCGTTTTCTTTAACAAACATACCCTTAAAAGTAACTTTACCATTCATTAATTGCGCACCAGCATCTTGGTATTTTTGCAACATTTTTATATCTGTTATTTTTACCGTATTAGCTGAATTTTCAACAGATGTATAAACTTCTGTCATGCTTGAATGAAAATTAATAGCAACGTCACCAAAATTCTCTTCACCGTTTTCATTTAAAACCATGCAGCCAAATCCTATATTTTGAAATGTACCTACAATTTGATACCCCTTAAAAACATCATCTAAGGTCCTTTTTGTCCCCACTACAGCGCCAACACCTGCACTTTTAAATACTTTGTTTTTTTCCGGACCTGATAATATTTTTATTTCAATTTTACCTAATGATTGATTCTGAGACAAATTATCTGGATCACCAGGAACATTTTCTGCGCAAGAATTAAAAATAAAACTAGAAAGCACAACAGTTAATAATAAAAATGATTTAGTAAATTGATTTTTCATATTAAAGTGTTAAAAAAATTAAGTTGCAAATAAATAAAAATATTTTTATTTAAAAAAATAATAGTCAATTATTAAAAAACAAAGAAGCTGTGTAAAAAGTCAGATTCAAAGTCATTTCTTACTTGATGTTAATCTCATACTTTTGATTAAAAAAGTATCATAAGAAGATGACCCGAGCTTGCGAATTGAACGTAGTTAATCAAGTTCAACTTGAAAAGCAAATCCTTTTCAGACAGCCACTTTCAGTTATTGTTTTTGTTCTTTATTAAAATAAACCAAGTAATAATACATTTGTTTTTCTTCGTCCCAACCTTTTTCAATGAATTTTTCGGCAGATTCAGGATTTATAAAATCTAACTTAATTTGCACGTTAGTGTCTAAATTAATTACGTTTTTAATTTTTTTACGTACATCAGAAACCGCGTTGTTTGCAATTGGGAAGTTTGATACATCTTCTATGCTGTATTTTTCAGCGCGATCGGTTTTATAATTTTTAAATTCGGCTTGTAAATCAGGATTGTCAATAACATCGTTTATAAAATTTTGCTCTTCAAACTCATCATTCTTTGCAAAATAATTCACAGAACGGTTCATAAACATAACTTCTTCTTTTTTATCTTCGGCAGGTAAAACCACATCTTTCGCAAAATCTTGAACAAATTTCAAGTACTTTTTGGTCATGAAATTCTCATCCTGAAAAGCATCAACCGATAAAAAATGTTCCAACCAATAACGTGCATCGTAACGGTTGCTATCAATTGTTAAAATTTTGTAGCCTTCTTCTTTTTTGTAATTAAAAATAATACAGCCTTTATCAAGTTTGTTTAAATTGATTCCTTGCTGAAGCACCATTTCTAAGTTGCTGTTACTTTCTTCAAATTGTAAAAAGTCCGATTTTAATTCGCTTTTAAATATTCCAATCGCATCAACAGGGTTGTTATCAATAGTAATATGTGTTAAATAAGTCACATAAACCTCTCCATTTTTAATATGCGGATGGTTTGACTGCTCATATAAATGTTTAGTGATTTTTTTAGAAACTTCATGAACGGTATTAGGATTTGCAAAAATTTCGTTTGCAAAATTGAACATCTCGTTATAATCTAAATCTACATCGTGTGCAAATTGATAGTAATTTTCTTCTTTTTCGCGAAATGGTTTAAAAAAATACTCTTTTAATAATGGTGTTATTTCATCGTTTACATTAAAAGTATTTTCAGACAAAAAAATAGCTTCAGCACGACTTTTGTTACCTACACGATGAATTGATAACGATTCGATATGTGTATTAAATAAATTAATCATAATGTTAAATGTAGTTGTATAAGTTAAAAAAAGAAAACCTTTCAGTTTTCTTTAAAATATTGTTTGTTAAATACTTAAAATCTAATAAGTAAAGTATTTGTTTAAAACCTATCGTCGTAATCAAATTCATTAAAACCTTCATCGCCATCAAACATATCAAAATCTTCTTCATCGTAATCATCATCAAAATCTCCAAAAATATCATCTTTAGAAATTGGGTCATCAAAGTTCTTTACAGGTGCGTCGTCTGGTAAAACACCATGCGCAAACAACAAAGCAGGTAATTCTTTTTCCTCAGAATCATCTTCACTTTCAATAGCTGCTAATTCAACAAAAAAGGTCCAATTTACAAATGGGTCGTATATGTAAAGAATTTTAGTTTGTTCTTCATACAACAAATCATTCAATTTAAAATCGGCCATGGTTTTTTGTTCACCAGGTACATCGCCCATGTCAAACAAAGGAATTTCATCTTCTTGTTCCCAATTATCATCGCATAAAAAAAACGAACCACCTTCGGTACCATCAAAACCAAAAGCGTTGATAATGGTGTTGTGTAAATCTTCTAAAGTATCGGTATCTTTAATTGCAATGTCTCTTAAAACATCGTCTTCAGCATCTAAAATAACACGAAATTTGTAAACCATGATTTTTATTATTTAAAGGCAAATTTAGTATATAAATTAAGTAATTATAGTTTTTAATTTTTCTTTTTTTGTTTATGATGATGAAATATAGCTAATTTTAAGGTATCACAAAAATGTTTTTTTTTAAATAAGTGATATGCTGATTGAATTTATTTTATAAAATTTGTATAAAAATATAGAATCATGAAAAAATTAGGTTTCGCATTTATATTATCAATTTTGCTTGTTTCAACAAACTTAATGTTTGCACAAACAAAAATTGCTACCGAACATAAAACATTAGAAAAACCTTATAATCCAGAGGAAAATGCACAACAAAAGATTGATTTATTACTAAAAAAAGCAAAAAAACAAAACAAGTTTATAATATTACAAGCTGGTGGTAATTGGTGTAGTTGGTGTTTACTTTTTAACGATTTTATAAAAACAAACAAATTAGTTAAAAACGAGTTAAACAAAAACTTTTTATACTATCACTTAAATTATTCAAAAGAAAATAAGAACGAAATAGTATTTGCAAAATACGCTCCCAATGGTTCTAAATTAGGATATCCATTTTTTATTGTTTTAGATAAACAAGGTAAAGTAGTAAAATTACAAGAAAGTGGTAGTTTAGAGCAGGGTAAAGGGTACAATGAAAATAAAGTTTTAGCATTTTTAAAAAGTATAAAGTAATTGTTTTTTGCATATTTTTAGGTAAAACTAATTTTTTGTTAAACATTAAATAATTTAATTAAAACATTTACCAATTTCATTATTAATTTTAAATTTGCATCTTCAACAACAATTTAAAAAAATGGATACAAATTTATTATTAAACATTGCACAGCAATACGGTTGCCCAGTTTATGTGTACGATGGCAACAAAATTGAATCACAGTTTCAACGTTTACAAGATGCGTTTAAACAGGTTAAAAAGTTAAAAATAAATTATGCTGCCAAGGCATTAACCAATATTTCTGTTTTAAAGTTGTTGAAGAAGAAGGGCAGTGGGTTAGATACCGTATCTATTCAAGAAGTATTACTAGGTTTGGAAGCTGGTTTTTCGCCTAACGATATTATGTTTACTCCAAACGGCGTTTCGTTAGAAGAAATTGAAGAAGCAGTAAAATTAGGTGTACATATTAATATAGATAATTTATCTATTTTAGAACAATTTGGTGCAAAACATCCAAATATTCCAGTATGTATTCGTATTAATCCACACGTAATGGCTGGTGGTAATAGCAATATTTCTGTTGGTCATATCGATAGTAAATTTGGTATTTCGGTACATCAAACTCCTCATATCTTACGAATTATCGAAAACACAAAAATGAAAGTTAACGGAATTCATATGCACACGGGTTCTGATATTTTAGATATTGAAGTGTTTTTATATGCATCTGAAATTTTGTTTGAAACGGCTAAGCAGTTTAAAAATTTAGAGTTTATTGATTTTGGAAGCGGCTTTAAAGTACCTTATAAAGAAGGCGATTTAGAAACAGATATTGAAGAATTAGGTGAAAAATTATCGGTTCGTTTTAATGATTTTTGTAAAGAATACGGTAAAAATTTAACTTTAGTATTTGAACCAGGTAAATTTTTAGTTTCGCAAGCTGGTTACTTTTTAGCTAAAGTTAATGTAGTTAAACAAACTACATCTACTGTTTTTGCTGGTGTTGATTCTGGTTTTAACCACTTAATTCGTCCAATGTTATACAACGCGTACCACCATATCACCAATATTTCTAACAGCAACGGTAAAGAACGTTTTTACTCTGTAGTTGGTTATATATGTGAAACAGATACGTTTGCTAGCAATCGTAAAATTGCAGAAATTAGCGAAGGTGATGTTTTATGTTTCCATAACGCCGGAGCTTATTGTTTCTCAATGACTTCAAACTACAACTCACGTTTTAAACCTGCCGAAGTGTTAGTTTATAACGAACAAGTTCATTTAATTAGAAAACATGAAACAATTGCCGATTTATTACAAAACCAAATTATTGTAAACTTCGATTAATTTTTCTTTAAATAAAAACATTTTAATTTAGGCAAACGGTAAGTTTGCCTATTTTTGTATAAAATAAATTCTATGAAACGCAGAAGTTTTTTTAAGTTAGGTAGTTTGGCTGCATTAGGATCAACTTTTTTAAATCCTTTTGAAACACTAGCTAACAATAATTCTAGTACCATAAAAAATGCAAATAAAAAAGCAAAAAACATAATTTTTATGGTGAGCGATGGAATGAGCGCAGGTACGTTAAACATTGCTAACTTGTATGCTAATAGAATTTTAGGAAAAAACACTAATTGGATACAACTTTACACAGAAAATAAAGTAACCCGTGGATTAATGGATATGGCTTCGGCCTCATCTATTGTAACCGATTCTGCAGCTGCAAGTTCTTCATGGGGTGGTGGTTTTCGGGTGAATAATGGTTCGTTAAACATTAATTCAAATGGTGAAGAAAACTTACCTATTTGGCAAAAATTTAAATTAAAAGGTAAAAAAGCAGGTTGTGTAACAACGGTTCCAATTACACATGCAACTCCAGCTGGGTTTACTGTTGCACTAAAAAGCAGAAACAACCAAGATGCAATTGCTGAAGAATATTTACGTTTAGGTTTTGATGTTTTACTTGGCGGAGGACAAAAGTACTTTGATGCCAATTTTAGAACCGATAAAAAGGATTTATTTGCAAATTTTAAATCTAAAAATTACAACGTAGTTAAATCAAAAAGTGAATTACTTAATGTAAAAAGTTCACAAAAATTATTAGGTGTTTTTGATGTTGATGCACTTCCGTATGAAATTGATAGAAAACAGTCAACCGAATTAACAAATACAATTCCAACATTGGCTGAAATGACAAAAGTAGCTATTAACCAGATGAAAGATCATAAAGAAGGGTTTGTACTTCAAGTTGAATCTGGAAAGGTTGATTGGGCAGCTCATGCAAACGATATTTCTGCATTAATTCATGAACAATTACAATTTGACGAAGCTGTTGCTGAAGCTATAAAATTTGCAGAAAAAGACCAAAATACACTTGTTATTATAACTACAGATCACGGAAATGCAAATCCTGGTATGATTTATGGAAAATTTGCAAACAATCACTTTGATAGTTTAGGAAATTATAAATTTACGAACGAATATATTTTAAATCATATTAAAAATAACCAAACCGAAAGTGAAATTAAAGATTTTGTAAAAAGTACGATTGATTTAGAATTAAATACAGACGAACTAAAAACAATAGCTGGTTATTATAACGGTTTAAATAAAGGCGATGATGGATTATATAATTACCGTCATTTACCTTTTCAGGCATTTGCAGAAATACAAAAAAAATACAATTCTGTGGGTTGGATTTCAATGGATCATTCGGCAGATTATGTTGAAATTGCAATGTATGGCCCAGGAAATCATTTACACAAACCGTTTATGAAAAATACCGATTTGCATTTTTTAATGCTAGAAGCTGCCGAAATTGAAAATAATTTTTAGTATTTATACAATATGAAAATTGCTGTTATAAATAATTACGATTCTTTTGTACACAACATTGTTCACTATTTAGAAAGTATAAATGGAGTAGAAGTATCCATTTTTTTAAACAATGCTTTTTATATGGAAGAATTACAAAATTTTGATAAAATTGTTTTGTCACCAGGTCCTGGTATTCCTAAAGAAGCTGGACTACTATTAGATGTTATTGATTTTTATAAAGATAAAAAAAGCATATTAGGTGTTTGCTTAGGGCACCAAGCTATTGCAGAATATTTTGGTTGCACTTTAAAAAATCTAGAAAAACCGTTACATGGCACTGCTACAAAATTACAAATTATACAGACCGATTATTTATGGAATGGTTTAACAAATGAGGTTTTTGTGGGGCATTATCATTCTTGGGTTGTAAATACTGAAAATTTTTCAAAAGTAATTAGTGTCACTGCCGTTGATGATGAAGGAAATATAATGGCTTTAAAACACAATTTTTTTGATATTCGTGGAGTTCAGTTTCATCCAGAATCGGTTTTAACTCCACAAGGTAAAAAAATAATTGAAAATTGGGTTCTTAATAAATAACAATAAAAAAAACGATCTATTGATCGTTTTTCTTATTAGGTTTTCCATTATTAAACTTCACATTTCCTAAAACATCTTTTTTAGTTGGCGTATTGCTTTTTGGTGCAGTTTTTACGTTACTTTTAAAATTAGGTTTAGGAGTAGTTATTTTTTTAAATATATTTTCGTTTTTTGGCTTACTGTCAGTTTTCGTTTTTTCTATTAAAGGTTTTTTAGAGGCCGATATTCCTGCTAAAACGTCTTTAGGATTTTTAGGATTTTCTTTAGTTCCTCTTAAAAAAATAACCAATCCATTTAAAAAATTACGCAAAATTTGATCTTGGCATTCCACATATTTTGGATGATCTTCATTTCTAAAAAAATTTCCAATTTCACCTTTAGAAACTCTAAAATCAACTAATTCCAAAATTTCTATAATTTGATCGTCGCGTAATTGTAAAGCAACACGTAATTTCTTTAATATATCGTTGTTGGTCATTCTACTTTAAATTTTTGTAAAGATACAATAAAAAAGCTTTCTAAAAAGAAAGCTTAATAAGTAATATCGCTGATAGGAGCAAGACTTAAAAAATCATTATTGTTCCATTTAAACTGTGTAACTTTTTGTTCGCCAAAAGCATACATCACATCATTATAAATTAAAATATCTTTAAACTTATAATTAACCGATTTTACTAAAATAGGTTCAACCGGATTGGTTATATCGAAAATTTTTAGCTCATCATCGCAAATAATCAAGTAGTTTTCATACAAAGTTAACCCTCGAGGATATGTTAAATTTCGTTGATGAATAAGTATAGGATTTTGAACATTGGCAATATCATAAACCATTAATTTATTTAAATTGTTTCCACAACCTGTATTGGAATGCAAGGTAACAAAAGCATGGCTTTCATTGGCAACAACTGGATCACAAGCTGTGAAATGCTCTGCTTGCGATAAATATTTAGGATTTTCAGGATTTGAAACATCATAAATAAACATTCCGTTTCTTGACCCCATAAACATCAAATTACCTAAAGAATAAATGGTTTCAATATTACTACCAATAAATACATCGTTAACTTTTACAGGATTATCGGCGTTGCTAATTTGAAAAACATGTAAGGTTTGATAATCTACCGTATATAAATAATTGCCTTTAATAGCAAAAACTGCCATTGAACCACCTTTTCCAACATTTTCAGATGTTGATGACGCTGTATCAGAACCATCGCTGCTACAAAAAATAAATAGAAAACATGTAGCAATAACTGCACTAAATTTTAAAACTTTTTTCATAGTCTATTAATAATTCCAATCAACAATAATTTCATTTTCGCCAACTTGATGCTGCCAACCATCTGGACTCAACTTTTGAGGAAACGTATTGGGTATACGTTTTTGAACAACCACATCATTATTAATTAAGTTAACAGCTACTAAATCAACTGCTTGATTAATGTAAATGGAATTGTCTTTTATAGCCATATCGGTAGCACCTGGAACTTCTAAAAACCCAATTAACTGCGGATTGTTTGGGTTGGAATTATCATAAATATGAAAACCTTTGTTTTCATCTGTAATAAAAATATACGAGTCTTTCACATAAATTTTACCCGCTTTTATCATAGTTCTTGGCTCACTTATTTTAATTGAATTCTCTATTTGATCTCGCGATATAATAATAGGTTCGTAAGGCGATACATAAGGTTCATGAAAGTCATCGTCACTGCCCATATACCAACAACTTTGTAACATTAACAAAGCAAGTAATGAATATATAAATAAAAATTTTTTTGAGTGTATCATTGTGCTTAAATTTACATTTTGGTTAAAAGTATAAATTTAAACTATATATTCTGTTTTTTATTTGTTAAAAATTGAATTTCATCACGTAATTTAGCTGCTTGTATAAAATCTAAATTTTTTGCAGCTTTTTCCATTTCTTTACGTTTATCTTTAATTAGTTTATCAATATCTTTAACCGTTTGATATTCTATTTTTTCTTCTGCAACTGCTTTAAAATCATCTTGTTGTTCGTATCCTTTAAATTGATCAGCTAACGATTTTTCAATTTTCTTATTTAAAGCTTTAGGTTTTAATCCATGTTTTTCATTAAAAGCCATTTGTTTACTTCTGCGATAACTAGTTTCATCAATAGTTCGTTTCATACTATCGGTCATTTTATCGGCGTACATAATTGCTTTACCATTAATATTTCTAGCTGCTCTACCAACAGTTTGGGTAAGAGAGCGTGTACTGCGAAGAAATCCTTCTTTATCGGCATCTAATATTGCAACTAACGATACTTCGGGCAAATCTAACCCTTCACGTAAAAGATTAACACCAATCAACACATCAAACAATCCTTTTCTTAAATCCTGCATAATTTCAATACGTTCTAACGTATCCACATCAGAATGAATATATCTACAACGAATACCTATTTTAGTAAAGTGTTTAGCTAACTCTTCGGCCATACGTTTGGTTAAAGTAGTAACCAAAACACGTTCATCTAATTCAACACGCTGATGTATTTCTTCAACCAAATCATCAATTTGATTTTGACTTGGACGCACTTCAATAATAGGATCTAAAAGTCCGGTTGGTCTTATAACTTGTTCAACGTAAACTCCTTCTGATTTTTGTAATTCATAATCGGCAGGAGTAGCGGAAACATATAAAACCTGATTTTGTAACGATTCAAACTCTTCAAATTTTAGTGGACGGTTGTCCATTGCAGCGGGCAATCTAAATCCGTATTCAACTAAGTTTTCTTTTCTGGAACGATCGCCACCATACATTGCATGCACTTGCGAAACCGTAACGTGGCTTTCATCAATTACCATTAGGTAATCTTTTGGAAAATAATCAATTAAACAAAAGGGACGAGAACCAGGCTCACGACCATCTAAATATCTTGAATAGTTTTCAATACCCGAACAATATCCTAATTCGCGTATCATTTCTAAATCAAAATTTGTACGCTCTTCTAACCTTTTAGCTTCTAAATGCTTGCCAATTTCTTTAAAATATTCAACCTGCTTAACCATGTCTTGTTGAATTTCCCAAATGGCATTTTGAAGTACATCGGGCGATGTAACAAACATATTAGCTGGATAAATGCTTAATAACTGATATTTTTCAATAACCTTAGATGTTTTGATATCAAAAGACTCAATAGCTTCAATTTCATCGCCAAAAAAATGTATTCTAAATGGATCGTCGGCATAACTTGGATAAATTTCAACAGTATCGCCTTTAATTCTAAAAGATCCATGTGTAAATTCAGCTTCGGTTCTAGCATATAAAGATTGAACCAATTGCTGTAAAAACTTTGTGCGGGATATTAATTGATCTTGTTCTACAGTTACTACATTTTTTTGAAATTCTGTAGGATTTCCAATACCGTATAAACACGAAACCGATGCAACAACTAATACATCTCTACGTCCAGATAAAAGGGAAGAAGTAGTGCTTAATCGCATTTTTTCTAGATCTTCGTTTATTGATAGATCCTTCTCAATATAAGTACCTGTAACAGGTAAATAAGCTTCGGGTTGGTAATAATCGTAGTAAGATACAAAATACTCAACCGCATTATTAGGAAAAAATTGTTTAAATTCTGAATATAATTGTGCAGCCAATGTTTTATTATGAGCAAGAACTAAAGTAGGTTTTTGAACTTCTTGAATAACATTTGCTACTGTAAACGTTTTACCCGAGCCTGTTACACCAAGTAAAGTTTGAAAACGATCGTTGTTTTTAATACCCTGAGATAAACTTTTTATAGCTTTGGGTTGATCGCCCATAGGTTGATAATCAGAAACAACTTTAAATTTCATTATATATTTTTTTACAAAGATAAAATAAAAAAGAGAGGTAAAAAACCTCTCTTTAAATGTATATAAACTGTTTAATTAGTTTACTTTGAAAGTTACTCTTCTAGCAAATTTAGAAGCAGCTTTACTAGTACCATCGAATGAAGAATCTTCACCGTTTGCAGTAGTTTTAATTCTAGAGCTAGAAATACCAGCTTGTTCTAAAATTCTAGTAACGTTTTTAGCACGTTTTTCAGATAAACGTTGGTTATAAGATGCATTACCTACAGTATCAGCAAAACCATTAACATTTACAGTTGCATTTGGATTAGAACGTAAATAAGTTACAATAAAGTTAGTAGCTTCTGCATTTTTAGGAGTTGATTTATCAAAATCAAAATAAACTGCTACATAACCTTGGTTGATTAAATCTTGAGCTGTGTTTGAATCAGATGGAGTGAAAGTATCATCACCTTTACCATATTTAGAATCAAAATAATCTTCGTAAGAATCTGGAATACCGTTTTTGTTTAAGTCAATAGAACGACCTTTAGTATCAACCATATTTCCAGCTGGAGTGTTAGGCTCTAAATCTAAATAATCAGCAACACCGTCGTTATCAGAATCAATCATTTTATTTTCGATATCTGTTACACGGTTTTCTAAAGCTTCTACGCGGTTTGTTAAAGCATCATTAGAATACCAATCAGCATGACGATCGTTTCCACCTAAGTAGAAAGATAAACCTAAAGTAGCATTGTATAATGTACCGTTAAAAGATCTATCAGCTTCTTGATCAGCCATCATGTTACCATCAAAAGTATATGTTTGGCTAATGTTGTTGATCATGCTAAAGTCAGCATTTAAAGCAACACGATTACCTAATCTGATTTGACCTGTTAAACCAATGATAAAATTAACCATTTCATCTTTACCAGTAAAAGTCATTGAATTGTCTTTACCAGCTTCCATCCAAGAGTACCCCATACCTGTGTGTGCTAATACCCCTAAAGTATTTGTCCACTCTTCGAAATTCATGATACGACCTAAATTCGCTACACCTTGTAAATTAACGCGGCTATATTTTGTTCTGAAATACATTGATTTATCACCGTTTTTCATATAGTCATAACCATAATCAGCTTTTAAACCAAATTTGTTATTGAACATGTAACGAACACCACCATCAGCATGAAAAAATTGAGAAGGGGTTTCAGAGTAATAACCTGGAGTCATTGGTTGTGAAGGTTTTGATAAACCACCATTTAATTCAATAGACCATTTGTTGTAAGGTAATCCTTCTTGTGCATTCATATTAGTTAAACCTAATAGGGTAGCAATTAAAGGTAAAGTTATTTTTTTCATAAAAACTTTTTTTTAAATTATTAGTAAAATCTGAATATTAGTATTTTAAATTTTCGGTAAAAATAATGTTTTTTAACTAATTACAAAATTTTTTTTTAACTTTTTATCCATTTGTAATCCGAATAAAAAGTACCAAAAGGTAAGAGCGAGGCCAATAAAACTAAAAATGTTTTTTTGACTGACCAATTATACTCGAATTTAAGATAAATAGCCAACACAACGTATAGAACAAAAAGTATGCCATGTGCCATGCCAATTGGGTATAATAATTTTTGATATAGTTCAAAATTATTTGATTTGTTATATAACATATTGTAAAACAATGCTAAATAAGAAATTCCTTCAAGAGCAGCTATTAATCTAAAAAATCGTAGCATTTTAAAATTGTTGAAATTGAGAATTGTATTCTTTTAAATCTGCTAAATTGTGTTTATTGTTTAAATCTAGCATCAACGACATAAAATAAGTAAAACTTTCACTAGCTGTGTTTTCAGCTTGCACTTCAGTTTCGTCTTCAATAGGCTCGTCAGAAGGTATATTAATTAAAAAATCATTGTTTTCCTGAATATGCTCGTAAGCTAAACGTAAAGCTTTTACTAAAACAGGTTTTTCTTCAAGTAAAGCAAATTCTCTAAGTTTTTTTAATTCTGGAATTAAATTTTCTGCAATAATGCCATTAGAAATAACTTCGGCTTGTAATGCTTTAATAATTTTTTGTGCGTTTAAATTTTCCACTTATTTTATTTTTTAAAACTATGCAAAATTAGTGATATTTGTTGAAATTAAAAAAATGTGTTTTATTTAATTTTATATTATTATGAACTATAATATATATTATGTAAAATAGAGTACTTGACTTTAACAAAAATATTAACATTATATGCATACCTTAATCATAAGTTTAGTTTGTTCTTTAATTGTGGGATTTTACATAAAATGGCTTAAAATCAATAATTTAAAAGATTTTTGTATTTTTATTTTAAGTAATTATGTAATTGCTGTTAGCTTAAGCTTTTATTTTTTTAATGATAAAATCACTTTTAATACATTAAAAAATTCATTTTCAATTCAAGTTCTTGCTCTAGGGTTTTTATTACCAACTATATTTTTATTATTAAATAAATCACTAAAAAAATCAGGTTTAGCCAAAACAGATATTTTTCAACGTTTATCTTTAATTATTCCTGTTGTTTTAAGCTTTTATTTATTTAACGAAATTTTTACCTTCCCTAAATTAATTGCAATAATGCTTGCGTTTATTAGTATTGTGTTGCTTTTGTATAAAAAATCCACAAATCATGGAAATTCAAACATATTCTACCTATTATCTGTTTTTATTGGTTATGGTGTGGTTGATACTTTGTTCAAAATTTTAGCAACTAATAAAAACATACCTTATGTTGTGGCATTATTTTTAATTTTTGGAATTAGTGCTATCGTATGTTTCTTATTTTTATTTTTTGTTAAAGGAAAAATTAAATCAAAAACAATTTTTCAAGGATTTATTTTAGGTGCTTTAAACTTTTGCAACATTTTTTTTTACTTAAAAGCGCATAAAATTTTTATTGAAACCCCTACTCTAGTATTCATTACCATGAACTTAGGTGTAATCATTGGTGGAACCATAATTGGAACTACTTATTTTAAAGAAAAAATTTCAAATTCGGCTTTAATAGGTATCTTTACAGCAATATTAAGTGTACTATTATTAGCACTTATTCAACTTAAACTATTATAGATGATTTATACCCCAAAAATTTTTGTTACTGTAGATATTGTTTTAATAAGAAAAAATCAAAATATTATTGAAACTTTATTAATTCAACGATTAAACGATCCTTTTAAAGATTTTTGGGCACTTCCTGGGGGTTTTGTAGATGAAAATGAAGAATTAGAAACTGCTGCCAAACGCGAATTATTTGAAGAAACCGATTTAAATATTTATCAGGTTAAACAAATTAAAACGTATGGCAATCCAAAAAGAGATCCAAGAAGTCATACCATTTCGGTTGCGTTTTTCGGTGAAATTGATAGTTTAGCCGAAGCTAAAGCTAAAGACGATGCTAAAAATGTAAAATGGTTTCCAATAAATGAGTTACCTGTTTTAGCTTTTGATCATGCTGAAATTATTCGCGATGCAATTGAAAAATATATACAAAAACCGACTTATTAAAAGTCGGTTTTTGTATTAGATTATATCTATATCGCCTTTACCTTCACGTATTATTTCAGGTTCAGGTCCAGTTAAATCAATAATGGTTGATGCAGTGTTATCGCCATATCCCCCATCAATTACTAAATCGACCTTATCTTGCCATTTTTCAAAAATTAATTCAGGATCAGTTGTATATTCTATTAATTCGTCTTCATCGTGAATTGATGTTGAAACAATAGGGTTTCCTAAATGCTTTACCAATTCTAACGCTATTGAATTGTTTGGCACCCTAATACCTACTGTTTTCTTCTTTTTAAATTCTTTGGGTAGGTTGTTATTTCCTTCCAAAATAAAAGTATAAGGCCCTGGTAAGGCTCTTTTTAAAATTTTAAATGATGTAGTATCTAAATTTTTAACATATTGCGATATGTTACTTAAATCGTTACAAACAAATGAAAAGTTTGCTTTTTCAAGCTTAATTCCTTTAATTTTTGCTATACGCTCTAAAGCTTTTGTATTGGTAATATCGCAACCTAAACCATAAACAGTATCGGTTGGATAAATAATTAAACCACCTTCTTTAAGTATTTTTACTACTTTCTGAATTTCCTTTTCATTAGGATTTTCAGGATATATTTTTACAAATTTTGCCATTATTCTAATACATTAAGTTTTGCAAAACGCAGTAATAGCTTTTTAATTCCGCCTGTTTCAAAGTGAATTTCGGCTTTTTTATCGGCTCCTGCACCTTCTAAGTTAAGAATTTTTCCTTTACCAAAACGTTCGTGCATAATTATTTGTCCTTCTTTTAATGATATATTTTCGTTTGAAGTTGCATTTGATGCTGAAATCTTATTTAAATCTTTTAATCTTCTGATATCATGATTTGGTTTTGGAGCTTCATTTTCGGTTACCCATTTGGGTGGAATACCAGTTTTGGGTTTATTTAAACGTAATTTAGACTTATCCACATCGCCAAAAATATCATCGTTAATGGTAGATTTATACCTGTAATTAGTTTCTGGTGCCGATAAAAACTCAATATACTGTGGATCAATTTCTTGTATAAATCGCGATGGATCACAATCTACCAATTTACCCCAACGATATCTGCTTTGTGCATATGTTAAATATGCTTTATGTTCGGCACGTGTTAAGGCTACATAAAACAATCGGCGTTCTTCTTCTAATTCGGCACGTGAATTCACACTCATAGCACTTGGAAACAAATCTTCTTCCATTCCCACCACAAAAACCGTTGGAAATTCTAATCCTTTGGCCAAATGTATCGTCATTAAAGCCACGCGGTCATCATCGCCTTTATCGTTATCTAAATCGCTTGCTAGGGCAACATCTTCTAAAAATTCGGCTAAACTTCCACGTGCGCCATCAACTTCTTTTTGACCTTCTGTAAAATCTTTTATACCGTTTAAAAGTTCTTCAATATTATCTAAACGAGTTATGCCTTCGGGTGTACCGTCCTTTTTTAACTCTTGTACCAACCCCGTTTTTTTAACTACATAATCGGTTAAGTAATAGGCATCGTTGTTTTGATTTATCACCTGAAAGTTTTTAATCATGGTTACAAAATCACTTATTTTACTTTTGGTGCCTGCGGTAAGTTTTAAGTCGATTTTATCAATATGCTCCATCACTTCAAAAATGCTTCTTTTGTAGTGATTTGCCGCCACATTTAGTTTTTCTACCGTAGTATTTCCAATTCCGCGAGTTGGGTAATTAATTACACGCACCAACGCTTCTTCATCTTTTGGGTTGATAATTAAGCGTAAATAACCTAAAACATCTTTAATTTCTTTGCGTTGGTAAAACGATAAACCACCATAAATACGGTACGGAATATCTTTTTTACGTAAAGCATCTTCCATAGCACGTGATTGTGCATTGGTTCTGTATAAAATAGCAAAATCGCCGTTATTCATTTGGTGTAACATCTTCTCCTCAAAAATGGTTGATGCTACAAAACGTCCTTCTTCAGCATCGGTAATAGAACGATGTACTTTTATTTTAGAACCATCGGCATTTTCGGTCCAAACAACTTTATCTAACTTCGTTTTATTTTTATCGATAACTGTATTTGCGGCTTCAACTATGTTTTTTGATGAACGATAATTTTGCTCTAAACGATAGGTTTGAACATTATCAAAATCTTTCTGAAAATTAAAGATATTGTTAATGTTCGCTCCACGAAATGCGTAAATTGACTGTGCATCATCACCTACCACACAAATATTCTGAAAACGATCTGCAAGTGCTTTAACAATTAAATATTGTGAATTGTTGGTATCTTGGTACTCATCTACCAAAATATATCTAAAACGATCTTGGTACTTTAATAAAACCTCAGGAAAACGAATAAGTAATTCGTTGGTTTTCAACAATAAATCATCAAAATCCATTGCACCTGCTTTAAAACAACGCTCTACATATGCCTGATAAATATCGCCAATACGTGGTTTTTTTGCCATGGCATCTGCTTCCATTAACTCGGGATTGTTAAAGTATGCTTTAACAGTAATCATGTTGTTTTTATAGTTAGATATTCTGCTTAAAACCTGGTTTGGTTTATAAATATCTTTATCTAACTGCATTTCTTTAATAATTTGACCTATTAAACGTTGTGAATCTTGCGAATCGTAAATAGTAAAATTTGAAGGATACCCTAATTTATCAGCTTCGGCACGTAAAATACGAGCAAAAACTGAGTGAAATGTACCCATCCATAAGTTTTTAGCTTCGGCTGAACCAACAATTTTAGAAATACGCTCCTTCATTTCGCGTGCGGCTTTGTTGGTAAACGTTAATGCTAAAATGTTAAAAGCATCAACCCCTAAATGCATTAAATAAGCAATGCGTAAGGTTAAAACTCGTGTTTTACCCGATCCGGCACCAGCAATTATAATCATTGCACCGTTTTTTTGCAATACAGGTGCCCGTTGCGCTTCGTTTAATTGATCGATATATTGTTGCATAAAATTATTTTCAGAAAAAAACAAAGTTACTACTACTAAAAATAAGTAGCAAATAATATTAATTTAGGTTTATATTTGTTTTTTAAAAATTATAAAAATGTTAGATATACAAGTTGATTGGAAAGAATCGTTACTTATTTTACTTGGTTTAGTAGTTATTGTACTTTTATTTTATATTGTTAACAGAAAAGCAATTGCCCGCGACAACGAAGCAGAAAAAATGTTGCGTGCACGTTTAAAACAACCCTCTTTCACACCTGTTAATGAACCAGTTGCACGTAAATCAACCCCACAAATTGTTCAAGCTTATGAGCGTTTAATCATTTTAATGGAACGTATTGATTTACATAAACTTGTATCGCGAATTAGTCCTATTTCTAATTTAAAACAAGATTATGCTCATTTTTTAATACAAAATATTGAACAAGAGTTTGATTTTAACATATCGCAACAATTATATGTAACCGAAGAAGCTTGGGCTTTAATTGCTACAGCTAAACAAACTATTATTCAACAAATTTTAAAAACCAGCTTATTAACTGATGTAAATAATGCAAATGATTTACAACAAAAATTGCTAACTATTAAAGAACAAAATTCTGTTACAGATTTAGCAAAAAATCGTTTAAAATTAGAATTTAAAAATTTGGTTTAATTTTTGATATATTTTAGTGACTAAATATTTAAACGCATGAAAAAAATAATAATGTTTGTAAGTGTTGCATTTTTTGCAAGTTGTGAATCTAGCGACACTTGTCATTGCGAAGTTTTTGAAAACATTGGAACTGAAGAACAACCACAATTACGCTATATTGGCACTTTAGATGGCAATTGCGATGGAAAAGTTAAAGATGAAGACAAAATTTACCAAAACGTAAGCTGTGATTAATTAAAAAGGTATTCATTTAGAATACCTTTTTTTTATTTAAACTTTTAATTTTATATATTCGCTAAATAGTAAAACGTAATATATGAAATTTGGAATTATACGCGAAGGTAAAACTCCGCCCGATAAACGTGTTGTTTTTTCACCTCAAGAATTATTAATTTTTAAAAACACCTATCCTACTGCAAGTTTTAAGGTAGAAACCTCGCCTATACGTATCTTTAAAGACGAAGAATACCAAGAACTTGGCTTTGAAGTTTCTGAAGATTTAACTGATTGCGATGTATTGTTTGGTGTAAAAGAAGTGCCAATTGATAAATTAATTCCAAATAAAACTTATTTCTTTTTTTCACATACCATTAAAAAGCAAAAGTATAACAAAAAGTTATTACAAACATGCTTGCAAAAAAACATTCGTTTAATTGATCACGAAACATTAGTTGACGAACACGGTGCACGTTTAATAGGTTTTGGTAGATACGCTGGTATTGTTGGTGCTTATAATGCTTTTAGAGCCTTTGGTATTAAATATGAATTATTCAATTTAAAAAAAGCTGAGCAATTAAATAGCCAAAAGGAATTATTACAAAGTTTAAATCGCAATTATATACCACCTTTAAAAATAGTTTTAACTGGCAAAGGTAAAGTTGGTTTTGGTGCTAAAGAAGTACTTGATGCCATGAAAATAAAACATGTATCAATCGATCAATTTTTGAAACAAGAATTTGACGAATCGGTGTATGTACATATAGATGTGGAAGATTATTACCGAAAATTAGACGGTACCAAAGGTAATTTTGAAGATTTTAAAGAAAATCCTATGAATTATGAAAGCGATTTTGAAAAATTTGCTCAAGTAGCCGATATTTTTATTGCTGGACATTTTTATAAAGACGGATCTCCAAAAATTCTAACGCAGCAAATGTTAAATAGCGCTAAAAACAATATAAAAGTAGTAGCTGATATTTCATGCGATATTGACGGTCCTATTGATTGTACGTTACGCGCATCTACGATTGCTGAGCCAATTTATGGATATTATCCACGTGAAAATAAAGAAGTACCAGTAGATCATCCTGCAGCAGTTGTTGTTATGGCTGTAGATAATTTACCATGTGAATTACCAAAAGATGCAAGCGAAGGTTTTGGTGAAATGTTTTTAGAACACATTATTCCTGCATTTTTTAATAATGATAAAGATGAAATTTTAAAACGAGGTACTATTTGTGAAAATGGTAAATTAACAGATCGTTTTGCTTATTTAACTGATTTTGTTGAAGATTAAAAAGTTAATATCCCGAGAAAATTCTCGGGATATTTTGTATTAAATAGTCATGGAAAAAATTTGTGTTTCGGGTTGATCTTTGATTAAATAATCGTCAAAAGCCATACAAATATTTCTAACAAAAGTTTTACCTAAATCAGTAACATTCAATTTATTATTTTCAATGATAATTAACTTATCATCAATAAATTCACTTAATCGATTCAATAAATCTTCTTTAGGAATAATGGCATAAACTTTAGTTAAATCAGTATAAAATTTACAAATTATATCTAGTATACAATTTCTTAAAACTAAATCGGTTTCATTTAAAATATGTCCTTTAAAAACGGGTAATTCGTTATTATTTACTTTAGCTAAATACAAATCAATCTTTTTTTCGTTTTGCGCAAAAGCATTGCTACAATCACTAATTGCCGACACACCTAAACCAATTAAAACATTAGTTTTAAAAGGTGTATACCCCATAAAATTTCTATGTAATGTATTGTTTTTGTATGATTTATACAACAAATCGGTAGGTAAAGCAAAATGATCCATACCAATTTCAAAATATCCAATTTCTTGTAACATTTCTCTACCAATTTCATATAACTTTCTTTTAATTTCGCTTTTAGGAATATCTTCATCTTTAAAACCACGTTGTCCATTACCTTTTATCCACGGCACATGGGCGTATGAATAAAACGAAATTCTATCGGGTAATAAATCCGCAGTTTTTTGAATTGATTGCTGAATACTTTCAATAGTTTGAAAAGGCAATCCATAAATAATATCATGCGTAACCGATTCGTAACCAATTAATCGCGCATTCATAGTAACTTCTTTAACTTTTTCAAAAGTTTGTTTTCTGTTAATAGCCTGCTGCACCTTTTCATCGTAATCTTGCACGCCAAAACTCACTCGTTTAAAGCCTAAATCAAAAAGTGTTTGTAAATGTTCAAAAGTTGTATTGTTAGGATGGCCTTCAAAACTCATTTCAATTTCAGAATGCTTAGTAGCATCTTTAAAAATACCATTTACTAAGCGTTTAAGTTCGCTACAACTAAAAAAAGTTGGTGTACCGCCACCTAAATGCAATTCTTTAATTAAAGGTTTACTGTTAAAACTATTTAAATACATTTGCCATTCTTTTAAAACGGCGTCAATATAAGGCGCTTCTACTTTATGTTGTTTGGTTATATGTTTATGGCATCCACAAAACGTACACAAACTTTCGCAATATGGTAAATGTATATATATTGATATTCCGTTAGTTGCGTTACTTAATTTAAAGTTTTCATGTAAGTTATTAAGCCATTTATCTTTGGTGAATTCATTTACATTCCAATATGGTACGGTAGGATAACTGGTGTAACGTGGCCCCGGAACATTGTATTTATTTATTAATTGATTCATTGTTTTATTTTTATACAAATTTACATGTTAAGCAAAAAACAATTTCTGATATTTATCATAATAAATCTGTAACAAATACAATCAAAAGCTAAACATAAATACATGTATTAATCTAATCAACACATTTAAAACACGCTGTGTTACTATTTACCAATTTTACCTTAAATTAATATCTTAAAAAGCTACAGTTTAAAAGGGTTTCAAATATCATCAACACATTTTATATACCACCTTATAGCATTATCCATTTTTTTTGAAAAATTTCTTCATCTATAATTTTATATTTAAAAGTTTCTTTAAAATCATTATAAGTCAAATTATTATCAACCCAATACCCACAATTCTCTTTATAAGGCATTTTTAAGATTACTTCACCTTCTGAATTTAATCCGATCTCCCTATTTGGTATACTATTTTTATTATCAAACTCCAAAAACCAATTGGATATAAAAAAAATTTTATCATCAAAATCAGGGTTTGCAATTGGTATGAAAAATGATAATATTTTGTTTATAATTTTTGTATTCTTACTTTCTGTAAAGTGAACCACATCGGTTTCTATATTTAAATATAATATTGTAATTTAATTTTTATTAAGTAAAGATACCCGATCGCGCGGATTTGTAATCCATGCGATAATTAATAATTAAAAATTGCCCACGCAGCGCAAAATCTACCGACTTTGAACTACTTCTAAATTAAATATTTATCAAATATAATCAATCATTATTTTAATAAGTAAAGATAGAATGTTATAACTGTAATTTTTTTGGGGGAGCTTACAACTTGGCCTCGGAACCTTGTTTTATTTTTATATAAATTTACGCGCTAAGAAAAAATAATTTCTGATATTTGTCTTAATAAACCCAACAAATTATGAAACAATTTATTTTAATTTTAAGTATTATTCTAAGTGGATTTGCAGCAACTGCACAACAAATTGATAAAAAACAGTTAGTTCAAAAACTAGAAAAGACTCCTATTTTAATTGATATTAGATCAACCGAAGAATACAAAGAAGGAACCATACCTGGCGCAATGAATTTAAATTTCCACGAAGAAGAATTCAAAAACTTTATTATGAACATATCAAAAGATAAAGAAATTATTGTTTTTTGCCAAACCGGTTTTACAAGTAACGAAGCTATTGAACGTTTAAAAGCCGAAGGATTTGCAAATGTTACGCAATTAGAAGGCGGCTACGAAAAATGGATTGAGGAAGCACCTGCTGTAAAACAAAAATAATTTTAAGATTTTTATAAGAAATTATAAAATTCTAGTTGGTATATTTGATTTTATATTTTAAAAATAAATAAAAAATGGACCACGCGTCTTTTCAAAGTTTTATAAAAACAATTTTAATTTTAGTTTTAGTTTATTATTTGTTGAAGTTTGCTTTTAAGCTTCTTGCACCCTATTTGCTACATAAAGCTGTGAATAAAGTAACTGAAAATTTTCAAAAACAACAGCAAGCTTATCAAAACCAGCAAACAGATACTTCGCAATCAAATAATTTTGAAACCGATATCAAACAAAATAAAATTCCTAAAGAAAAAAAGAAAGTTGGCGAATACATTGATTTTGAAGAAATAGAATAATTTTAAGTCTTGCATTGCAAGACTTTTTTTTTGCATTTCCCAAATATTAAGTACATTTAGCAACAAATTTAAAAACTATGAAAAATTTTAAAAACTATGTACCGCACTTGCTTGCAATTGTTGGTTTTGTAGTTGTTGCTTTGGCATATTTTTACCCTGTACTTTCAGGTAAGCAAATCATGCAATCTGATATTGTTCAGTACACGGGAATGGCAAAAGAACTAAATAATTTTCGCGAAACCCATCAACAAGAAACCTATTGGGTAAACAATGCTTTTGGTGGTATGCCAACTTATCAATTAGGAGCTAAATATCCACATAATTATATAAAACAACTCGATTCGGTTATTCGTTTCTTACCGCGTCCTGCCGATTATGTTTTTCTTTATTTCATAGGTTTTTACTTATTATTGCTTACTTATAAAGTAAAACCTTTAAAAGCATTCATAGGTGCATTACTATTTGGTTTTTCAACATATTTAATAGTAATTTTAGGTGCAGGTCATAATGCAAAAGCACATGCAATTGCTTATATGCCAATGGTTTTAGCTGGTGTACATTTAGTTTTTAAACGAAAATATTTATTGGGCGGAATTTTAACAATGATTGCTGCTGCGTTAGAAATTTCGGCTAATCACTTTCAAATGACGTATTATTTACTTTTATTTTTAATAATTGTAACTGTTTATCATTCAATTCAATACATAAAAGAAAAACAATTTGCCAATCTTTTTAAAATTTACGGTGTTTTTGCAATTACTGGATTTTTAGCAATAGGTTTAAATGCTACTAATTTATTGGCAACTCAAGAATATGCGAAATTTAGTACACGAAGCGATAGTGAATTAACGATAGCACCCGATGGTTCTTTAAAAGAATCAACCAATGCCATGACTCATGAATACATTACGGAATATAGTTATGGTATTTTTGAAACTTTTAATTTATTGGTTCCACGAATTACAGGTGGCGGTAATGGTGAAAATATCGGTACAAAATCAAACACGTATCAATTTGTTTCAAATTTATTACAAAGTCAAGGATACGACCCCTCACCTGCCCAGCAATTTGCAGACCATGCACCAACTTATTGGGGCAATCAACCAATTGTAGCAGCGCCTGCATATATTGGTGCTATTGTTTTATTTTTAGCTGTTTTATGCTTTTTTGTAGACGATAGAAAAGTAAAATATTATTTAGGTTTTGGTGCCTTGTTTTCGATTGCACTTTCATGGGGACATAATTTCTTTTTAACCAATTTTTTAATTGATAATTTGCCTTTATACAATAAATTCAGAGCTATAACATCAATACAAGTAATTGCAGAATTATGTTTTCCAGTACTAGCAATTTTAGGTTTACAAGCCTATTTTAAAGCATCGAAAGAACAACAATTAAAGTCTTTAAAGTTATCTGCAATTATCTTTGGAAGTATTTTTGTAATATTATTTATTTTAAAAGGATCGATGCCTTTTGAAGGGGCAAACGACAGTTATTATGCGCAAGTTTTTCAAGACAGTGGTACCGATTTTATTGCAGCTTTAGTTAGCGATCGTAAAGCTATGTACACTAGCGATTTATTAAGAACTTTTGCTTTTATTGCTTTAGCTTTAGCCGTTTTATTTGCTTTTAATAAAGAAAAAATAAATGCTAAAATTGCTGTAATTCTAGTTGGTGTTTTAGGTGTAATAGATTTGGTTTCGGTTGATACCAATTATGTTAATAAAGATAATTTTGTGTCAAAAACGCTAGTTGAACAACCTTTTGAAATTACCCCAGCCGATGCGCATATTTTAAAAGACACATCACATTTTAGAGTTTATGAACAACAAGGTGGTTTTAGTAGTGCACGCAGCTCGTATTTTCATAAATCTTTAGGTGGATATCACGCGGCTAAACCTAAAAAAATTCAAGATTTGTTAGATTACCAAATTGCACAACAAAACTTGGAAGTTTTAAACATGTTAAATGTAAAATATGTTATCAATAAAAACGAAGAAGGACAAGATATAGCTTTAGAAAACCCTGAAGTTAATGGTAATGCATGGTTTGTAAATGCTATTGAAACGGTTGCAAATGCCGATGAAATGATGAAAAAACTAAAAACGTTTAAATCAAAACAAACAGCATTAGTTTACAAAAATGCGCAACTAAAAAATACTCAATTTAAAACCGATAGTTTAGCAGTTATAAAACTCACAAACTATCAACCTAATAAATTATCGTATCAATCAACAAATTCAAATGAAGGTTTTGCGGTTTTTTCTGAAATTTATTATCCAAAAGGATGGCAAATTACTATAGATGACAAACCTGCGAATATGATTGAAGTAAATTATACGTTACGTGGTTTAGTTATACCTGCAGGTAGTCATAAAATTATTTTTGAATTTAAACCCGATGTAATAAAAACCGGAAGTATCATTTCATTAATAACTTCAATTTTAGCTTTAATTATAATTGTGTTAAGTGTTATATACATCAATAAAAACAAAAAAAAGTAATCAAAAAATTAACTAATGAACATTTTTGCATTAGCAATAGCAGGTGCTTTTGGTACCATTTGTAGATATGAAATAGGTAAACTAATTTCGCTACAAAACTATCCCATTGCAACATTATTTGTAAATACATTAGGAAGCCTATTTTTAGGCTTTCTATTTTTTAAATATGCTACAAATAACCAACAGTTATACGTTATTTTGGGAATTGGTTTTTGTGGCGGGTTTACAACTTTTTCAACCTTTTCATTGGATCTTTTTAAAATGATACAAAACGAAAACTATTTGCAATTTATTAGCTATTTATTTTTAACGATTATTTTAGGAGTTGTAGCTGTTATGATAGGATATTTCTTAGCCAAAAACATTTCATAAATATGAAAAAAGTATTAATAATATCGTATTATTGGCCGCCTGCAGGTGGTCCAGGTGTACAACGATGGTTAAAATTTACTAAATATTTACCAGATTTTAATATACAACCCATTGTGTACGTTCCTGAAAACGCAACATATCCAATTATAGACAACGATTTAATAAACGATATTCAAAAAACGACCATAGTTCTTAAACAACCAATTAAAGAACCTTATAAAATAGCTTCTTTGTTTTCTAAAAAAAGTACTAAATCTATAAGTTCAGGATTAATTAAAGACAATAAAAAACAATCGTTATTAGAAAAAACAATGTTGTTTATACGTGGTAATTTTTTTATTCCTGATGCACGCGTAGCTTGGGTAAAGCCTTCTGTAAATTACCTCTCAAATTATATATCCACTAATAATATTGATACCATAATTACCACTGGTCCTCCGCATAGTTTACATTTAATTGGTTACGAATTACAAAGAAAGAATAACGTAAAATGGATTGCCGATTTCAGAGATCCGTGGACAAATATTGGTTATCACAAAGAATTAAAACTTACAAAATTTGCACAAAAAAAGCATAAAAGATTAGAATTTGAAGTTCTAAACAGTGCAAACTGTATTATTACAACCAGTTATACAACAAAAAATGAGTTTGCTGCAATTACTCAAAAGCCTATTCATGTAATCACTAATGGATATGATATTGAAAAAATAGAAAAGCCTTTACTTGATAAAAAATTTAGTATAAGTCATATAGGTTCGTTACTTTCTAAACGTAATCCTAAAATTTTGTGGGAAGTTTTAAGCGAAATTATTTCTGAAAATGAACTGTTTAAAAATGATTTTGAATTGAAGCTTTTAGGTAAAATAAGTTCAGAAATTATAGAAACTCTTAAAAAATATAAGTTAGAGAGCTATGTCACTAATTTAGGATATGTTTCGCATACCGAAGCTTTAATAAATCAACGTAAATCGCAAATGTTATTGCTAATTGAAATAGATTCGCACGAAACAAAAGGAATTATACCTGGTAAACTTTTTGAATATATGGCTGCAGAAAGACCAATTATTGCTTTGGGACCAGTTGAAAGTGATGTTGAAAAAATTTTAAAAGAAACCAACTGTGGATGTTATTTTAATTATACCGAAAAACAAAAACTAAAAACATATATTTTAGAAAGCTATTCTCATTTTAAACAAAACAACCTACACATTTATGGTATTGGATTACAATATTACAGCAGAAAAAAATTAACAGAAAAATTAGCTAATGTTATTACTAATTTGCTGTAATTACGGCATACAAAATATTAATTTAACAAAAATTAACTAATAAAAACAACAGTATCACAATTAATGAGTATTAAATTTGCATTTTTACTTTAAAACTCCTATTTTTACTTAAAAATAAGAATTATGAAAAAAGTTTTATTAGTAAGTTGCATAGCTTTATTTGGTATTGCAGCTCAAGCACAGAATAGCGTTTCTAAAAATGCTTTAGGTTTACGTTTTGGTGATAACGACGGTGTTGGTGCCGAAATTTCTTACCAAAGATTATTAAGTGATGACAACCGTCTAGAGGTTGATTTAGGATGGCGTTCATCTAACAACTACGATGCTGTTAAAGCAACTGGTATTTACCAATGGTTTTGGAATATAGACGGAGGTTTTTATTGGTACGCTGGTGTTGGTGGTGGTATTGGTTCTTGGTCTTATGACTACAAATATGGAAATAACCACTATAAAGAAAATGATTTGTTTTTATTTGCTAGCGGACAAGTAGGAATTGAATATAACTTTGATATTCCGATACAAGTTGCTTTAGATTTTAAACCTGAAATTTATTTATTAAACAACGATTTTCACGAAAGCTTTGGACCAGACATTGCTTTAAGTGTACGTTATAAATTTTAAAAAAATAAAGGAACCTAAATAGGTTCCTTTATTTTTTATGAAATTCTATTAAACCATCTAAAGGCTTTTGAAAAAAAACACCTGCTTTTAAGTTGTTTTTTTCAAGTATTCGTTTAAATTCATCTTGCAATAAATAAGCTGTTGAACCTATAAAATGAACGGGCACTTTTAAATAATTTTCATATTGCTTAATGTAATGATCTATAAAAAATTGAAAACTTTTAGTTATCATTTCTTGTAAAAAATCATGTTGTTTATTGGCTATTAAAAACGGTAAAAACGATGCTAAATATGCATTTGGATTGGGTTCTTTATAAAAATTCCTTTTAATAAAATCGGCATCTAAATTATAATCTTCTTCAAACTTACTTTTTAAATCTTTTGGCATTGAATTAAAATAATAAGCGCGAATTAAATTTCTTCCAAATTCAACGCCTGAACAATCGTCCATTGCTAAATATCCTAACGACTCTACCGCTTGTTCAACTGTATTGCCATTAAAATAGCTACAGTTTGATCCTGTTCCATTTATACAAACAATTCCTGGTTGTAAATCTGCACATGTTGCATAAACTGCTGCATAAGTATCTTCTAAAATTTTGAAAAAAACTGCATTTTCAAAAACATTTTTTAAAGCTTGAAGCATAGTTTCTTTAGAATGAGGTGTACTACAACCCGATCCATAAAAATATACTTCTTTTATTGCTGTGCGTAAATTAGCAATTTCTTCGTTACATAAAATACGTTCTGTTAAAACACTGGTTGTTAAAACTTCAGGATTTAAACCTAAAGTATTATATACACCTAAATTTTGTTTATTATTAAACAACAACCAATCTGCTTTGGTTGAACCACTATCAACTACAAATTTCATATAAAAATGAATTTATTTTTTGGCAAAATACGTTATTTTAATCGACTTGTATAAGCAATTAGGTCTAAAAGTTTGGCAGAATAACCATATTCGTTATCATACCACGAAACAATTTTAAAAAAAGTATCGTTTAACGCTATACCAGCATCTGCATCAATTATTGAAATACGGGCGTCTGAAAGAAAGTCTTGTGAAACTACAGCTTCATTTGTAAAACCAATTATGTTTTTAAATTCATTTTCGGCAGCATTTTTAAACACCTTCATTATATTATCATAGGTTGTTGGTGTTTTTAATTTAACTGTTAAATCTACAACCGATACGTTTGGTGTTGGTATTCTAAAAGCCATTCCGGTAAGTTTACCTGTTAGTTCTGGTATTACTTTTGTAACTGCTTTTGCTGCACCTGTACTTGCTGGAATAATGTTATTTAAAGCTGAACGCCCTCCGCGAAAATCCTTTTTTGAAGCACCATCAACTACCATTTGCGATGCTGTTGCAGCATGCACCGTTGTCATTAATCCTTCTTCAATTCCAAAATTATCGTTTAAAATTTTGGCAATTGGTGCCAAGCAGTTTGTAGTACACGATGCATTTGAAATTATTTTTTGAGAAGCTTTCATTTCATAGTGGTTTACGCCCATTACAAACATTGGAACATCATCAGATGGTGAAGAAATAACCACTTTTTCAGCACCTGCTTTTAAATGTAAACTGGCTGTTTCAAGTGTTTTAAAAATACCCGTACAATCAACAACTATAGCTGCATTTACTTCGTTCCATTTTAATAATGTTGGATCTTTTTCAGCAGTAACTCTAATTTTAGTATCATTTACAATTAAATCATTTTCTTTAATTTCAATTTCGCCTTTAAAAGTTCCGTGAACCGAATCGTATTTTAAAATATATGCTAAAAGTTCTACATCCATTAAATCGTTAATTGCAACAACGTCAATATCATTACGTTCAAAAGATTCTCGTAAAACCAAACGACCAATTCTACCAAATCCGTTTATCCCAATTTTTATTTTTTCCATAATCTATACTGCTAAAATATCAGAAATTCTTATTAATTCTTTATCAATTTGTGCATGTTCTTTAATAGCTTTTTCTAACGGTGTGTAAGCTATTAAATCGTTTTGTAAACCAATCATTATATTCTTTTCGCCTTTTAACAATGCTTCAACAGCTGCTACACCAGATCTACTTGCTAAAACTCTATCAAAACAACTTGGCGCACCACCGCGCTGTATATGTCCTATTACCGAAACACGTACATCATATTCAGGTAAATTTTCTTCAACATAATTACTTAATTCATAAACGTTTTTGCCTGATTTTTCGCCTTCAGCAACAATTACAATACAACTTGATTTACCACTAGCTTTACTTCTTTTTAAATTTTCTAATAATTTTGGTAAACCAATATTTTCTTCAGGAATTAAAATAGCTTCGGCGCCAATTCCTATTCCTGAATTTAAAGCAACAAAGCCAGCATCACGTCCCATAACTTCAACAAAAAAGATGCGTTTATGAGATGTTGCCGTATCGCGAATTTTATCAACTACATCAATAATGGTATTCAAAGCGGTATCGTATCCTATGGTGTGTGATGTTCCAAAAATATCGTTATCAATTGTTCCAGGAATACCTATTACGGGAAAATTAAATTCAACCGAAAGCATTAAAGCTCCTGTAAAACTTCCATCGCCACCTATTACAATCAGGGCATCTATTTGATTTTTTTGTAATGTTTCATAAGCTTTTTTGCGACCTTCAAGTGTCATAAATTCTTTAGAACGTGCCGATTTTAAAATAGTACCTCCTTTTGAAATGATGTATTTAACATCACGCGGTCCCATTTGTTTTAAATCACCTTCAATTAATCCTTGAAACCCGCGAAAAACACCAAAGCAATCTATTTTATAAAAAGTACATGCCCTTACAACTGCGCGTATAGTTGCATTCATACCTGGGGCATCACCACCCGAAGTTAGTACTGCTATTCGTTTAATATTTTGTAAATTCATATGTTGTTTGTTATTGATTAAATATACAAATAAAAAGTAAAAAAAGCCAGAATCTAGTTAGGTTCTGGCTTTGAATTTGTATCGTTTGAATTTTCTTCTCGACGGTTTTCTTGAAAGTTTAAAAACTCAACTCCAAAATCATCGTCATCGGGTAAATTGGTATTATTTTTTTTCTCTGAAGTTTTTTTATCGGCTTTTACTAAAATTTTCTTTATTAATTCTTTAAATGTATTAAAATCAACTTCGTAGGTTAAACCAATACCTTGTTTATAAACAATACCTTCGCCAATGTAATTAATATCGTTTTCGCGATTAAAAACACGAGCACGTAAAGTTCCATCAGGGTTTAATAAAAGTTGAACTTCCACATCGCCCACAATTACATTTTGCTCGCGGCCACCAATTGGCACACCTAATTTACTGTTCACTAAAATACGGTCAGTAATTTGGGTTGAAAAAGTTACACCTACACGTGCCGCATCTTCAATTTCTTTATTAGGATTTCTTTCACTTTGCGAGTAATTTAAACCGACTTGAAACTTACCTTCGTCATCAGAAAACAAATCGTCGAATAAACTACTTGCACGTTCAAACAAACTACCATAAACTGCATTTGTTGCGTTAGTTGCAGTAACAAAACTACCTGTAGCTAACAATGCCATTGCTTGGGTTTCACGCGTGTCTTTATCGGCCAATCGGTATTCTATTTCCGATTTTATACTTGAACTTACGTTAGGAAAATCAATTAAAAAGTCAATCTCGGGTGCACTTAAATTACCTTGTAATGCTATGGTAACTTTTGTATCAACTTTGCGGTTAATTTCAGAACTTTCTAAAATTAAACCAGGATTAGCCTGTGTTTTATAAACGGCTTGTAAATCTAAAATGGCATTAAGTGGTTCACCATCCCAACGAATGGTACCATATTTTACAACATCAAGTTTTTTATCAATAATACCACCGTATTTAAAGTTGTATTCACCGTTGTAAACCTGAAAATCGCCCCACATATTAAATCGCCCAAGCGTATTAATTTCCATGGTAATAAAACCTGCTCCTTTTCCTTTCATTCCGTGCCCTGAATCGCGATCTAAAATAATTTCAATTTCGGCGCTTGGATTAATAAAAAATTCAAAATTTAATTGAACCCCTCCAAATTGTGTATTTGGCGATTTTGTTTGAATGCCTTTTAAACGATCGGCTTTTTCTTTAGCTGATAAAAAATGTACAAAATTGTTATCGCCCAACCCACCTGCATCATCTAATGGAATTTTAATGTTGGTACCTTTGTTTGATTTAGCCTCAATATTTACAACTAAATTTTCAACTGGTCCTTTAATTGTTGCTGTTCCATCAATAAAAGCGGTTCCGTAATAGGGTGTTCCTTCTTTATAATCGGTATCTAAAGCCAATAAATTTGTTGATGCTAACTTGGCATTGATATTCCAATTTTTAAATTTGTTGTGCGATATAATTCCGTTAACAAAACCAGTTGTTTTGTATTTAGAATCGGTTATTTCAACATTTCTTAAGATGAATTGATTTTCAGTAACATCTAAAGGCGCGTTTTTATTAAAAATATAATCAACACCAGTAAAAACAGGTCGCATACCTGCATTATTAAGGTATAATTTGCCTTCGATATCTGGTTTTTTATGTGTCCCTTGAATGGTTACTCTACCGGAAGCATCGCCACGAACATCAGAAAATATTGATGTTAAAAATGGAGCAATTGCTTTTAAATCAAAGTTTTTAAAACCTGCATCTAAGTTAAGACGACTTTTACCTTTTTCAACCGAAATGTCGCCATCCATGTAAAAATGTTCTTGAAAATTATTTACAATATTGGATTTTACATTAAAGTTTCTCAATGCCTGATCGCCTTCTACTTCAAAATTAAACAAACCTAACAAAACATTATTAATTGTTAAATCGTTTATAAGTAGTTTAGATTTTGGTTTAAAAATATTGTTTTCTTGCACAAACGAAACATTTCCGTTTATTAAACCACCAAAAGTTAAATTTGATAAATCGGGGGTAATTTTATCTAATTCAACATTTTTAAAGTCAAGATTCAAATTTTTGTAGTTGTTTCCACGCATACCACCGCTTAACAAAACCATTTGCTCGTTATGTGATAATTGAATATCTTCAACCACAAAATCATTAATTTCTTTATTAAAAACTATTCTGTTTTTATCGTTGTTGTATTCATTTAAATACCAAATCGATTCTTTAAATTGTACTTTAGACTTTTGAATACCAACAACTGATTTATTTTCTTGATTAATGGTATGGTAAAAATTTAAATCGTATTTATCTTTTGCATCAGCACCACCAATAAACGATGTATCAACGTATAATGTATCGTTTTTCTTAGCATTATTTAACACAAAATCATAAGCTTTGTAAACGTTTAAATCAATGGTATCAATACCTATAAAAGTATTTTGATTTTCGCGCAAACTGTTCATATCTATTTGAACATTGGTAAACTTATTATTAGCATATTTTACAAACGGAGCATTTAAATTTAAAATAAATTCACCGCTATCAGCAGTTATTTTACCAAACAAATTTGTTTCGTTGGCAATTTTTAACTTAGGAATAAAAACATCAATGATTTTATTTTGAATTTTTAAATCGTACTCAATGTATTGGTTTGTTGCAATTTTATTGGGCGAATAATTTTTATACAAGCTACCTAATGAATTTTCTACAATATCTTTTAGCTGATTAAATTTAAAATTTCCGCGAATGTATCCATTAACCAAATCGGTTGATTCTATTGCAATTAGTCTTGATTTATTGGGTAAAAATGATGAATTAATACGTAAATGATCAAATGTATAGGTATCTTTAGTGTTTGTGTACGATGTGTTTTCTGCCAAAATAGAGCCTTCAAATGTATCAATATTTTTTCCGGTTCCGTTTAAAACAAAATTCCCTTTTAAAATACCTAACGAATCCTTTACAATATGTAAAGCGTTCAAGTTTAAATTTTTAATATCGGCTTTAAAATCAACCGCTGTTTTTTCTTTAGATAAGTCTAAAGTACCATTAAAATTTAGCAAAGCATTGGGGTCGTTACTTACTAAAGTTCCGGTATATGCAGGCAATTTCAAAACACCATCTACAGCAATATTTTTATAAGTATAATTATTAAAAGTAAAATGTTGAATATCACTTTTTAAAAGTGTATTTAACGTACTTGGGTCAAAACTTTTACCATTAACTTCTGCAGTTAGCGATGCTGTTTGTAGTTTTTGATTATCGATTAAAGTTCCAACATCAAAATTATCTAAGACTACAACTCCTTTATATGTTGCGTTTTGCTTTTGGTTAACATTCCAAAGTTCTAAATCGGCTTTTGCAAAACCTAAATTGGTAGTTGTTTCAAGATTGGCATCTACATAAAAATTCTCATACGCAACAAAACCTTGGGCGTTTATTAAACCCAATTTATCTAATTGTTGTGGTAAAGCTTTTTCTAAAATAGAAGGTAATAAAGCAACAGCATTTGTACGAGAGGTATTTAATCTATTAAAATTAGCTTCAATTCGCAATGGATTTGTTTTAACAAAAACATTTTTTAAAGCAAAATTTCCAATAATTTCAGATCCAAAAGTATCAGATAATTGAGTGTTTTCAAGTTTAAAATTATTTAATGTTCCAACAGCATTTGTATTTAAATACAAAGTATTATTCAATCCAAATTTGTTGTAAAAATAATTTAAATCGTTTGTTGAAATTTTAGATTTTTGTAAAGAAACTACCAAATTTACTTTTTCGGTAAAATATTTAAGATCACCTTCTTTGTAGTTCATTTTAATAGTACCTTTTAGTTCAGAATCTTCAGTTTCTATTAAAAAAGGTTTTAAATTCATTGACGTTTTTGTCATTGAAAAACTTGTAACCAAGTCTTTAATTTCAATTCCACGCTTGTCTTTAAAAGTTAATTTGGTAATATCAGCATTAATGTTTGGTCCTTTCACAATTAAATTATTTAAAGAACCATTCATTTGCTTAAAATCTACAGGCGTATTTTTGGTGTTATCATCGGTAATTTTAAAATGACCATTAGAAAGATCTAAATGCTCAATTTTCATAAAAAAATTGCCTTTTCCTGGCTTACCGTCATCAAAAACAGCAATAAATTTATCTAAATTGGTTAAAGAATCTCCTTTGTATTTGTGTATAAAAAAAGAAACATCTTGAATATTAGTATCGCCAAAAAGTAGTTTTCCTTGCGTTAATTGTTTAAAATCAATAATATCTGTATAAAGGCGGTCAATATAAACCAAATCATTGTTGTGATCGTCTAAAATATGTACTTGTTTAATAAGTACATCACCGTTAATTTGTAGTGCAACTTGACCTATAGAAGTGCGAATATTAAACTTTTCATTTAATTGTTTAGTTGCGTAATGTGCCAATTCTGTTTGTACAATTGGGGTTGTAATTATTACTGCCACTAAAACAAAAATTAGTGCCAAACCCAACAACAGTGTAAACAGTATTTTAAAAAGTTTTTTGATAACCTTAATTGTTTTAAATTTGCTTATTAAATCGTAACAAAAATAATTAATTTATGTAAAGTTTGTGTGCATTTATGTACTCTTTTATTCATAAATTATACCAATTATTAAAATGGATAAAAAAAGTTATATTTTAGCTATAGAAAGTTCATGTGATGATACGGGTGCTGCTGTATTATTTAACGATAAAGTTTTAAGCAATGTTGTTGCAAAACAAGAAATTCATGAAATGTATGGTGGTGTTATTCCTGAATTAGCATCGCGTGCACACCAACAAAACATTGTACCGGTGATTGATATTGCATTAAAAAAAGCAGGTATAACAACTAAAAATCTTAGTGCTATTGCTTTTACGCAAGGCCCAGGCTTAATGGGATCTTTACTTGTTGGTGGTTCTTTTGCAAAATCGTTAAGTATGGCGTTAGATATTCCGTTAATTGCTGTAAACCATATGCACGCACACATTTTAGCTCATTTTATTGATGAAGATGGATTTGAAAAACCAACATTTCCATTTTTAGCGTTAACAATTAGTGGCGGACATACCCAAATTGTGAAGGTAAAATCATTTACAGAAATGGAAATTTTAGGTGAGACTACTGATGATGCAGTTGGTGAAGCGTACGATAAAACAGCTAAAATTTTAGGCTTTCCTTACCCAGGTGGTCCATTAATTGACAAACACGCACAAAATGGTAACCCGAAAGCTTTTACATTTACCAAACCAAAAGTTGAAGGTTTGCATTTTAGTTTTTCCGGATTAAAAACGCAGATTTTGTATTTTATACAAAAAGAAGTTCAGAAAAATCCGGATTTTGTAAAAGAAAACATTAATGATATTTGCGCATCTGTTCAAAACATTATCATTAAAATATTAATGGATAAAATTAAATTAGCCGTTGAACAAACAGGAATTACTCAAATAGCAATTGGTGGTGGCGTTTCTGCAAATTCGGGCATTCGTAAAGCTTTAAAAGAGACCGAAACCAAATATGGCTGGAAAACATTTATACCTAAATTTGAATATACAACAGATAATGCTGCTATGATTGGTATAGTTGGTTATCATAAATATCGATTAGGTATAATGAGTAATGATGAAGTTGTTTCAAAAGCAAGATTAGAATTTTAATATGCAGTTATTTTACGCCGAAAATATTGAACCTACATTTACAGAATATACTTTTGATAAAGAAGAAAGCAAACACATAGTTAAAGTTTTACGTAAATTAGAAGGTTCTATTTTACACATTACCAACGGAAAAGGTTATTTATTTATTTGTGAAATTATTTTAGCATCAGAAAAAAAATGTATCGTAAAAATAAAGGAATCGCAATTTACCGAACCAAGAAACTTTAAAATACACATGGTGGTTGCACCAACAAAAATGAACGATCGCTACGAATGGTTTTTAGAAAAAGCGGCTGAAATTGGAGTTGATGAAGTTACACCTATTATTTGCGATCATTCTGAAAGAAAAATTATTAAAACAGATCGTTTCGATAAAATTTTAATCAGTGCTATGAAGCAATCTAATCAAATGTATTTACCCATTTTAAACGAACCAATTAAACTTACCGATTTTTTATCGAAAGAAATCAGCGGACAAAAGTTTATTGCACATTGTGAAGAAACTGATAAAATTGAATTAAAAAACAGAATTGAAAAGCAACAAAACTACACCTTATTAATTGGACCAGAAGGCGATTTTTCAACAAACGAAATAAACAAAGCACTTAACAATGGTTATTTACCTGTAGCTTTAGGAAACACGCGTTTACGTACCGAAACTGCCGCAATTGTTGGCTGCCATACTTTTGTAATAATGAACAGCTAATTTATGTTAAATACTGATTTACAAAATTTTATAAATAATCACCTAAATAAAAACATTAAAGAAATTGCATTTAAAAAGAATCCATTTCCAGAATATGAATGGAGTTGGATTTTAAATCAAATTCAAGCTAAAAAAAAGGCCGAAAACAAACTACCAACCTGGTTTGCTAATAAAAATGTAATTTTTCCTAGTGTTTTATCTGTTGAACAAACTTCGTCTGAAACTTTGGCTCAATTTAAAGCTACTTTATTCAGTGGCGATTCATTTATTGATTTAACAAGTGGGTTTGGAGTGGATGATTTGTACTTTGCAAAGAAGTTTAAACATGTTTTTTATTGCGAAATTCAAGATGATTTAGCTATTATAGCCAAGCATAATTTCAACGAATTAAGTGTAACAAATATTCAAACATTTTCGGGTGATAGTATTGAATATCTTAAAAATTTAAATCAAAACTTTGATTTAATTTATTTAGATCCTGCTCGCCGAGATGGTCAAAAATCAAAGGTATTTTTATTAAAAGATTGCACACCAAACGTAGTAGAATTACAAGATTTTTTATTTGAAAAAACAAATACTGTTTTAATTAAAGTAGCTCCTTTGTTAGATATTTCGTCTATTTTAAACGAATTGAAAAATGTGAAAACTATTTATGCAATTGCTTTACACAACGAAGTTAAAGAGCTTTTAATAGTTTTAGAAAAGGATTTTAGGAACGAAACAGAATTAACTGCTGTAAATATTTTAAATAACGGTAAAATTTATCAAGATACATTTCCTTTAAATGATGTTAAAGACTTTAATTTATCATTGCCTTTAAAATATCTTTATGAACCATTTAGTAGTTATTTAAAGTTAGGGAATTACAACACCATAGGTAATAAATTTGACTTAGCCAAATTGCACAAACACACTCATTTATATACTTCTAATCAATTAATTGATTTTCCAGGGCGATGCTTTAAAATAGAGCAAATTATTCCTTACAACAAAAAGGAACTAAAATTATTAGAAAACACAAAATGTAATATCACAACCCGAAATTTTCCTTTAAAAGTTGAAGAAATTAGAAAAAAACACAAAATTAAAGATGGTGGCGAATGTTATGCTTTTTTTACAACAAATTTAAATGAAGATAAAATTGTAATACTTTGCAAAAAAATAACGACTTGAATATCAAGTCGTTATTTTTTAATATTTTAATTCTAACGTTTTAGAAGTTTCTGCTCTTAATTCTTTTAATAATTCCGGATGATCATTTAATTTTAATCCGAACGAAGGAATCATTTCTTTAAACTTAGCTTGCCATTCAGCAGATTTAAAATCGTTCACAAAACATTTTTCTATAAGTTTTAACATAATAGTTACTGTTGTTGAAGCACCAGGCGACGCCCCTAACAATACAGCCAAACTACCATCGGCAGCACTAACCACCTCAGTTCCAAATGCTAATTCTGGCTTACCTTCACTATTACGTTTCATGGTTTGTACACGTTGACCAGCAATTTCTAAACGCCAATCTTTTGGATTTGCATTTGGAAAATATTCTTTTAACGATGCCATTTTTTTATCTGGCGATGCTAATACTTCTGAAATTAAATATTTGGTTAATGCCATATTATCTAATCCTGCACCAACCATGGTTCCAATATTTCCGGTTGAAATTGAACTGAATAAATCCCAATACGAACCTGTTTTTAGAAATTTAGTTGAAAACCCTGCATATGGACCAAACAATAACGATTTCTTTCCATTAACAAAACGGGTATCTAAATGTGGAACCGACATAGGCGGAGCACCAACCGAAGCTAATCCATACACTTTTGCAAAATGTTGTGCTGCCAAATTTTCATCTTCACAAACTAACCATTGTCCTGAAACTGGAAAACCACCGTATGAATTTCCTTCTGGAATTCCCGATTTTTTTAACAATAAAATTGACGCTCCACCAGCACCTATAAAAACAAATTTAGTTTTAACAACTCTTTTTTCACCTGTTTTAATGTTCTTTACATAAACATTCCATTTGCCATCGGTAGTTTTTTTAAGGTCGTAAACTTCGGTATCAAAAGTAACATTTACACCGTTTTGATTTACCTGATGATTGATCATTTTACGAGTAAGTTCTCCAAAATTTACATCAGTACCCAAATCCATGTATGTTGCTGCAACTTTATCGTTTTCGTTGCGATTTTGCATAATTAAAGGCGCCCAATTTTGAATGGTAGCCTTATCTTCACTATAAAGCATGTTGCTAAATAGTGGTTGATTTTTTAACGCTTGATGACGCTTTTTTAAGAAATCTATATTTTTATCGCCCCATACAAAACTCATGTGTGGTACAGAGTTTACAAATGATTTTGGCGATTGTATAATGTTTTTCTTAACAAGGTACGACCAAAATTGGCGTGACTCTTCAAACTGTTCACAAATATCTAATGCTTTAGTTGTATCAATTACCCCGTTTTTTTCAGGTGTATAATTTAATTCACAAAAAGCAGCGTGTCCGGTTCCGGCATTATTCATTGCGTCAGAACTTTCATTTGCAGCACTATCTAAACGTTCAAAAATTTCAATAGTTGCATTGCTGTTTAATTCTTTTAACAACAATCCAAGTGTAGCACTCATTATACCTGCACCTATTAATACAATATCGCTTTCTGTACCTTTATTTGTTAACATTTTAAAATGATCTAAATTATTTTAAATTTTGGTTTTATGTTTTAAAAACGTTGGCTACTCATATAATCTTGCAGCAAAATAGTAGCTGCAATTTCATCAAGCAATGCTTTATTTTGTCTTTGTTTTTTCTTTAAACCGCTATCAATCATTGTTTGAAAAGCAATTTTAGATGTAAAGCGTTCATCTAACCTAACTAACTCTATTTCAGGAAATAGTTGAGTTAATTTTTCTACAAATTTATTAATTTCAGTAGCAATTGATGATGCTTCGTTATTTAATCTTTTAGGTTCACCAACAATTATTTTAGAAACGTTTTCTGTTTTTAAATAGGTTTCTAAAAAAGTAAAAACATTTTTTGTTTCAACAGTTGTTAAACCCGATGCAATTATTTGCAACTCATCGGTTACAGCAATTCCTGTACGTTTACTGCCATAATCAATGGCCATTAATCTGTTGTTATTCGTATTCAAAAGTTCCGTAAGCAGATTGAATGGTTAATTTTTTTGTATCAGCAGCTTCTACTCTACCAACTATTTGCGCATTAACATTAAACGATTTAGAAATTTCTATAATATCATTTGCTACTTCAGGGGTTACGTATAATTCCATACGGTGTCCGCAGTTAAAAACCTGAAACATTTCTTTCCAACCTGTTTTTGATTCTTCTTGAATTAATTTAAATAAAGGAGGAATTGGAAATAAGTTATCTTTAATAACATGCACATTATCAACAAAATGCAACACTTTAGTTTGTGCACCACCTGAGCAATGTACCATACCGTGTATATTATTTGAAGCATATTTTGCTAAAATAGCCTTAATAATTGGTGCATAGGTACGTGTTGGTGAAAGTACTAATTTACCTGCGTTTATAGGTGCATCTTCTACCTCATCGGTTAATTTTTTTGTACCTGAATAAATTAAATCTTTAGGTACAGATGGGTCAAAACTTTCTGGATAATTTTCAGCTAAATAATGTGCGAAAACATCATGACGAGCAGAAGTTAAGCCGTTACTACCCATACCCCCGTTATATTCGGTTTCATAAGTTGCTTGGCCAAACGATTCTAATCCAACAATTACATCACCTGCTTGTATGTTTGCATTATCAATCACATCGCTGCGTTTCATTCGCGCTGTAACTGTAGAATCAACAATAATGGTACGTACAACATCTCCAACATCGGCAGTTTCACCACCTGTTGAATGTATAGTTACGCCAAATTGTTTTAAATCGTTGATTAATTCTTCCGTTCCATTAATAATAGCAGAAATTACTTCGCCCGGAACCAAATTTTTATTTCTACCAATGGTTGAAGATAGCATAATGTTATCGGTAGCACCAACACATAACAAATCATCAATATTCATTATTAAAGCATCTTGTGCAATGCCTTTCCATACAGATAAATCGCCTGTTTCTTTCCAATATAAATATGCTAACGATGATTTTGTACCCGCACCATCGGCATGCATTATTAAACAATAATCTTCGTTATTTGTTAAATAATCGGGAACAATTTTACAGAAAGCTTTAGGAAATAAACCTTTGTCAATGTTTTTAATTGCGTTGTGCACGTCTTCTTTTTGGGCAGATACACCGCGTTGCGCATAACGATTTGTACTATTATCTGAATTCATATATTTTGTTGTGTTGCTGTGCAAATTTACACTTAAAATGAATGTTTTGCAATGTAATAAGCAAATAAAATATTTTATTTAAAATCTTTTAGTTTTAAACCATATTAAATTGTGTTTTTATTCATGTAATTAATATTTTTTCATGCAGAAAAAAAAATAGTTGTAAATAAAAAGGTTTCGGTAAAAACCGAAACCTAAAAATATGAATTTATCTATTTTTTAAAATTGAACTGTAACTCCAGTGTTTATTGCAAATGGCATACCCGGACGTAAACCAGCTGGTACACGCGCAACTGCATATTTATTGTTTAATACATTTAAAATTTGTGCATTAAAAGTAAGATACTTATTAATTTGGTAACTGCTTGCAAAATCAAAAACTAAAAAGCTATTAATTTTAGCATTTTCAACCAAAGTACCTTGTCCCGATTTTGTTCTAAATGCACCATTATATCGCGCATTCAGATACGCTTTAAAATTATTGTTCTCTAAACCTAAACTTGCACTAAAAACGTGTTTAGGAATATACGGAATTTCATCGCCAACTGTAACATTTCCCCAAGCTTCTACCCCGCTGCTAAAATTACTTTTAAGTTCGGTTTGTGTAAAAGTATAATTAAAAGTAAAAGGAACTTTAAATTCTTTGGTTGCTGCAAAATCATAACCAATTAAAACTTCAAAACCTGTAACTGTAGCTTTACCAGCGTTAAATAAATCACCTTCACCAGTTCCACCAACTGCATTAGTATCGGCACCTAACATATTTGAATAGGAGTTGTTAAAAAATACAACTTCAGTTGATAGTGCATTTTTGTTATAGCGTGATCCTATTTCAAAATTAATACTTTCTTCAGGTTTTTGACCTTTTTTAACTCCTGGAGGTGCAAATCCTTTATGTACGCTGGCAAAAATTGATGTGTTATTGTTAAATGTAAATAATGTACTAATACCTGGAATAACCACATCTGCATTGTTTTGATTAACCGTTGTTGGCAATGTTGCATTGCGTTCAGGATTTGCTGTTCCAAAATCGACACTTGTAAATCTCATACTTTCGTAACGCATCCCTGGTGACACCTTTAATTTATTATAAGTTAAATTATAAAGTGCGTAGGTAGCAAAAGTGTAGCCGTTTGTAATTAAATTGGTTTGTGTACCTGGAACACCCGCCGATGTTTTTATTAATTTTTTATCGCGAATGGTGTATCCATCTGTCCAATGAAAACGATCTTCTGATTCTTCATGGTATCTAATTCCTAAATCTAAATCGTGTTTTAATGTATTGCTATTAAATTTAAAATTTGCTACAGTTTGTAAACCAGTTGTTTGATATTCGCGATTATTTGCACGGTAACGAAGTGAATTATCTGTACCGTTTGTTGCACCCGTTAATAAATTGTATGCATCTGGGTATTTATTTGGGTCTTGAAGTACATTAGCTAATGACAAGTTTTCATCGTTTAATCTAATATCATTCAATTTATACCAATTACGTTTAAAGTTATTGCGATATACTTTTGTAGTTACATTTATATTTTTTGTAGGTTTAATAACATGTGTAGCCATAAATTGAAAATGTTCAGTTGCAATTTGATCATTTTCCGAAGCGATGTATCTTCTTTTATGGTTCGATTTAAAATCATCATCTGTTAATCCTAAATAAGTTTCGTTTGCAGTTTCTTCAGAATATTGTAATTTTAACATTAATGATTGATATACTTTTGCATTATATTTAGAATTAACTCTGAATTTTGCTAAATAATCATTTCCAGAAAAACCGGTATTTTTATTACTAAAATCTATTTTTTTAAAACCGTCCGAAGTTCTATTATTGTATTCTATTAAATACCCAAGTGTTTCATTAGCATCACCTACATTAAAATAGGCATTTCTAGTGTTGAAACTTCCATAATTAAATTGTGCTTTTCCTTTAAAATAGTTTGGAATTTGAGTTGAAACCAAGTTAATTGCACCGCCAGTTGTAAAAGGTCCATATTGAATTTGACTACTTCCTTTTAAAATTTCAATAGCTTGAATGCGATTTATAGTAGGAAAATAATACGCTTCTGATGCTATGTATGGCGCAGGTGCAATTAAAACCCCATCTTCCATTAACGATATTTTAGATGTACGTGTAGGTGCAGTACCACGCAAACCAATACTTGGTCGCTGTCCAAAACCTTCTTCATCTACGATTGTAATTCCAGGTACACTTTGTAAAATTCTATTTACATCGGTATATTTAAAACGCGCAATTTCTTCTGGCGATATAAAATAATTAGTTCCCGATTGATTTTTTGATTTAAACTTACTGCCTATTTCGGCATCAGTAATTATTATTATTTCTTTTAACTGAGTTGAATCAATTGTTTGATTAACTTCTTGAGCAAATGCTGAATTAAAAAAAGGAATACTAATAGCTAGAATTGTAATTTTCTTCATGAATCATTAAAATTTGACGCAAATGTATTAATTTAGAATTAATAAAAATAATATTTCTAATCAAAATGAAACACAAAAATCACAAAACAATATAAATCAATTAGTTATATTTATAATTAGATTTAGTATAAATTATTTTTTAAAATAGTTGTAGCATCAGCTTGTGCTTTTGGTAATATCGTAATATCAGCAAGTTGCACATGTTTTGGCTGATTTACAGCAAAAGCAATGGTTTCTGCAATATCCTCTGCTTTTAATGGATCAAACCCTTCATAAACTTTAGTTGCTTTTTGAGTATCGCCTTTAAAACGCACCAATGAAAACTCGGTTTCTACGACACCTGGTGCAATTGATGTAACTTTAATTCCCAACGGTAAAAAATCTAATCGCATGCCTTTGGTCAGCGCTTCAACAGCCCATTTAGATGCGCAATATGTAGCCCCATTTGTATATGCTTGTTTACCAGCAATGGAAGAAATATTAATAATATGCGCATTTTCAGAATTCTGCAAATAAGGTAAGCATGCTTTAGTAACATATATAACCCCCTTTACATTACTATCTATCATTGCATCTAAATCATTCAAATCAGCGTCTTGAAAACTTGCTAAACCGTGAGCATTACCGGCATTGTTAATTAAAACATCAATATTTTGCCACTCTTTTGGAAGGTTTTCAAACGATTTAAAAACGTCATCTTTATGTACAACATCAAAATTTAAAAGGTAACACTCTGTATTAGTTAACTCAGCTTTAAGTTGAAGCAGTTTTTCATTTCTTCTTCCGCATAATATCAATCTATTGTTGTTTGCTAAAGCTTTTGCAGTAGCGTAACCAATACCAGAACTTGCTCCTGTAATTAAAATTGTTTTCATAGTTTTTTGTAAAAAACAAATTTAAAAAGATTTTTAGTATACTTAATAGCTATTTTAGATATGAATTTAAAAAAAAATGATTGCTTTTGTTTATATTTAAAAAAAGATTGCCCAGTAGGTCTAAGCAATCTTTAAAAAATAAATATGAAATACAAAGTTTTGTTTGTAACAAACCAAAGTTATTGATTTATAATTAATTACACAAAATATTTAACATGAATGAAATTGAATTGTTAAAAATTAATGATTTTAAAAACACAAATAGTGAAAATTCTATTTATGCAAACACGATACTAAATCACTTACAACTGCATCATTCACGTATTGAAAAGCCGCATAAACATAATTTTTATGCAGTATTTTTATTTACAAAAGGTACAGGAATTCATGAAATAGATTTTAATCAATATAAAGTAAATCCGGGTTCGGTATTTTTTTTACAGCCAGGGCAAACACACTCTTGGGAATTGTCTGAGGATGCAGATGGTTTTTTATTTTTTCATTCGACCGATTTTTATGAAACGGCTTATTTAAATCATTCTATAAAAGATTTTCCATTTTTTGAATCGAATTTTACAGAAAAACATATTTTTTTAAACGAAGAACAACTTAAAATTATTCAATTAATATTTGTAAATCTTTATACTGAAACGCTTAAGCAACAAAAAAAATACAAACAATTTATTTTAACATACATTACACAAATCTATATATATTTAAACCGTTTACATGAAAGTCAAAATCAAAACAACAATATACTTTTAAAACATTATCAAAATGTGTTTTCTAATTTTGAAAAACTAGTCGACAGTTTATTTAAAGAAAATAAATCGGCAAGTAAATACGCAGATTTATTAAATATTACACAAAAGCATTTAAATAGAATTGTACAAACTGTAACTCAAAAAACCACTACCCAAATTATTACAGACCGAGTTATTTTAGAAGCAAAACGCGAGTTGCTTTACACCAATCTATCATTAAAAGAAATAGCTTTAAAATTAGGTTATACAGATTATACATACTTCTCGCGACTGTTTAAAAAACATTCAGGAATAAAAGCATCTGAATTTAAAAAGCACTATAATTTAGAAGAATAACTATTGCTCGTTTTCATTTTTATAAAATAAATTAAGCCACATTAAACGCGACATACGGTAATTAAATGTAGACATTAACAAGATTACTACAACAACACCAATAAAAATATTTAAAAAATTTACTTTTAAAAGTAACCCTAATACAAAAACAGCAACCATTTCTGCAACTGTTAAAGCGTAACTCATGTACATTCCACCGTAATAAAACCCAGGTTCTGGATGATAGGAATACCCACATTTAGAACAATTTTCATGCATTACTGGCATTTCTAATAATAACGGATTTCCTTTTTTCTTAAAAACTTTTGTTTGTCCACATTTAGGACAAGTACCGCTTAAAACTTTAGTTACGTAAGACATTTCTTATTAATTTTGTACAAAGATACAGTTAAATGTTTTTTTTTGTGCTTAAAAAAAATCGCAATTAGTTGTACTTTTCAGACATTATTATCATGCATTTAAATAACACAAATCATAAAAGCACCAATTGTTTTATTGCTTTTAACAAAGATATTTCACATATTAAACTACCTGAAAAATTAAACTTTCCGTTTTATTATAATGTACATCCTTTATGTGAAATGGCTGCAAATCAAGTGCAATTTTATTTAGAAAACAACGAAGAACTTAAACATAATTTTGGTTTAAACAACAACAATCATTTATTACCCATTGGAAAAATGTTTGGTGTTTTAGTTGTTAAAAAAGAAAATGAAATTGGTTTTATTACAGCTTATTCAGGTAAATTAGCAAATAGTAATTCAGTTGCATTTTTCGTACCTCCTGTTTTTGATATGCTTTCTCAAAATAGTTATTTTTTAAGAAAGGAAACTGAATTAAACAGTATAAATTACGAAATTGAACTTTTAGAAAACAATAGTGATTTAAATACATTACTTTTAAATTTAGAGGATTTAAAAGCCACTTCAACCATTGAAATTGAATCATTTAAACAACAAATGACCTTTAAAAAAGCTGCACGAAAACAAAAACGATTGCAGCTAAAAGAAACTTGTACAACTGATGAATATGAAATTTTGGAAGCTGATTTAATTAAACAAAGTTTACATGAAAAACATCTTTTAAAAACAATTACGATTGAGTACAAACAAAAACTTGAAAATCTTACCCAAAAAATTGAGTTATTCACTGAAAAAATTACACAATTAAAAGAAGAACGTAAAATAAAATCAAACGCGTTACAAAATTGGTTGTTTACAAACTATACCTTTTTAAATAGTAAAAAAGAAGAAAAATCGTTATTAGAAATATTTAAAAATTCGTTACATAACCATCCGCCTGCTGGTGCGGGTGAATGTTGTGCCCCTAAATTGTTTCAATATGCTTTTAAAAATAATTTAGAACCAATTGCATTAGCTGAATTTTGGTGGGGAGCACCTCCAAAATCTGAAGTTCGTTTACACAAACAATTTTATCCATCGTGTTGGGGCAAGTGCGAACCTATTTTAGGTCATATGTTACAAGGTTTACAGGTTGATGAAAACCCTTTTCTAAACAATCCAGCTAATAATAAAGAGCTTGAAATTGTATACGACGATCCATATCTAGTAATTGTAAATAAACCTGCCGAATTTTTATCGGTTCCAGGTATTCATATAACCGATTCTGTTTATGAACGAATAAAAAACAGATATCCAAATGCAACCGGACCGTTAATTGTTCATAGATTGGATATGTCTACATCGGGGTTAATGGTTTTAGCTAAAAATAAAGATGTACACGAAAATCTTCAAAAGCAATTTATAAAACGCAAGGTCAAAAAAAGCTATATAGCGCTTTTAAATGGTATAGTTAAAAATGATAATGGTTGTATTGAATTGCCTTTAAGAGTAGATTTAGACGATAGACCTAGACAAATTGTTTGCTATGAATACGGTAAAATGGGCATAACCAAATACACTGTTTTAGAACGAAAAGAAAATACAACACGTATTCAATTTTTTCCAATAACCGGCCGTACACATCAATTAAGAGTACATGCAGCACATAATTTAGGCTTAAATACACCAATTATTGGTGATGATTTATATGGTACAAAAGCCAATAGATTACATTTACACGCAAATATGTTAGAATTTTTTCATCCTATTTATAAAGAAAATGTAAGTTTTCAGGTTCAACCTGAATTTTAACTAAACAAAATTTAATAAATTTGTGAATCTTTATAAAGCACATGTATACAGTTGAAGTAAATAATAAAAAAACACGCCAACAGTTTTTAAATTTTCCTAAAAAACTTTACGCAGACGAAAAAAACTGGATTCAACCTTTAAATCAAGACATTGAAAAGGTGTTTGATACCCAAGAAAACAAACTTTTTAAACGCGGTGGAAAAGCAATACGTTGGATACTTTTTAACAGTAATAATGAAATTATTGGTAGAATAGCTGCCTTTATTAATCCTAAATACGAAGGTAAAGCTGCCGTTGGTGGTATTGGCTTTTTTGAATGTATAAACAACCAAAAAGCGGCAAACTATTTATTTAACGAAGCAAAAAAATGGTTTCTTTTAAATGAAATTGAAACCATGGACGGGCCAATTAATTTTGGTGAACGCGATCAATGGTGGGGATTACTTATTGAAGGTTTTCACGAACCACTTTATAATATGAATTACAATTTTCCGTATTATATTGATTTATTTGAAAACTATGGTTTTAAAACTTATTTTAATCAAGAATGTTTTTCTTTACCTATAACACAAAAATTACAACCTAAATTACATGACCGTCATGAAGCTATTGCTAAAGACAGTAATTTTAAAGCAGAGTATTTAAAATTAAATAATTTAGATAAGTATGTTGCCGATTTTGTAACAATTTATAATAAAGCATGGGCAAGCCATGGTGGTGGTAAAGATTTAACCCTTAACCAAGGGAAATTAATTTTTAAAACCATGAAACCGGTTATTGACCCTAAAATTGTATGGTTTGTATATTATAAAAACGAACCAGTTGCATTTTGGTTAAATTTACCTGACTTAAATCAATACTTTAAGCATTTAAATGGAAAATTTGGTATCCTTCAAAAATTACAATTTCTTTGGTATAAAACATTTCAAAAAAGTAAACGCGTTGTTGGTATTGCTTTTGGTGTAGTACCAGAATGGCAAGGTAAAGGAGTTGATAATTTTATGATTATTGAAGGCCAGAAAGTAATGAAAAGTCAGCTGAGTTATACTGATTATGAAATGCAATGGATTGGCGATTTTAACCCTAAAATGATTAATATTGCTAAAGGATTAGGTGCTGAACATAGTAGAAAATTACGTACTTACCGTTACCATTTTGATACTTTAAAACCAGTAGAACGACATAGATTATTAACTAAAAAAGAGGCCTAAGCCTCTTTTTTTATCTTTCAAATTCTTTTAGCGTTTCTGTAATAATACGTACACAATCTAAAAGTTGCTCTTCGTTCATCACCAAAGGTGGTGCAAAACGGATAATATTACCATGTGTTGGTTTTGCTAACAAACCATTATCACGTAAACGCAAACAAATATTCCATGCGGTATCACTATCTTCGGTATCGTTAATTAAAATAGCATTTAACAAGCCTTTTCCGCGAACCAATGAACAAATGGTTGATGTTTGAATATAATCGTTTAATTTTTGTCTGAATAAATTCCCTAAGTTATCGGCGTTTTCTGCAAGTTTTTCATCAATAACTACATCTAACGCAGCCATTGCAACAGCTGCTGCAACAGGATTTCCACCAAAAGTTGAACCATGCTGTCCTGGTTTAATCACATTCATTACTGCATCGTTAGCTAATACTGCAGAAACAGGATACATACCCCCAGAAAGTGCTTTTCCTAAAATTAAAACATCGGGTTGTATATTTTCATGATCAACAGCCAACATTTTACCTGTACGCGCAATTCCCGTTTGAACTTCATCTGCTATAAACAACACATTATTTTGTTTACACAATTCATATGCCGCAGTTAAATATCCAGTATCTGGCACAAAAACGCCTGCTTCTCCTTGAATTGGCTCAACTAAAAAACCTGCAACATTTTGGTTACCTATAACTTCTTTTAAGGCTTCAACATTATTATAAGGTATGCGAACAAAACCTTCGGTATATGGACCGTAATTTTTACGGGCATCTTGATCGTTTGAGAACGAAATAATGGTAGTTGTTCTTCCGTGAAAATTATTTTCGCAAACAATAATCACAGCTTCTTGTTCTTTAATTTTTTTTACTTCGTATGCCCATTTTCTGGTTAATTTAATAGCTGTTTCTACAGCTTCCGCACCCGAATTCATTGGTAAAACCTTATCAAACCCAAATAATTTGGTTATTTTCTCTTCATAAGGTCCTAATTTATCGTTATAAAAAGCGCGCGAAGTTAAGGTAAGTTGTTCAGCTTGCTTTGTAATAGCTTCTACTAATTTAGGATGGCAATGCCCTTGATTTACTGCTGAATATGCCGATAAAAAATCGTAATATTTTTTTCCTTCAACATCCCAAACAAAAACCCCCTCGCCTTTTGATAATACAACCGGTAGCGGATGGTAATTATGCGCCCCGTATTTTTCTTCTAATGCAATTGCATCGTTACTTGATAAACTATTCATTACTATTAGTTTATAAAATTTAAATTAAGTAATTCCTTCTTAAATTGGAGAGAAATCATCCAATGTGCAAGTTAATAAAAACATATCTTTTAAAAAATTTAATATACGCATTTTTAAAAACAATATAAATTACAAACGTTTGAAAAATGTTAGTAAACAATTAGTATTTTTGCATCATGGGAAGAAAAAAAACAGACAAAATCGTATTCGAAAACGTTGAAGTCCTTGATGCAGGAGCAAAAGGCGTATCGGTTGGTAAAGCTGCCGATGGTAAAGTAATTTTTATTCCGAATGTAGTTCCGGGAGATGTAGTTGATGTGCAAACTTTTAAAAAACGCAAAGCGTATTACGAAGGTAAAGCGGTTGTTTTTCATAAGTTTTCTGATAAACGTGTGGAGCCCGTTTGTGAACATTTTGGAGCTTGTGGTGGTTGCAAATGGCAAAACATGGATTATAAATTTCAGTTAGGCTACAAACATCAAGAAGTTGAAAATAATTTAAAACGAATTGGTAAAATTGAATTACCACAATTTGAACCTATTTTAGGTTCGGAAAAGCAATTTTTTTACCGAAATAAAATGGAGTTTTCTTTCTCTAACGCACGTTGGTTAACCGATGCTGAAATTCAATCGGGTGAAGAATTAGGTAAAGAAAATGCATTAGGTTTTCACATTCCAAAAATGTGGGACAAAATTCTTGACATTAAAAAGTGTCACTTACAACAAGATCCTTCTAACGCAATACGTAACGAAATTCGAGCTTTTGCAAACACAAATGGCTTAGAATTTTACAATCCGCGTGAAAACAGTGGTTTATTACGTACTTTAATGATTAGAACAGCATCTACAGGTGAAATTATGGTGTTGATTCAATTTTTTAAAGAAGACAAGCAAAAACGCGAATTGCTTTTAAATTTTATTAAGGATCGCTTTCCAGAAATCACTTCGTTACAATATGTAATAAACAGTAAATTAAACGATACCATTTACGATCAAAATGTATTTTGTTTCTATGGACGCGATTATATTTTAGAAGAAATGGAAGGTTTACAATTTAGTATAAATGCAAAATCGTTTTACCAAACAAATTCTGAACAAGCTTATGAATTGTACAGCATTACTCGTGATTTTGCTGGCTTAACTGGTGAAGAATTGGTTTACGATTTGTATACTGGTACAGGAACCATTGCTCAATTTGTATCTAAAAAAGCAAAAAAAGTTATAGGTGTTGAAGCCGTGCCCGAAGCAATTGCTGATGCTAAAATTAATGCAGAACGCAACAACATTACCAATTGTGAATTTTTTGTAGGAGATATGAAAAATGTGTTTAACGATGAATTTATTGCACAACACGGACAACCAGATGTAATTATTACCGACCCGCCACGCGATGGAATGCATAAAGATGTGGTGGCGCAAATTTTAAAAATTGCTCCTAAAAAAGTTGTTTATGTAAGTTGTAATTCAGCTACACAAGCACGTGATTTGGCTTTAATGGATGAATTGTATAAAGTAGTTCGTGTACGCCCAGTAGATATGTTTCCACAAACACATCACGTTGAAAATGTAGTTTTATTAGAAAAACGATAATTTAAAACGGGAATCTCAAAACAATGAGATTCCCGTTTTTAAATTTAGATAAATAAATACTTAAACTACAATAAATTTGAAATTACCATTTTTGCAACAACTTTAAATATATTTGAACTTTGGTATTTCTATTGAGTTTAAGTTCCCGTTACTTTCGGCAATAAGCAAGTCGATATTTGTAATATTTTTAAAACAAAATGAGTTATAAATTATTTACAAAATACAACTCCAAAAAAAAAATAAGTTTTGAAATTATATATTTAGTTTCAATTTGTATATTTATTTTACTTGTTCATATCTTTAATTTTGAAAATTCTTTTGTTAATTGGATTTCTTTTACATTGTTTATAATAATAATGTTATTAATCCCATTATCTATTATATACAATATTTTTAGTTTTTTTCGGTTTGAAAAGTTAAATGGAGATTTAAATCAGACTTTAGATTTTTCAAAAGAAGGTATTATTATCAATAATCACTTATATTCTATAAATTCTATAAAAAAAATTGAAATAAATACATTCGATTATAAAGGCCGTTCCATTAATCATCGTAGAGCTTTTAAGGCAAAAAAATCAAATGGAACCCGAAATGAATTAAAAATTACATTCAATGACAATACTTCAAAACACATTTATTTCCAGCAACTTTACAAAAATCAGATACATAATGAAAAGTTTATTCTAATTGAGTATTGCAATCTTGAAAAAATAAATTATTTAAATCTATTAGATATCTTGAAAATAAATAAATATGAAGAAATAAAAATTTTCAAAGAGAAATATTTAAATCAATTTAAAAAAACAACATCAAATAATTAATCCTCTATTTAAAGGAAGAGCTTTAACTGAATTTGTAAATAAACTTATAAACTAAAGAGTAATAAATTAAAAAACGTCTCAAATTATTAATATTGAGACGTTTTTTTTAATTTACTTAATTGGAATGTTTTGCAAAATTTCTAAAACAAAATTCCAATATTTTTGAACTGATGAAATGGAAACACGTTCTTCTGGTGAATGTGCTCCACGAATGTTAGGACCAAACGAAATCATTTTCATATCGGGATAATTTGTACCTAAAATACCACATTCTAAACCAGCGTGGCATGCCACAACATTAGCTTTTTTACCATTTTGTTTTTGATACAATTCATCTAAAACTTTTAAAATTGATGAATTTGGATTGGGTGTCCAACCTGGATATGAACCCGAAAAAGTAACTTCGCAACCCATTAATTCAAAGGCAGAACGTAAAGCATTAGCTAAATCAAACTTAGAAGTTTCTACAGATGATCTGGTTAAACATTGAATTTGTAATTTACCATTTGCAACCGTAACTTTTGCAATATTATTTGATGTTTCTACTAAATCATCAAAATCAGCACTCATTCTATAAACTCCGTTGTGAGCGGTGTAAAGCGCACGAACTAAATAAAATTGAGCCATTGCAGGCATTACTTTATTTGGTAAAGTATCTTGTTTTTCAAAAATAATTTCCAAATTTGGTTCTGTAGTAGCAAACTCAGTTTTAATTTCGTGTACTATTTTTTGCATATCAAATACAAACGATTCGTCGTACATTTTTGCAATAATAACATCTGCAACACTTTCACGCGGAATAGCGTTACGCAAACTACCACCATTTATGCTGGCAATTTGTAAACCAAAATTATCAAAGCTGTTAAATAACAATCTATTCATAATTTTGTTGGCATTACCTAAGCCTTTATGAATATCCATACCTGAATGTCCACCTTTTAAGCCTTTAACAGTAATTTTGTAAGCAACCGAACCGTCTGGTAAATCTTCTTCTTCATAATCAGCAATAGCTGTAACATCTACTCCGCCGGCACAACCAATATCAATCTCTTCATCGTCTTCGGTGTCTAAATTTAATAAAATATCCCCTTCAAGTAATCCGCCTTTTAAGCCCATTGCTCCGGTCATACCCGTTTCTTCATCAATAGTAAACAGCGCTTCAATAGCTGGGTGTTTAATTTCGGTTGATGCTAAAACAGCCATGATAGTTGCTACACCAATTCCGTTATCAGCTCCTAAAGTGGTTCCATTTGCACGTACCCAATCGCCGTCGATATACATTTCGATACCTTGGTTGTCAAAATCAAAAACGGTGTCGTTATTTTTTTGGTGTACCATATCTAAATGCGATTGCATTACAATGGTTTTGCGATTTTCCATACCAGCAGTAGCCGGTTTTTTTATAATTACATTACCAACTTCATCAACAATGGTTTCTAAACCTAAATTTTCACCAAATTGTTTCATAAAAGCAATAACTCGTTCTTCTTTTTTAGAAGGACGTGGAACAGCATTTAAATCGGCAAAATGATTCCACAACGGAAGTGGTTCTAAATTGCGAATATCTTGACTCATATTTTTTAAAATTTTATCAAAGTTAGCTATTATTAAATAAAAAAGCCACTTTAAACTTTGTTTAAAATGGCTTTGCATACAAAATAAAACAATAATTATTTTTTTAGGCAACTATATATTTGGTAAATATTTTTTCGGCTTTTTTCTTTGTTACTTCTTTTTTATATTTTTTTTCAGAATCAATATAAAAAACGGGGGCACTTTTACACATACCTTGGCATTTCATTTTTTGTAGCGATACGCATTTATTAAGTCCGTTATCGCACAATAATTCTTTTAAGCATGATTTTGCTTCTTCATTATATCTGCAGCATTTTTTTCCATCGCAAAAATAAATTACTTCATTAAAAGATTTACATTTACTCATAATCATTATCTTTATCGAGTACAAATATAAATAATAATTTTTATTTGTTCTAAATAAAATATAAAAATGAATAAAAAATATTTCATCATATCTTTTACAGCAAGTTTATTAATATTAAGTTATTTATATACTAATAATTACACTTCTTTTTTTAATGATTATTACAATAAAAACATTTATGTGTATTTAGATAAATTTTTAAGTTTTTTTTCGATTGTTCCCTTTTCAGTAGGCGATTTATTGTATGCAATCGTAGTATTATTTATTCTGCTTAAAAGTTATAATCTAATTAAGTTAAAAAAATATATAAAATTATTTTACGTTTTATCATGCTGCATAATAACTTTTTTAGCATTGTTTCAGCTATTTTGGGGCTTTAATAATTATAAATACAGCGTTGCAAATCAATTAAAATTGGAAAATAATTATTCTAAATCTGATTTGGATTCGATAACGAATAGATTAATTTATATTGTAAACAAACAACAAACTGCTATTACCAAAAACACAGAAAAAAAAGTAGAAATTAAGCTTGATTTAGACAATTTTAATTGTGTAGCAAAACAGAATTATACAAAACTACCTGAAAATTTAAAAAGCATTTTAATTGAAAACAAAATTAATAAAGTAAAACCTTCTTTATATTCACACGTATTGTCGTATGCAGGATTTAGTGGTTATTTTAACCCATTTACACATGAAAACCAAGTTAATATAAAAATACCAACAGTTGGTATGCCTGTAACTGTTGCACATGAAATGGCCCATCAATTAGGAATTGCTAGTGAAGCCGAAGCAAACTTTTTTGGATATAAAAACATGTTGCAAAGCAATGAATTACATTTTAAATATGCTGCAAATTTGTACGCTTTAAAGTATTGCTTAAAAGAGTATAAAATAGAAAACGAAGAAACTTATCAATTACTTTTTAATCAATTAAACAAAGGCGTTCAGGAAAATATACTTGAAAGCGAATTGTTTTGGAAAAATAAACGAAATGTTTCTTCGTATGTTTTAAAATATATGTATGGAACTTTTTTAAAAATGAACAATCAAAAAGAAGGCATTAGATCTTATAATAAATTTGTTGATTTATTGATAAATTACAACAAAAAATATCCGAAAGACGCTTCCTTTTATTAATTATTAATTCGGTTTTTACGGAAAGGACGAATAATTACACGTGATTCACGATCAAAAACAAAGTAATTGTATACCCAACTCCAAAATACCAATGATTTATTTTTAAAGCCAATAAGTGAAAATAAATGAACAAACATCCAAACAAACCATGCAAAAACCCCGTTAAAATGTAACTTAGGTAAATCTACAACAGCTTTGTTTCTACCAATTGTTGCCATTGACCCTTTATCGTTGTAAACAAATTTTTTAAGTGATTGCTTTTTTTCTAAACGTTCTAAATTTTCAGCTAATAAAGCACCTTGTTGAATTGCTGGTTGTGCCATCATTGGATGCCCATATTGGTATTTTTCACCATACATTGCAGCTACATCTCCAATAGCAAAAATATCTGTAAAACCTTCAACTTGGTTAAATTCATTAACCTTTATACGTGAAGCACGATCTAAAGTTCTATCTATTCCGCTTACGGGTGCTCCTTTTACTCCTGCAGACCAAATTAAGGCTTGGGTTTCAAAAACTAAACTGTTTTTAGTTTCTACTTTATTTCCATCGTAATTAGTTACAATGGTTTTTAAATGAATTTTAACACCTAGATTCTTTAAAAATTTTTCGGCTGCTTTTGACGATTTACGCGACATTGCATCAAGTATATTTTCAGAACCTTGCACTAAATTAATTTCCATTTGTGATATATCTAAATCTGGATAATCTTTAGGAAAAACAGCATTTTTCATTTCGGCTAAAGCACCGGCTAACTCCACCCCTGTTGGTCCGGCACCAACAATAACAAAATTCATAAGTGCCTTGCGCAATTGTAAATCATTAGTTTGTAACGCTAGTTCAAAATTTTCTAAAATTAAACTCCTTAAGTTTAAAGCTTCGGGTATGGTTTTCATAACCATACTATTTTTTTCTATTTGGGTATTGCCAAAATAATTATTTGTTGAACCTGTCGCAATAACAACATAATCGTAATATATGGTGCCAATATCGGTAATTATTTTTTTGTTATCGGTATCTAACTTTTCAACCAATGCCATTCTAAAAAAGGCTTCTTTATAATCTTGAACAATTTTGCGTAAAGGATAAGCAATGGCTCCCGATTCTAATCCACCTGTTGCTACTTGATACATTAATGGTTGAAAATTGTGATAATTATGTTTATCTAACAAAACAACCTGAAAGTTTTTGTTTTTAAGCTTTTGGGCTAAAGATACGCCTGCAAAGCCACCGCCAATAATTACAACTCTTGGGTTTTTAGAATCTGGTATATTTAACATGCTTTTTATAGTTTATTGTTAAACAAAATTACAAACAAATTGACAATAAATACATAGCAAACAGTTTTTTACAATATTGCGATATATTTTAAAATAAGTTGTTATTTTGCAATTTATTAGAATAAAATTATAATGAAACTACGTTTTTTTAAAGATAATTACACAAACAGAAATAATTTTGATTTTAAAAACAGAGAAGAACTTTATGTTTTTATACAAAAGAAAGCGATTAAAACATTTGGATTGATCATTTTTGTTAACCTTCTTAAATTATTTCTTTTTATATCGATAAGTTTAATGGTTGATGATTCTGAAGAATTAAAAGTTAATTGCTTTTTAGATACTTTACTTAAAATTGTTGATTTCGTTTTTATAGTTTTTCCAATTGCTTTTTCTATAGTTTGTGCCTATTTTATATATTTTGTAAAATTGAAAAACAACTTTGAAACTCTTTTACAAAGTATTAGTTTTATAAAAAAGTCTTTAAATTTTTATGTTTTAAGTATTTTAAGTGCTTATTTGGTTATTATTTACATAACAATGTATCTAACAATTATTACAAGTACAAATGAACCTGATTTAAACAATGGTTTTTCTTTTTATTTTATTTTAATAGTAACTTGTTTAATTTCAACCATTTTTATTTTGTTTGTTATGTGGATAATTTACAAATTAACTTATAGTATCTTTTTAAAAAAATTAAACAGCTATTACTACATTTTAAAAAATACCCTATAAAAAAAGTCGCTTTAAAAGCGACTTTTTAAATGTTATATATTATTTTTTTACAATTTTTTCTACCAACGTTTTACCATTTTCAAGCGTTATATGTAACATATACATTTGGTTAGATAAATTTTCTACATTTATTTTTGTTGTATTAGAATTAACTAATTTTTTTCCATTCATATCGTAAATAGATAATTGTTTTACAGACATACTAGCTTCAACATTAATAAAATCTGATGTTGGATTTGGATAAATACTGTAATCAATTATTTCAAAATCTTTATTATTTAAAGCGACATTATCTTCAGAATAAATAAAAGCCGACATAACAACTTTATCGTCGTTATTAGGAAAAACACCTGTAGGAATATCAACTTTTAAAAAATGGTTACCTGGTGCAACATTACCTAAAGGAATTAATCTATTTGGAATTTTATCGCCTGGACACCAATTATTCCAACTTGCCCACCAACTTGCTGTTTTCGGTGATGAACCATAAATACCATTAGCTTGAGTATTGTACTGACGGAAAGGTTCACAACTTAAACCACCCGGTTTATACGTTAATAACAAATTGTTATCAAAAGATACGTTATGGTCTCTACGAACATACTCTTCACCACCTTGACCAGCACCATGAGCCGATGTAATTAAATGTACATATGCATTATTTAATTGGTCACTGTTATTAAAATAAACTACACGGGCTGCAGTTCCCCAAACATCGGTTTTTGTTGTTTTGTTAATTTCAATTTTGTTCCATAATGGTTTTGGTGTAAAAGTCATTGTTGGATTTGTTCCAGAAGTAGATTCAAAAACTAAAGTTCCTTCAAAAACATCTTCTCTACCTGCACAACCAGCAATTTGAGTTTGAGCAGCAGTTGGTACACCAAACAAAAAGAATTCTACCCAAATATCATTGTTTTGTAAAAAAGTAGGATCTTTAAATACACCAACTAAATGATTTAAATCAAAATTATAAGCAACTTCATTTGGCGCCACGTTTTTGTTCATAAAAGGCGTTATAAATCTACCTATTTCTATTGTTTTTTTATTTGCCGATGTAACCGGATCACCAGTTGGAACAAAAGTTAAAAATGCACCACCAATACGATCATAATTATCGCACAATGCATTTATAGTAACGTTTAATGATAAAGTATTTAATACTTGTGATAAATCAGAAGCCTCTATTTTTTTTGCATACTTTGCATTTGCTAAACGTACAACACCTGTTGGAGTTGGAAGGGTACTTGTTGCCGCATATCCGTTGTAAAACACAATTTTATCAAAAATCTTTAATTGATTTGTTTGCGAATAAACACTAAAAAAAGTCAAAAAAGTAACTAAACAAGCTATAAAATAATTTTTTCTCATGAATTATATATTTTTTTTAAAATTATGAAAAAAAACTAATATTTGTAACATCTTTATGTAGTTTAAAAATAGTATCTTTAAACACAAATTAATAACCATATATGTATTAATTAGTTAGCTTATTTTATTTAAATTAAACATTTATTTTTAGCATACTAAAAATTCTATGAAAAAAACCTTATTAATTGTAAGTATTTTAAGTGCTTCAATGGCATTTTCTCAAAATAAATTTAATGTATCTGGTAAAATTACACAAGTTACTAATAATAAACCAATTGCTTTAACATCAGTTAGTTTTTACTTAGATAATTCAGAAACAATTACCCAAACCGATGAACTTGGTAACTATAATTTAAGTATTGAAAGTGGCACACATCAACTTACTTTATATGTAGAAGGTTTTCAATACATTACTCAAAAAATTGATGTAAATCAAAACACTATTCTTAATTTTAGTTTAAAGACCGATGCGCAAGCTTTAGACGAAATTGTTATTAATACTACCAATAAAATTAACATTCGAAAACCCGAAATGAGTGTTAACAAGCTAACCGCAGCTGAAATAAAAAAAGCGCCCGTAGTTTTAGGTGAAACCGATGTTTTAAAAACCATATTATTACTACCAGGTGTTGCTAATGCTGGTGAAGGTACATCGGGGTTTAATGTTCGTGGAGGTGGATCTGATCAAAATTTGCTGCTTTTAGATCAAACTTCGGTTTATAGTTCTTCACATTTATATGGCTTTTTTTCTGTTTTTAATAACGATGCCATAAGTAATATAAAATTGTATAAAGGCGGTATACCTGCACGTTATGGCGGAAGGACATCGTCGGTTTTAGAAATTAACCAAAAAAGTGGCGATTTTAAAAATTTTAAAACAACTGGTGGCTTAGGTATTTTATCTAGTAGATTATTGGTAGAAGGTCCTATAATTAAAGATAAATTATCATACTTATTTGCTGGCAGAGCTTCGTATGCGCACTTATTTTTAAAATTTACCGATATAAAAAGTACTGCTTATTTTTATGATTTAAACACTAAATGGAGCTATTTACTTAATAACAAAAATCAATTGTATTTTACAGGTTATTTTGGAAGAGATATTTTTAAATTCAACGATAATTTTGACAACAATTTTGGTAACACCGTTGCTAATTTAACTTGGAACAGTAATTATAATTCTGATATAAACGGTGAAACTTCATTTCGTTTTTCTGATTATTATTACGGATTAACCTTAAATTTTATTGGTTTTAATTGGAAATCAGGTATTAAAAATTTCGATTTTAATTATAAAATCAATCACGATGTTAACGAAAAACTTTCGTTAAAATATGGTTTAAGTAGTTTATACTACAATTTTAACCCCGGTTTAATTGAACCAAATTCTATTGATTCTGAAATAAACCGTTACCAAATTCCTCACAAATTTGCATGGGAAAACGCCGTTTTTTTAGAAGCCGAACATGAATTAAACAAACATTTAATAGTAAACTACGGCTTGCGATATAGCAATTTTAAACGCTTAGGACAAGAATCTATAAACATTTACCAAAACAGCAACCCCGTTGATTATAATGAGCAAACCGAAACTTATGAAAAAGCTGTACCTATAGCCACTAAATTTTATAACAAAAACAAAACAATTAGTACGTTTAATAATTTTGAACCTCGTTTAGCTGTGTCTTTACTTTTAAACGATGAGCAATCTGTAAAGTTTAGTTACAATCGTATGTCACAATACGTACATCTAATTTCTAACACAACTGCTGCTACTCCACTTGATATTTGGGAACCAAGTGGTCCATACATTAAACCACAAATAGTTGACCAATATGCGGTTGGGTATTTTAAAAATTTTAAGGAGAATGAATATTCGTTAGAAATTGAATCGTACTTTAAATTAGGAAAAAATAGATTAGATTATATTGATGGTGCCGACTTAATAGGTAACCGTGCAATTGAACAAGTGTTATTAACAGGTAAAACTGAAGCTTATGGTTTAGAATTTTTACTGCGAAAAAACACGGGTAAATTAAGCGGTTGGCTTGCATATACCATTGCAAAAAGTTTGCAGCAAACACCTGGTAGAAATGCAAATGAAAAAGGTATAAACAACAGCGAATGGTACCGCACAGCGCACGATCGTTTACATGATTTATCGGTTGTTGCAAATTATGAATTTACAAAAAAATGGAGCTTTAATGCTGCTTTTGTATTACAATCAGGACGCCCCGTAACTTATCCAGACGGCAAATATGAATTTTTAGGTTTTCAAGTTCCAAACTATAACAAACGTAATAATTACAGCATGCCTGCTTTTCATCATTTAGATATTTCGGCAACTTATACACCTACTAAAAACGAAAATAGAAAATGGCAAAGCGAATGGGTCTTTGGTGTTTATAACGTGTACAATCGTAAAAATGCTGCTTCAATTAGCTTTAGAACTGTTGAGGGTTCAGATAATTTAACCGAAACAACCAAACTATCTATCTTTGGTATTGTTCCAAGCATTACTTACAATTTTAAATTTTAGTTATGAAAAAAATACTTTATTTATTTAGTGTAATTTGTAGTTTATTATTGATTAGTTGCGAAGAAGAAATTGTACTTAATTTCGATCAAAATAAGCCTAGACTAGTAATAGAAGGTAATATTTTTGTAGGCGAACCTACTTTGAACAAAATTACATTATCAACAACAACTGATTTTTACGATAGTGTTTTTCCTAAAATAAATAACGCTACTGTTCAAATCACCGACCTTAGTACAAACATTGTATATAATTTTTTAAACAACAACAATGGCGATTTTATTAATAATAATTTTAATCCACAAGTAGGAAAATCCTATCAATTAACTGTAGTTTATAATAACGAAACATACACAGCTACATCTACTTTATTGACTTCACCAGAAATTATAAGTGTTGACCAAAAAAACGATGGTGGTTTTACAGGTGATTCCTATGAAATAAACTTTAATTTTAAAGACAATCCAAACGAAGAAAATTTCTACTTGGTACAAATAATTTCTCCTGTTGATAAAACCTATGCAGTTTTCAACGATCAATTTTCAAATGGAAATGTTATGAGTGATTTGTATTTTTATGAGAAAACAGATTTACAGCCTGGTGATCAATTAACACATTACATAACATCTATTAACAAACAGTATTACAATTATTTATCAAAATTAATTTCAATTTCAGGCGAATCAGGCAATCCGTTTGCTAGTCCTGTTGGTACTATAAAAGGCAATATTATCAATCAAAATAATCAACAAAATTTTGCGTTAGGATACTTTCATATTTCAAAGCGTAACCAGTACAACTACACTATAAAATAGGCTGTTTTTTTAGAAAAAAATTAACTTTTTAAATAATTTTTACGTTATTTGTGTAAACTACATTTTTTTATGCAAATTTCTGTAAACGATACCGATTCTGGTATAATCTATAAATTGTTAACAGGTTTAGTAATACCCCGCCCCATTGGTTGGATTTCAACTGTAGATGAAAATGGGGTTAATAACTTAGCGCCTTTTTCATTTTTTAATGTAGTAGGCGAAGATCCGCCCCATGTAATGTTTTCAACCGTTCGGACAGGAAACAAAAATAAAGACACTCTAAATAATGTTCTAGCAAATAAACAGTTTGTTGTTAATTTAGTTACCAGTGATTTGGTTGAACAAATGAATACTACTGCAAACATAGTTGAAAATTCTGTTGATGAATTTCAATTAGCAAACCTTACACCAATAAATAGCGTATTAATTAAACCAAAACGTGTTGCGCAAGCAAAGGCGCATTTTGAATGTGAAATGGTGCATCATTATTTTTTAGAAGATCATAAAAATGGTGGCGCTTGTGTAGTAATTGGTAAAGTGTTAATGATGCACGTTAACGACGATATTCTACTAGAAAACTATAAAATTAATTTAACTAAATACCAACCTATTGCCCGTTTAGCTGGTGCAAACTACAGTAAACTTGGCGAAATTTTTACAATAAAACGAAATTTATGAAAATAACGGTTATTGGCGGTGGTCCAGGTGGACTCTATTTTTCAATCTTAACCAAAAAAGCAATGCCTCATTGCGAAATTAATGTGTACGAACGCAATAAGCCAGAAGATAGTTTTGGTTTTGGTGTGGTTTTTTCAGATGAAACTTTAGGCGAATTTTTAAAGCGCGATATGCAATCGTACGAATTAATACGTAGCAAATTTGCATATTGGGACGATATTATTGTGGCTCGTGATGGTGAACAAGTAAGTATTGCAGGAAATGGTTTTTGTGGTTGTTCACGTAAAACCTTACTTAAATTATTACATCAACGTTGTGAAGAAGAAGGCGTAAAACTACATTTTGAATACAATGTTGACGATTTATCTCAATTTAACGATTCTGATATTATTGTTGCTGCCGATGGTATTGCAAGTGCTATCCGAACCCAATTTCAAGAAGAATTTGGTACAAATATTCAATTAAAATCAAACCGATTTGTATGGATGGGTTCTACCAAACCACTTGATGCATTCACTTATTTCTTTAGAACAACTCCATTTGGAACCATTGTTGCGCACACCTATCAATACGAAGAAGGTATGAGTACTTGGATTTTTGAATGTACCAACGATACTTGGGAAAAATTACAGTTTCAAGTTGAAAACGAAACAGATACTGTATCTAAACTTTCTGAAATTTTTAAAGATGAGTTAGATGGTCACCCTTTAATCACTAATAAATCGCATTGGCGTCAATTTCCGCATGTTACAAACAAAAACTGGTACCATAACAACATTGTTTTATTAGGCGATGCTAAAGCAACAGCACATTTTTCAATAGGTTCGGGTACTAAATTAGCTATGGATTGTGCTATTGGTTTATTTGATGCCTTAATGATGCACCCTAATAATGTTCAAAACGCCTTTAATCAATATAATGAAACCCGCAGAAATGCTGTAGAAATGATTCAATATGCTGCTACGGTATCATTAGATTGGTTTGAAAATATGAATAGATACACTCACTTTCCATTCAATCAATTTTCATTTGGATGCATGACGAGGTCTAAAAAAGTAACTTATGAAAACCTTCGGTTACGCGATCAATCGTATACAGATAAAGTTCTAAAAGAATTTAATCAAATCAATAACAACCAAACTAAGGCAGCAGCTTTTTCAACCTTTAAAATGCGTAATTTACAGTTACCTAACCGAATTGTAATGAGTGCTATGGGGCAATACGCCGCTAATGATGGCTTAGTTAACAATTGGCATTTTCAGCATTACACCTCTCGCGCAATTGGTGGTTTAGGATTGATTATAACCGAAATGACGGCCATTGAACCTAATGGAAGAATCACATTGGGGTGTGCAGGTATTTACAATGAAGAACAAATTACCGAATGGAAAAAAATTACCGATTTTATTCATGAAAACTCTTCAAGTAAAATAGCCATTCAGCTTGGACATTCAGGCAGAAAAGGGGCTGTAAAAAAACCTTGGGAAGGCGTAAACGAACCTTTAAATGATGCTTGGGAATTAAAATCGGCATCGGCAATTGCATTTAACAACAAAATGGCTGTTCCTAAAGAAATGAGTGTTAATGATATGCAAAACACGATCAATCTATTTGTAAAAGCAGCAAAAAATGCCGAAAAAGCAGGTTTTGATATGATTGAGTTACAAGCACATCATGGATTTTTATTGGCATCGTTTTTATCGCCTTTAACCAACTTAAGAACAGATGAATTTGGTGGTTCTATTCAAAATAGATTAAAATTTCCTTTACAGGTTTTTAACGCCATTCGAGAAAACTTCCCTATTGAAAAACCAATTTCTGTGCGAATTTCTGCAGCCGATTGGGCAACCAATGGAATTTCACCAGAAGATGTTCTTTTTATAGCATCAGAATTCAAAAAAGCGGGCGCCGATATTATTAATGTATCAACAGGAAACACCGTAGAAAATCAAAATCCTAAAATGGGTAGAATGTGGCAGGTTCCTTTTGCTGATATGATTAGAAACACCATAGATATCCCTACAATTACTGCAGGTTCTATCACTGATATCGATCAAATAAATACCATTATTTTAAGTGGCAAAGCCGATTTAGTTGCCCTTGGAAAACCGTTATTATTAGATCCGTATTTTGTTAGAAAAGCTCAAGCTTACGAACAAATCGCTATTAACGATGTTCCAAATCAATACCAAAAAGGAATTGAAAATTTATACAGCACAACAATTTCTGAAAGAAAACAAACCGAGCGTATGAAAAAGGCTTTAAAACCTAAAAGCAACAAGAAATAATTATGAAAGATTTGTTTGCTGTAAATCATTTACCGAATAAAGATTTACAACCCGATTATTTGTTTTTGGATTTACCGCAGTTTAACCAACCTGAAAATCTGAATTGTGTAGCACGTTTTTTAGACCAACACATTGCAAATGGTAAAGGTTCAAATATTTGTTTAAAAACTTTTGATGAAATATGGACATATAACGATTTGTATGAAAAAGCAAACCAAATTGCTCATGTTTTAATTAACGATTTAGGTTTACAACCAGGCAACCGTGTTTTACTGCGTTCTTGTAACAATCCTATGATGGTTGCTTGTTGGTTTGCAGTTTTAAAAGCAGGTGGTATTGTGGTAGCAACCATGCCTTTGCTGCGCGCAAAAGAACTGAAAACGTTGATTGAATGCGCCGAAATCTCTCATGTTATTTGTGATAGTGCTTTGGCCGACGAGATTAATTTGGTAGAATCAACCTATCTAAAATCTATTGCTTTTTACAGAAATGGGTCAATAGAAAAGTTGATGCAGTCTAAACCTAAAACGTTTGAAAACTTTAACAATAATGCTAACGATGTTGCAATTATTGGGTTTACTTCAGGTACAACTGGTAATCCAAAAATGACAGCACATTTTCATAAAGATTTATTGAATATTTGCGAAGCTTTTCCAAAGTATTCATTACAACCTACCGAAAAAGACGTATTTGCTGGAAGTCCTCCAATTGGCTTTACATTTGGTTTAGGCGGTTTGGTTTTGTTTCCAATGTACTTTGGATCAAGTTCTTTTTTAATTGAAAAACCAAGTCCCGATGTACTTTTAGAGGTTATTCAAAACCATAAGGTTACCATTTGTTTTACTGCACCCACTGCTTGGCGTATACTCACAGAAAAAGCCAAGGATTACAACTTAACAAGTTTACGTAGATGTGTTTCGGCAGGTGAAACACTTCCTTTAAAAATTTGGGAAGATTGGTACAATGAAACTGGTTTAAAAATTATTGATGGTATCGGAGCCACCGAAATGTTGCATATTTTTATTTCATCAAACCAAGAAAACATGAAACCTGGCGCAACAGGTGTTGCTATTACTGGATATGAAGCCAAAATTGTTGATGAAAATGGAAATGAACTTCCGCGCGAAACTCCTGGACGTTTGGCTGTTCGTGGAATCACGGGCTGCAAATATTTAAATAGACCCGAAAAGCAACAAGAATATGTACAAAACGGTTGGAATATAACAGGTGATATTTTTAAACAAGATACCGATGGCTATTTTTGGTTTGTAGCACGTGGTGATGATATGATTATTTCATCGGGCTATAATATTGCTGCAATTGAAGTAGAAAGTGTATTGCTTACGCACCACGAAATTTTAGAATGTGCTGTTGTTGGTTTGCCTGATAAAGACCGTGGTATGTTGGTTTGTGCCAATATTGTTTTAAAAAATAAAGAAAACGCATCTGAAGAATTTGCAAAAAACATTCAAAACTGGTTTAAAGAAAATGCTGCTCCGTATAAATACCCTCGCGTAATTCATTTTCTAGATAAATTACCAAAAACCGAAACAGGTAAAATTCAGCGTTTTAAGTTGAAGTAGTATTAAAATTTTAGATTTAAGTATTAAGACATATATAATGAGTTATTTTATAAAAGAAGAACAAATACGATTTAGACATACCGATTTTGCAGGTATTGTTTTTTATCCGCGTTTTTTTGAAATGTTAAACGATTTAGTAGAAGATTGGTTTGAAGAAGCTTTAGACCGACCTTTTTCTAAAATCCACGAAACAAACGGAATTCCTACGGTTGATTTAAAAGTTCAGTTTAAAAATGCTGCAAGAATTGGCGAAATACTAACCAAAAAATTATGGGTGAAAGAATTAAAAAGTTCATCGGTAGTTTGTGGTTTTCATTTCATCAACCAACAAGAAAAAACGGTTTTAGAAGGCGAAGTTACTTTAGTAAACGTTGCCATTGCCGAAGATAGAAAAACAATTAAAGCAGAAGCTTTTAATGAAGAAGTGAAAGCAAAAATTGAAAAATATTTATTAGATAATTAGCAAATGTATTTAATTTCAAAAATATTAATCGGTTTGGTAGCCCTTGAACATTTATACTTTATGTATTTTGAAATGTTTGCTTGGGAAACCATTGGAAAACGTACTTTTAAATCAATACCCGAAAATCTATTTAAACCCACAAAAGCATTAGCTGCTAATCAAGGTTTATACAATGGCTTTTTGGCAGCTGGTTTAATATGGTCTATTTTAATAAATAATAATGAATGGGCCTTATATGTAAGTATATTTTTTCTAAGTTGTGTAATTGTAGCAGGAATTTACGGATCAATTACCGCATCAAAAAAAATATTTTTTGTACAAGCAGTTCCCGCAATTTTAGCATTAATCGCTGTACACTTTTAAAAAATTAAAACACGTAATTATGGAATTTAAACAATTTAAAGCAGCTACGGTACAAACCGCACCTGTATTTTTAAATGTAGAGAAAACAATAGATAAAGCCATAAATTTTATAAAAGAAGCACATGAAAATGGAGCTAAATTAATTGCTTTTCCCGAAGTTTTTATAGCTGGCTATCCGTATTGGAACTGGGTTATGACACCCGTTCAAGGCAGCAAATGGTACGAAGAATTATATAAAAACTCGGTTGCTGTTAATGATGCATCTATGCAAAAACTATACAAAGCTGCAAAAGATTTCGACATGAATATTGTTATAGGAATTAACGAACGTGGCGATAGTTTTGGCGAAATTTATAATACCAATTTAATTATAGATAACAACGGAAATGTTATAGGCAAACACAGAAAATTAGTACCTACTTGGGCCGAAAAATTAACATGGACAAGTGGAGATGGATCTTCGTTAAAAGTATACAATACCTCTGTAGGTCCGGTAGGAACATTAGCTTGTGGCGAAAACACCAACACTTTGGCTCGATTTACTTTGCTTTCTCAAGGTGAATTAATACACATTGCTAATTATATTTCGCTACCAGTTGCTCCACCCGATTATGATATGGCCGAAGCTATTAAAATTCGCGCAGCAGCGCATTCGTTTGAAGGCAAACTGTTTACAATTGTTTCGTGTTCAACTATTTCGCAAGAAATTAAAGATGCATTACGTGCCGATGTTCCTAATATTGATGAATTATTAGATAGAAAAAATAGTGCTTTTTCTGGTTTTATTGGTCCAAATGGTGCGGTAATTGGTTCGCCTTTAATTGATGAAGAAGGAATTGTTTATGCCGATATTGATTTATCAAAATGCATACAGCCTAAACAAATGCACGATATATTAGGACATTACAACCGTTTTGATATTTTTGATTTACGCGTGAATATTGCACCTACTAAAAAAATTACATTTATAAATAAATCCGAAGATTAAAATTCTTCTTTAAAATATAAATAATATGGAAACACCACATTCAGACGACATTTATGGTCGTGCACGTGTACAAAACACTCCAGAATTAGAAGCTTATTACAAAGAATTAGAAAATTTAGGTGCAGGCGCGTTATGGACAGTAGCTAACGATATTGAACCATGGGAACCACGCTCTTCATCGATTCCTATGTTGTGGAAATACAGCGATTTAAGACATTTAGTTTTAAAATCTTCCGAATTAGTTACACCTGAACAAGCAGGTCGCCGTGTGGTTTATTTAGTAAACGATAAACGCAAAGATGTAAGTGCTGCAGTTGGTTGGTTATACACCGGAATTCAGGTTACGCGTCCAGGCGAATTTACCTCGGCACACCGTCACGCTGCTTCGGCTTTACGCTTTATTATGGAAGGCGAAGGTGGTTATACAGTTGTTGATGGTAACAAAATTATGTTAGAAGTTAATGATTTTGTAATTACCCCAAATTCTGCTTGGCATGAACACGGAGTTGAACCAGGTGGAAAAACATGTATTTGGCAAGATGGTTTAGATATACCTTTAGTAAATGCGCTTGAAGCCAATGATTATGCTGTTTACGATGGCAAACAACCTTTGGTTAAACCTTTAAACTTTTCACCCATGACCTATGGCTGTGCAGGTTTGTTGCCAGCCGATAAAGTTTGGGATAAACCTTATTCACCATTATTTAAATATTCGTGGACAAAAGTTTATCCTGCCTTGTTAGAAGCTGAAAAAGTAAACGAACTAAACCCTTACGATGGTATTTATATGAAATACAGCAACCCTATTACTGGCGGACACGTTATGCAAACTATGGGTGCAGCTATGCAATTATTGCCTGCTGGTTTTAAAGGCAAAGCACACAAACACACAGGTTCTATTGTATATCAATGTGCTAAAGGTAAAGGTTTTTCTATAATAAACGGACAAAGATTTGAATGGAAAGAGCGCGATATCTTTTGTGTTCCTAGTTGGGCATGGCACGAACATCACAATTTATCTGATACCGAAGACGCTTGTTTGTTTTCATTTAACGATTTACCTGTTATTGAAAGTTTAGGGTTGTATCAAGAAAAAGTTCTTGAAGAGAATGGTGGAAATCAGATTAATCAGTAAAAAAAGGATTTTATTTTCAGGTTTAATATTAACAAGTTTAATACTTATGGCGTTTTTTAGTTTCAAAAAAGAAAATAAAGAAGATCAATTTTGGAATTGGTTTATTAAAAACGAAGAATACATTTATAAAAATGTAGATAATCTCGAATTTAGAGATGCGATTTTCGACGAAATTACAGTACATTTTCAAGAAATTGATGAAAATATAACATTTGAATTTAGTCCAATACATGAAAATGGTAAAAGGGAATTTTCTATTTCCGCCGATGGTATAAAAGAGAGTTTTTCTGCTGTTAATAAATTGATTAGTAAAAGTCCAAAACTAAAAAATTGGCAATTTAATTCTTTTAGACAAAGAATACCAGGAGACCAGCTGATAATTAATTATGGGGATTATAAATTAGGATATAATGACATTTATTTTACATATTCTGCAGACAATGATAAATTAGGCATAGAATTATTCACTAGAAATTTTGATGATTCAGGAGAAATGAAAAATGCTATATACATTTTGTTAGATGGACTTATTGGTGAATATGATGTAACCGTTAATATAAGTTGGATTGAATGGAAAAAGTTAGAAGAAGAAAATATTCAAAACCTTCAACCTTTAATCGATTTAAGAAAAGTTATAGATCATAGAAAAAAACTTAACTAATGATTTTTCAACATTCATTATTTTTGTTTATGACTAACAAATACAGAATTAATGAGTAAAATTAGTAAATCATTTATATCTTTAAAATATAAAACACAATATTGCAAAAAAATAAAAATGAATACTTTTAAACCTATATTTGGAATGGCTATTGCCATAATCTTTATTATAATTGGTTTTTATTTAATTGGATTAGGCGATCAATTATCCGTTATAATTGGCTATGCAAATGTTATTTTTTCGTCAAGCCTACTACTATTTGCAGCTTACAAAATATTATTAAAAAAATAATTCTAAAATTATAAGTCAACTATTTAAAATGAAACTACTTACATACAAAACACAAAACAGCGAACCGCGCTTAGGATTTATTCACAACAATATGGTTGTTGACATGGAAGATTTTGGTGGAATTTCAAACTTTCCGTTACCAAACGATATGTTAGAATTAATTGACATGGGATTTGAAGTAATTGAAGAAATTACCCATTTAATTGAAGATACCCGCGAAGTTGACTTTGAAAATATTTCGTTGCCTTTAAACGAAGTTGAACTATTGGCTCCGATTGAAAAACCTCGTAAAAACATCATTGGTATTGGTTTAAATTATACCGAACACGTTGCAGAAAGTGCTCGAAGTTTAGATACTACCGGAAAATTACCTGTAAAACCAATTATTTTTTCAAAACCGCCTACAACTGTTACTGCAACAAACACCGAGATTATTAAAAACACTAAACTTACCCAACAATTAGATTGGGAATGTGAATTAGCAGTAATTATATCTAAAAAAGGTAAATACGTACCAAAAGCTGATGCTTTAGATTATGTTTTTGGATACACTGTAATTAACGATATTTCGGCACGTGATTGCCGTCGCGAAGGACAATGGATTGTTTCTAAAGGACAAGACACTTTTGCACCAATGGGGCCTTACTTAGTTACAAAAGATGAAATTGAAAATCCGCATAACTTAAATGTATCTTTAAAAGTAAATGGTGTAGAAAAACAAAACTCGAACACACAGTTTATGTTATTCAATATCAATTATTTAATTGAAGATTTAAGTACAGTTTTTACTTTAGAAGCAGGCGATATTATTGCAACTGGAACTCCAGCAGGTGTTGGTGCAGGTAGAAATCCACAAGAATGGTTACACCATGGAGACGTGGTTGAAGCTACTGTTGAAGGTATTGGAACGATAGTGAATACGGTTAAAGAGATAGCTAAATAACAAACATTTGCGTTAGGGATTGTAGTGAAAATCCTTTGCAATTATTGCATTTAAAAGCAATAATTGCAAAGATTGTAACGTAAGGCCCGACCTATAAGGGAACGCTCAAAAAAAAATATATAAATGAAAAAATATAGAATTGGACAAATTGTACCGTCGAGCAATGTAACAATGGAAACCGAAATTCCAGCTATTTTTAAAGCGCGCGAAACCATTTTACCAGAACGTTTTACGTTTCACAGCAGCAGAATGCGCATGAAAAAAGTAACTAAGGAAGAATTAGAAGCCATGGATGCCATGAGTTTAAAATGTGCTTTAGAACTTTCAGACGCACATGTTGACGTAATGGGGTATGCGTGTTTGGTAGCTATAATGAGTATGGGACGTGGTTATCATTGTGTTTCTGAGGTAAATTTACACCAAGAAACCGTTGCAAACGGCTTTCCTACTCCTATTGTAACATCGGCTGGTGCGTTAATTAACGGTTTAAATGTTTTGGGTGCAAAAACAGTATCGGTAATTACACCTTATATGCGCCCATTAACCGATATGGTGGTTGATTATATTGAACATCAAGGCTTTAAAGTAAATGAAAGTATTGCTTTAGAAATACCTGATAATTTAGAAGTTGCGGCTCAAAATCCGTTAAATTTATTGGATATTTATAAACAACTAGATTTAACGGGGGTTGATGTTTTAGTTGCTTCGGCGTGTGTGCAAATGCCTTCGCTAGAAGCTATTGATAAAATTGAACAAGAAATAGGTATTCCAGTAACATCGGCTGCTGTTTGTACAACTTACGAAATGATGAAAAAACTAGGAATTGAAGCAAAATCAACAATTGGTGGCACTTTATTGAAAGGAAATTATTAAAAAGAGGCTGTCTGAAAAATCAGTCTCATAGTCATTTCGCATTTGATGCGTAATCTCATACTTTTGATTTATAAAAATTATGAGAAGATGAACCGTGTTTGCGAATTGAACACAATTAATCTAGTTCAGCTTAACAATTAGATCCTTTTCAGACAGCCTCTTTAATTTTAAAATATACTTATATTTTTTGTAAAGCTTTAATTAAGTAATTGTTTTGCGTGTTGTAAAGCAGCTTCGGTTATTTTATTTCCCGAAAGCATTTGTGCAATTTCATGTATTCTTTCTTCATTTGTTAACAATTGTATCGTTGAAGTTGTAGCTTCATCATTGTCATATTTTGAAACTTTAAAATGTTGCTTTCCTTTCGATGCTACTTGTGGTAAATGCGTAATTGCAAAAATTTGCATATAATTGCCCATATCTTTCATAATATTGCCCATTTTATCGGCAACATCACCAGAAACACCAGTGTCAATTTCATCAAAAATTATGGTAGGTAAATTGCTTTTACTTGCTAAAATAGATTTTACAGCTAACATAATTCTAGAAAGTTCTCCGCCTGATGCTGTTTTTTTCAACAACCCAAATTGCATTCCTTTATTTGCAGAGAATAACCAATTTACTTCATTTTTTCCATTGGTTGAAAAATTTTCTGTAGCTACTAATTCAATTTTAAATTGCGCATTTGGCATACCTAATGGAGCAATTAATTGACTGATATTGCGTTCTAAATTAGTTAAAACTGCAGTACGCTTTTCATGTAACTTATTTGCTAAACTATTCAGTTCTTTTTCAGTTACAATTAATAAATTTTCTAATTGGACAATTTCATCATCAATTGTTTCTAAACCAGCTACTTTTTCAGATAATTCGTTTTGAATATGAAGTAATTCTTCAATAGTTGAAACGTGATGCTTTTTTTGTAATTGATAGATTTGTTGTAATTTTTGATTAAGAATTTCTAACTGATGTGGATCTGCAACTAATTGTTGCATAGCATTTTGAACTTCATCAGCAATATCTTCAATTTCAATAAAACTACTTTCTATACGTTGATATAAGCTTTCATACGCACCACTAATTTGTGCCAAACGCTGCATTTGTAACTTAACTTCGTATAATTGTTTACTAACTCCTAAATCTTCGTTTGTTAATAAAGCATTTGTTTGTTCTAAAAAACTGCCAACTTTTTCAACATTTGATAAAATTTCAAACTGACTTTCTAATTCTTCTTGTTCGCCTGCTTTTAAATTAGCTTGTAACAATTCATCTAACAAAAATGCATTGTAATCTTGTTCTTTAGCAATTAACAATTGTTTTTCTTTTAAGAGCTTTAAATCACTTTGTTGCTTTTTAAAAATTTGATATTGTTTTTGATAATCTTTTAAAAGCGAACCATTTTCTGCAAAAACATCAACCAATTGCAATTGATATTTTTCATTAAACAAATCTTGAGTTTGGTGTTGTGTGTGAATATCAATTAAAACTGTGCTTAATTGCTGCAAATTTTGTAGTGTTGTAGGAGCATCGTTTACAAAAGCGCGCGATTTACCAGTAGGAAGTATTTCTCTCCTAATTATAGTATCTTCTTCATAATCAAGTTCAAGTGCAGTGAAAAACGATTCTAAATTGTACGATTTTAAAGAAAATTGTGCTTCAATAATACATTTTTCATTTGAATTTCTCAAAACACTTAAATCGGCTCTTTTCCCTAAAACCAAAGACAAAGCATCAAGTAAAATTGATTTACCTGCACCTGTTTCTCCGGTAATTATGGTAAGATTATTAGAAAAATTAACCGATGCATGTGTAATTAATGCATAATTTGTAATTGATAAGTGTGTTAACATATCTTTTATATTACATACGGTTCCATTTAGCTCCGTTTGTAGAATTTATTCTTGTTAAAGTTTCAATAAGTTTGTTGGTATCAAAAGTTGGTCCTGCATTAAAAACATTAGTAATTTCATCGGCCTTAGCATCAAAGAAAATTCTTGTAACTAAAGCATTCGGTCTACTTTTATGTATGTTTGAAAGTGCATCAATTGCAGCAGCAATACCTGTTTTACCTTGATCAGGACTCGTAGCCATTAAATCTAAACCATTTATATGATAATTGTATAAAGCTTCGCGGTATGGTGCATACATATTAGCTAAAATATCGTTTATTAAAGCGTAACGATTGTTTTGTTCGCCCATTTTCCAACCTTTATCATCGTTTTGTTGCATCATGGCTACAACATTTGACGCTTTTTGAAAGTTAGTTGTTCCGCCGTATAACGAAAAAGTATCTGCATCTAAACCAACTACTACATGTGCATAATAGCTTAATAAACCAACTAAATTTGAATTGATTGCATTTTCTGAATAAACTAACGGTTCAAATTCTAAATAATTGAAATTTATAAACTTATCGCTAAAGTTAAATATTGATGTTCCATAACCTGAATTAAAAACCGGACGCGATGATTGAACTTGCAAAGTGCCAGAAAAAGCATTTGTATTGGCATCGTATGAATTTACAACTAACAACACATTACAATCAATTAATTCAGATTTTTTTACTGTATTGTTTGTAAATTTAGTATTGTTTAAAAAATCGCGCATGGCATTTTGTAAAGTACTAAACACCTGTTTATTTGATTGTTGAATTTTATCTGCATTTACAACAACATTTGCATTTAATTCTTGTGCAACTGCTGTGCTGCCCACAAGTAGTAAAAAAAACAATACAATTTTATTTAGCATAATTTTTTAAAATTTGGTCAATAATATCTTTAGCAACATCTTCTTTTGATTTTAATTCTTGCGGAAAGATATTAAAATCTTTATCAATAAAGGTAACTTTATTTGTTGGTTTTCCAAAACCGGCACCTTTATCATTTAACGAATTTAAAACAATTAAATCTAAATTTTTCTTTTTTAGTTTGGATTTAGCATATTCAATTTCATTTTCTGTTTCTAAAGCAAAACCTACTAAAAACTGATGCGTTTTTATTGCACCTAAAGATGCTAAAATATCAGGATTTTTTTCTAAAACAATGGTAAATTCTTCATCGTTTTTTTTAATTTTTTGGGTTGCTACTGTTTTTGGTCTGTAATCAGCAATAGCAGCCGCCCCAATAACAATATCTGCACTTTCAAAAACATCGTGACATGCCTGATACATATCATTTGCAGAAAGTATTTTTTGAACCTTTATTTGTGAATTATTTGTTTTTAAAGAAGTTGGTCCTGTAATTAGCACTACATTTGCTCCGCGATTTGCAGCTTCGTTTGCAATATCAAAACCCATTTTCCCAGTTGAATGGTTACCTATAAAGCGTACAGGATCAATAGGTTCGTAAGTTGGTCCGGCGGTAATTACAACTTGCTTTCCTTTTAAATCATTAGAACTATTTTTCGAAAAATATTCATTTAAAACATTTAACATAAATTCAGGTTCGGCCATTCTACCCTGCCCTATTAAACCCGATGCTAATTCGCCAAAGGCGGTTTCAATTTCAATATTTCCATAGCTAACTAATTTTTGAATGTTTGATTTAGTAGAAGGATGAATAAACATATCTAAATCCATAGCAGGTGCAAAAAACACTGGACATTTGGCTGATAAATACGTAGCCAATAATAAATTATCGCACAAACCATTTGCCATTTTTGCTAAAGTATTTGCGGTTGCTGGTGCAATAATCATTGCATCTGCCCACAAAGCTAAATCAACATGATTTGTCCATTCGCCAAAACTTTTTTCAAATTCTGTATAAACAGGTCGTTTAGATAAAGTTGCTAAAGTTAATGGAGTAATAAAAGCACAAGAAGCAGGTGACATGATTACTTGAACCTGCGCACCTGCTTTTATTAATAATCTAACAAAACTTGCCGTTTTATAAGCGGCAATACCACCTGAAATTCCCAGAATAATTTTTTTACCGCTTACGTTTTGCATTTTGTTTACTCTTTAAAAGTTAGATCACCTTTTAACCATTCTTCAACAGCAATTGCGTGTGGTTTAGGTAATTTTTCGTAGAATTTAGACACTTCAATTTGCTCTTTATTTTCAAAAACTTCGTCTAAACTATCGTTATAAGTAGCAAATTCATCTAACTTATCAATTAATTCTTTTTTAATTTCAGTATTAATTTGGTTAGCTCTTTTTGCAATAATTGTAATTGCTTCGTAAATATTACCTGTTGGTTTTTCAATTTCTGCTTTGTTGTAAGTAACAGTATTTACTGCAGCGTTGGTTTTCTTTAAATCCATTTTCTTATTTTGTTGAAAATTGTTGTAATTCTTTTTTTAAACGAGTAAGCATTTGGTTTGCTTCTTCTTTATACTTGGTGTTTGGGTCGTAAGATATTAAATCATCGTGCATATTAATTGCTTTTCGCAAACGATCTTCCATTTTAGAATATACACTATTTAATGCTAATTTATAAGCTGAATCGAATTTATAAAAAAGGGCATCTGTTTTATATATTGTTCCAGGATAATCTAACATAAAGTTATCTAAGGCAACAATAGCAGCGTTATAATCGCGTGTGTATTCACCAATTTTATTGAACAAACGTGCATTTTCGTATGCTTTAAGTTCAATTTTTTGATTTAATTCACGCATTTTTTCATTTGCTTCTTTTTTATATTGCGATTCTGGAAAAGCTGTTATAAATGTTTCAAATTTTTTAATTCCTTCGTATGTTGCATGTTGATCTAATGAAAAAACTTCAGACATTTCATAAGAAGCCATTGCTTCTAAAAACATCGTTTCTTCACGATTTGGGCTATTAAAATAAATGGTATTAAATTTTTGAAGCATGGGTTGTGCAGCTTCCCATTTTTTTGCATTATAATATGATTTACTATATTTATAATACATTGATTGAAAATTGGGTGCCCAACTTTCTTTTGCTTCTATTTGTTCATATAAACGGATAGCTTGTTTATATTTCCCTTTTTCGTATAGTTGGTCTGCAACTTCATTTTTATAAGCAGTATCTTCAACCTTTAACGCTTTTTGTAGCGGTGAACAGCTTGCAAATACTATTGCTGTGAATACTAAATACGAAATTTTTCTCATAAATTGTTATTGTTTATACAAAAGCTATATGTTTTATAGCAAACGCAAAGTTACTACTAATCTTTTTATGGTACAATATCTTTTAATAAAAAAAGATGCCCTAAAATAAGACATCTTTTTCAACATTTAAACTTAATGTTTCGTTAAATTATATTGCGGGTTGATTATTTTGTTGTGGAAAGTTTTTTATATCGTTATCAAATAAATACAATCCTCCTTTATCATCGCCAATTAAATTTATTTTATCTAAAATAGTACGTGCTGTTGATTCTTCTTCAATTTGTTCAGCAACATACCATTGTAAAAAGTTATGTGTAGCGTAATCACGTTCTTGTAACGATATGTGTACTAAGTCGTTAATACTTTTTGATACAAAAACTTCATGCTCAAACAACTGATTAAATAGTGTTTTAAATGACGAATGATCTAAATTAGGTTGTTCTACATTTGGTATTAATGCTTCGCCACCGCGTTGGTTAATGTATTTTATTAATTTTAACATATGCATACGTTCTTCGTCTGATTGAGCATACATAAATGTAGCAATCCCTTCAAAACCTTGGTTTTCTGCCCACGATGCCATAGCCAAGTATATTTGAGAAGAATCGCCTTCAATTTTTACCTGATTATTTAATGCTTTTTGTAATTCGTTAGATAACATAGTTTTATTTTTTTAGTTTAATTTTTTTAAAAAATCGGCTAAACGAGTTGATAAATCATTATTTACAGAAACTAATGGTAAACGAACTTGATTTTCGCATAGGTTTAAATGCTTAAATAATTCTTTTACACCTGCTGGGTTTCCTTGTTCAAAAATCATGCTGATAGAATCGGTTAATTTGTAATGAATTTCATAAGCTTCATCAACATTTCTTTTTAAACCTAAACGTACCATTTCTGAAAATTCTTTAGGAAAAGCTTCACCGATTACCGAAATAACACCCGCACCACCTGCTAATACCATTGGTAATGTTATTATATCATCTCCAGAAATAACTAAAAAGTCTTTAGGTGTAAAACGTATTAAATCCATTGCTTGTACTATATCACCTGCAGCTTCTTTAATACCTATAATATTTTTAAATTCGTTTGCTAAACGTGCAACCGTTGTAGGCAACATGTTACTTGCTGTACGACCTGGAACGTTATATAAAATAATTGGTAAAGGCGATTTTTCTGCTATCATTTTAAAATGCTGATAAATACCTTCTTGCGTTGGTTTGTTATAGTATGGCGATACCGATAAAATGGCATCAAAACCTTTTAAGTTATCTTGGTTTAATTGGCTAACTACATCCATTGTATTATTTCCACCAACACCTAAAACTAAAGGTAATCTGCCGTTATTGGTATCAATAATTGTTTGCTTTACTAAAGCTTGTTCTTCTTTTGTTAAAGTTGCTGTTTCTGCGGTTGTTCCTAAAACAACTAAATATTCTACACCACCAGAAATGTTAAACTCAACAATTTTTTGTAATGCCTCTACATCAACCGATAAATCTTTTTTAAAAGGGGTAATTAAAGCAACGCCTGTGCCAACAAATGATTTCATCTTTACAAATTAGTAATTAAATATTGTTTTAATTGAACAACTTACAAATTATTCGTTGTAAATTTGTTCCTTACAAAGTTAACTATTTTCATTAAATTAAAACATGAAATATATAAACTTACACAAACATTATTTTAAACTGTTTGCTTTTGTTTTTTTAGCAATTTTATTTACTAATTGTAATACCAAAAAATTCTATAAAACAAATTATGCACATTCGTTTATTCATGTTGGTTCTTTAGTTGTAGATGACGCTTTAGTTAATTCTTTTTTAACTCCTTATCGTTCTCATATTCAAAAAGATTTATCTAAAATCCTTGCTTACAATCCTCAAAATTTAGATAAGAATGATGGTAAATGGCAAAATAAAATGACTAATTTTTATGCCGATGCCATTTTAGAAACTGCTACACCTGTTTATTCTAAACAAACAGGAAATTCTATTGATTTTTGTTTATTGAATTACGGCGGAATTAGATCTACTATTGCAAAAGGAAACATTACAACACGTACTGCTTTTGATATTATGCCTTTTGAAAACAATGCGGTTGTTTTAAAAGTTAGTGGTAAGGTTGTTTGGGATTTATCTAATTTTATAGTTAAAAATAAAGTTGCACACCCTTTAAGCGGTATAGAAATATTTGTAGATAAAAACAGCTCAACCATTACCCATATTAAGATTAATAACATTTTGGTTGAAAAAACTAAAGAATACTATTTAGTAACTAACGATTATTTATCCAAAGGTGGTGATAACATGCAATTTTTATTAAATGCAACAGAAAATCATTCCTTAAATTTTAAACTTCGTAATATGTTTATCGATTATTTTACGAAAATCGATACGTTAAATCCATCTGTTAAACCTAGAATAATTTTTGAATAATGAAACGTCGAGATTTTATTTTAAAAACATCTGCAACTACAGCTTTAACTTTATCTGGGTTTGGTTTAAGTAGTTTTACTTCTGGAAAATCTAAACGAATTACCATTTTACACACCAACGATACTCATAGCCATTTAGATCCTTTTGATAGTTCCGATGACAAATTTCCAAACCAAGGAGGCGCAGCAAAACGAGCTACAATTTTTAAAAAAATAAAATCTGAAAATCCAAATACATTAATATTTGATGCTGGAGATATGTTTCAAGGTACACCCTATTTTAATTATTACGGAGGCGCTTTAGAAATTAAAATTATGAACATGTTACAATACGATGCTGGTACAATTGGTAATCATGAATTTGATAACGGTGTTAATAATTTAGCCGATCAAATTTCAAACGCTAAATTTGATATTCTAAATGCAAATTATGATTTTACAAACACTTTAATGAATGGATTTACAAAACCTTATAAAGTTTTTATAAAAGACGGAATTAAAATTGGCGTGTTTGGTTTAGGTGTTAAATTAGATGGTTTAGTAAATAAAAGCGAATTCGGCGAAACTGTTTGGAACAACCCAATTGAAATTGCCCAAGATATTACGAAAACTTTAAAAAATGATTTAAAGTGCGATTTAATTATTTGTTTATCGCATTTAGGTTACAGTTATCCTAATAATTCACAAATGATTTCGGACTTAGACTTAGCTGCTCAAACAAAAAATATTGACCTGATAATTGGTGGACACACGCATACTTTTTTAGAAGAACCTACTGTTGTTTTAAATAGTCAAGGTAACGAAGTTATAGTAAACCAAGTGGGATGTTATGGGGTAAGAGTTGGCCAAATTGACTTTTATTTTGATGCTTTTAATCAAAAAACAGCAACTTCAAAACTTATAAAAGTGTAAAAAAAAAATACGCCTTAAAAAATAGACGTATTTTAAAATATATAGTTGTAATAATTTTAGTTATAAAGAATGATTGCTTAAAACAATCATTTAAGTAGTAATGTGGTTTCTTTAATTATAAGTTAGAACACACTACAAACATTAAAGCTACATAAGTAATTAAACTTAAAATTCCTTTGTAAACGCTTTTCATTTCAATTGATCTCATATTGTTTATTTTTTACAATACAAATATCAGAACAGCGTATTATTTGAATATTTATTAAATATTAAGTAATTATTATCTTCTATTTTAAATATTATTCAATTTTTCAATAAATTCATTTTCGTTCCAAATTGCAATTCCTAATTTAGTAGCCTTTTCTAATTTAGCAGGTCCCATGTCTAATCCTGCCACTACAACCGATGTTTTTCCTGTAATTGAACTACCGTTTTTCCCACCGTTTGCTTCAATAATTTCTTTAATTTCATCTCTTGAAAAATGTTCAAATTTACCCGAAACAACCATAATTAAACCATCGAATTTATTAGAAACTTGAGTGTTTTCTTTCGCTTCAATTTCAAATTTTAAGCCGTATTTTTTCAATCTATTAATTATTTCTACATTAGCATCATTTGCAAAAAAAGATTGAATGCTTAATGCAATTTTATCGCCAATTTCATCAACATTTACCAGATCATCGTAATTTGCTTGCATTAATGCATCTATATTTTTATAATGATTTGCTAATTTTTTGGCTACTGTTTCACCAACAAATCGTATTCCTAAGGCAAAAAGTACTTTTTCAAATGCAATTTCTTTTGATGCTTCTATACCATTTATTAAATTATCTGTCGACTTTTCAGCCATACGCTCTAAAGGCAAAATAGCTGCTTTTGTTAACTGATATAAATCGGCATAATTTACAATTAAATTATTCTTTACCAACAAAGCAACTGTTTCACCACCTAAACCATCAATATTCATAGCTTTTCTACTAATAAAATGCTCTATTCTTCCAATAATTTGTGGCGGACATTCGTAAAAATTAGGACAATAATGTTGTGCTTCGCCCTCGTTTCGGATTAAAGCTGTATTACATTCAGGACAATGGGTAATATACTGTGTTGGATTACTATTTGTTGTACGTTTAGTTGTATCTACTCCAACAATTTTTGGAATAATTTCGCCTCCTTTTTCAACAAAAACGGTATCGCCAACACGTATATCTAGTTTTTCAATTTGATCGGCATTATGTAACGACGCTCTTTTAACTATAGTACCAGCAAGCTGTACAGGTTGCAAATTTGCAACGGGTGTAATAGCACCTGTTCTACCTACTTGATAAGAAATTGATTCTAACTGCGTGACAGCTTGTTCGGCTTTAAATTTATAAGCAATGGCCCAACGTGGATTTTTGGCTGTATAACCTAGTTCTTCTTGTTGAAATAAATCGTTAACTTTAATAACAATCCCGTCAATTTCGTAAGGCAAATGGTGGCGGTTTGTATCCCAATACGCAATAAAATCAAAAACTTCTTGCATGTTTTTTACCAACTTTGATTCATTTGGAACTTTAAATCCAAAGTTTCTAGCTGCTTGCAACGAAGTTTCATGTGTTTTAAAAAAATTGTTAGCACCTACAATATTATATAACAAACAATCTAAAGGGCGTTTTGCCACTTGCGCGCTATCTTGTAATTTTAAACTACCCGATGCCGTATTACGGGGATTTGAATATGGTGTTTCGCCAATATCTATAAGTTCGGCATTCATTTTTTCAAAACCTTCAATTGGCAAAATAATTTCGCCACGTATATCAAATTTTTCAGGAAAGTTTCCTTTTAATTTTAATGGAACCGATTTTATAGTTTTTACATTATTAGTTACATCATCGCCCTGAAAACCATCTCCGCGAGTAACCGCTTTGGTTAGCAAACCATTTTCATAAGTGATTGATATTGAAGCACCATCGTATTTTAATTCACAAACATACGCTACTGCTACATTACCTAATATACGTTGAATTCTATTTTCCCAATCAATTAAATCTTCTTTTGAATACGAATTTTCCAAAGAATACATTCTATTTTCATGGGTTACTGTGTTAAAATTTTTTGTAATAGTACCACCTACACGCTGTGTTGGCGAATTTACATCAAAATACTCAGGATTACTTGCTTCTAAATCCTGAAGTTGTTTAAGTTTTTGATCAAATTCTAAATCAGAAATTGTAGGTTTATCCAAAACATAATAATTGTAATTATGTTGGTTTAACTCATTTCGTAAGTCCGAAATAAGTTCAAAAATACTACTACTTTTATCTGCCATATTACTTACCTAAAAAAATTTTAATTTGCTCATATAATTCACCTTGGCTTAAAATTCCGCCTTGTTTAATTATATCAAAAATTTCTGTATTTCTATCTAATCCAAATTTTTTTGCTCCATATCTTATTTCAACATCGTTACTACCTAAATTATTACCAAGCCATTGAAGTCCTTCTTCTGTTAAAAAATTAATATCTTTATTATTAGTTTTCAATACAATTGTATCAATGTCAGTTTCATCAAACTGAAATAAAAAAATATGACTTGCAGAAAAATGTTCAATGTATTTTGCAGTTTTTAAAACACCTTCCCATACCAAGTCCGAAAAAACATCTAATTCTTGCTCAACAATTTCAGGTTTATCTATTTTTAACTGATCCCATTCTGCTTTATCAATTTGTTGCGAAGCTAAAAAATTAGAAAATTCAACATGTAACTCCTCTAATTGTTCTTTTGTTAAACGTGCGTATTTCATTAATTTCTTTTTTACAAAAATACAATCTAAATATAAAGAATTTAAAATTTACCTAAATAAATTATTCTTTTAACTGTAAGGGCAATCCCTTCCACTGCGTTGCAGGTCGGGCTCTCGCGAGTCGCTTTTGTTTTTTAGCAAAAACAAATAGCTCCAACAAACGCTCCATCCCTATTGCAATATAAATTGTATTAAATAATTAATTTTTGTTTTAAAAGATTAATACTGTTTATAAAATTTAAATAAAAAAATGTTCCTTTTTAAAAAGGAACATCGTTATCATCACTAAAACTACTGCCAAATATTTGTTCGCCAGGCGGCAAATCGCTAATAGTTTGTCGGTCATTCATACTTGAAGGAAACTCATCAAATGGCATAAAAGCATCATCTAAATTATCAAACTTACCAAATTTACCTAAGAATTTTAATCGAATGTTATCCAAACCACCGTTACGGTGTTTTGCAACAATAAATTCAGCCTGACCTTCGGTTGGGCTTTGTTCTTCATCGTCCCAAACATCAATTTTATAATATTCAGGTCTATAAATAAACGATACAATATCGGCATCTTGCTCAATTGCTCCCGATTCACGTAAATCAGACAATAACGGACGTTTAGATGAACCACGTGTTTCAACCGCACGCGATAACTGCGAAAGTGCAATTACCGGAATATCTAATTCTTTAGCCAAACCTTTTAAGTTACGTGAAATTGTTGAGATTTCTTGCTCACGATTACCACCGCCTTTACCATTTCCGCCTGCAGTCATTAACTGCAAATAATCTATTACTATTAATTGTATGTCGTATTGAGATTTTAATCTGCGGGCTTTTGCACGTAAATCAAAAATAGATAATGAAGGGGTGTCATCTATAAACAAAGGAGCTTTTTCTAAATCTTTTACTTTTACGTTTAGCTGTTCCCATTCGTGTTGTTCTAGTTTTCCTGTACGTAATTTTTCTGAAGACAAACCTGTTTCAGATGAAATTAAACGCGTAATTAACTGAACACTTGACATTTCTAACGAAAAAAATGCTACTCCTTTATTGGCGTCAATAGCTATGTTTCGCGCCATTGATAGTACAAAAGCTGTTTTACCCATACCCGGACGTGCAGCAATAATAATTAAATCTGACGGTTGCCAACCTGATGTTAATCCATCTAATTTATGAAAACCAGTTGGTAAACCCGATAAACCTTCGCGTTTACCAATTTCTTCAATTCTTTTTTTTGCTTGTGCAACTAATGATTGAGCGGTTTCGGTACTTTTCTTAATATTTCCTTGAGTAACGTCGTAAAGTTTAGATTCAGCTTGATCTAAAAGTTCAAAAATATCAGATGATTCATCATATGCATCTTCAATTATTTCTGATGAAATTTTAATTAAACTGCGTTGAATGAATTTTTGTAAAATAATACGTGAATGGAATTCAATATGCGCCGAAGATGCAATTTTTTGAGTTAAATTAATTAAATAAAAATCGCCGCCAATTAAATCTAGCTTCCCGTTTTTACGCAATTGGGTAGAAACTGTTAAGATATCAATTGGTTGACTAGCTTTAAATAACATTTCAATAGCTTCATAAATATGCTTATGTGCATCTTTGTAAAATGCATCGGGCTTTAAAATGTCTATCGCTTCATCAACACCTTTTTTATCAATCATCATTGCGCCCAACACAGCTTCTTCTAAATCAATAGCTTGCGGTGGAATTTTCCCTTTTTCTAGGGTTACAATATTTTGATTAATTTTAAAATTTGTATTTACAACTTTCTCTTGTTCCATGAAGCGAATTTAGTTTTTTTAAAACTATTTTGCTAACAAATTTTATTAACTATTTAGTTAATTTTATTTAATGTAGATTGTTGATAATTTTATAAAAAAAAAGTTAAGCATTCTGCTTAACTTTTTGTATTGTAGAAGTTTTACTCTGTAAATTCTCCCATGTTAGAATATTTTTCAATTCGTTCATTTATTAACGAATTTATATTTTTCTTACTTAATTCTGCATACGTTTTAACAATGGTTTGTTTAACTGTTTCAAACGTTTCTTCACGATCGTAATGTGCACCTCCAAGTGGTTCTGCAATAACATCATCAATTAAATGGTTCTTTTTCATATCAACCGATGTTAATTTTAATGCTTCGGCTGCAATTTCTTTATATTCCCAACTACGGAATAAGATTGATGAACATGATTCTGGTGAAATTACTGAATACCAAGTGTTTTCTAACATAAACACTTTATCGCCCACACCTATACCTAATGCGCCACCTGAAGCACCTTCGCCAACAATTATTACAATAATTGGCACTTTAATACGAAACATTTCAAAAATATTTCTAGCAATAGCTTCACCTTGTCCGCGTTCTTCAGCTTCTAAACCTGGATAAGCACCTGGTGTATCAACAAAAGTTACAATTGGCACATTAAATTTTTCGGCCATGCGCATTAAACGCAATGCTTTTCGGTACCCTTCAGGATTTGCCATACCAAAATTACGGTATTGACGCATTTTAGTATTCACCCCTTTTTGCTGACCAATAAACATAAATGATTGATCGCCAATTTTACCTAAACCACCAATCATGGCTTTGTCATCTTTAACACCTCTATCACCAAAAAGTTCTAAAAAGGTATCGCCACAAAGTGCTTTAATGTATTCTAAAGTATACGGGCGATTAGGATGACGCGATAATTGTACACGTTGCCATGCATTTAAATTACCGTATATTTCTTTTTTAGTTTCTTCTAATTTCTTTTCAATATTTTTACACGTTTCAGTAACATCAACATCTGATTCTTGCCCAATAATTTGGCATTTATCTAATTGTTCGTTTAGTTCTTTTATAGGTAACTCAAAATCTAAATACTCCATAAACCTTGTTATTTTGTGTGTTTTTGTGGCTACAAATATAGCGTTTTTTTAATTATACGATTGCTTTTTTCCTATTTTTAAAATAGGCATTTAATATAACTGTAAACAATATGATTAGGGCACCAATATAAAAAGCTGGTGTCATTTTTTCTTGATCTTTAAAAAAGATTACTGCCAAAATAATTCCGTAAATGGGTTCTAAATTAATGGTTAACATTACAGTATATGGCGATAAATATTTCATAATATCTATAGTTGCAAAAAAAGGATATGCTGTACAAATAGAGCCTAAAATTCCTAACCAAATAAAATCGTTGGGTTTAAAATTAAAATTAGCATGTGTAAAGCCATCTTTAAATAACAAAACAACTGCTAAAAGTAAAATTCCACCTAAAAGTTCGTAAAAACTTATTACAATACTGTCGTAATTTTGAGCGAGTTTACCATTTATAATTGAAAAAGTAGCTGATAAAAATGCCGAAATTAAAGCTACAAAAATTCCTAATTTATATTGTGTTTCAAATTGAAAAATTAATAACAAGCCAACAACTACCAAGCATCCAAGCAAAACTTCGTAGGCAATAAACTTACGTTTGTAAAAAATTGGTTCTAAAATAGAAGTAAAAAAAGCACCTGTAGAAATACAAGCTAATGTTATTGATATATTTGAAATTTTTATTGCATGAAAAAAAGTTAACCAATGCAAAGCTATTATGAAACCAAAGAATAAAAAACGAAGTATGTCGGCTTTTTTTATTGCTAAATTTCGCTTTTTAAAAAGTAAATAAAAATAAATTACTACAATAGCAATTACCATACGAGTAAAAACTAATGGTAAGGCTTGTAACGAAATTAATTGACCTAACAATGCCGTAAAACCCCAAATAAAAACAATAAAATGTAAATGTAACTGGTTTTTTAAATTAACGTTTTGCATTATTTAAAAGATATACAGCTAAAATTCCGAAAACTACATTTGGAAACCATACTGCGAATAAAGGATTAATACTAGAAGCTTCGGCTAATGTTCCAAAAATTTTATCGAAGAAAATGTATGTAAAAGCCAAACCTATACCCATTGCTAGGTTTACTCCCATTCCTCCTCTTCGTTTCATTGATGATACTGCAACAGCAATAATGGTTAGGATAAATGCCGAAACTGGAACACTGTATTTTTTATATTTTACTACTAAGTATGCATTTATATTTGCCGAGCCACGCATTTTTTCTTTTTCAATAAACTTATTTAATTCGGTAAGTGTCATTGTTTCCGCAGCGTAAATTGCTGGAGTTAAGTCGTCTACTTCAAAATTAAACTTTACTTTTTTAACAGGTTCTTTTTCAATTACATCGTCTAATTTACCTACAGTACGTTTTTGGTAATTATATAAAGTATAATCTTTCGTACTATCGTTGTAAACAATTCTTCCAGCTTCAATTTTTGAAACTAAATTAAAACCATCAAATTTTTCTAAAGTAAAATTATATCCTGTTTTATCGCTATAACTAAAATTACTAACGTAAATAAATTCGTTTTTGCTAATTTGTTTAAAAACGTTTTGGGTTTGGCGAATTTCTTTTCGTTTTAAATACTTAAATTTAAAATCGTTATAGCCTAAACTGGCTTTAGGTACAATAAAAAAGCCCATTAATAACGAAAAAATAAAAATAAAGGTTGCACCAATAATATATGGACGCAAAAAACGCATGTATGAAATTCCTGAGCTTAAAATAGCAACAATTTCAGTATTACCCGCAAGTTTTGATGTGAACCAAATAATTGATATGAACAAAAAAATAGGAAAAAGCATATTGGCAAAATATATGGTAAAATTGCCGTAATAGCCTAAAACTTCTATTAAAGGAATTCCGTTTTCTAAAATTTTATTAATTTTTTCGGCTACATCAATTGCTATTCCAATAGGAATAAACAACATAATCATTACAAAGAATGTTCCTAAATATCTTTTTAAAATGTACCAATCAATTATTTTCATTTGTAAAAAATTATAAGCGAGTGGCCATTTGTTTTACCATTTTTTCTTTCCAATTATAAAAAGTTCCAGCTAAAATTTGCTTGCGAGCTTCGCGTACTAACCACATATAAAAACCTAAATTGTGAATTGTAGCGATTTGTTTGGCAAGATACTCGTCTGATATAAATAAATGGCGTAAATAAGCTTTTGAATAATCGGTATCAACCCAAGTGTGTCCCATTGGATCAATTGGACTAAAATCATCGGCCCATTTTTTATTTTTTATATTGATGAAACCTTCGCTGGTAAATAACATTCCATTACGTGCGTTACGTGTAGGCATTACGCAATCAAACATATCAATACCTAAGGCTATGTTTTCTAAAATATTAATTGGTGTACCCACCCCCATAAGATATCGCGGTTTATCTTTTGGTAGAATATTAGTTACCACTTCGCACATTTCATACATTTCCTCTGCTGGTTCACCAACTGAAAGCCCACCAATTGCATTACCAACAGCACCTGCATTTGCAATATATTCTGCCGATTGTGCACGTAAATCTTTAAAAGTTGAACCTTGTACAATTGGGAAAAATGCTTGATCGTAACCGTATTTTGTAGGAACTTTTTCTAAATGATCGATGCAACGATCTAACCAACGATGGGTCATATGCATACTGCGTTTTGCATAACGGTAATCACAAGGATACGGCGTACATTCGTCAAAAGCCATAATGATATCGGCACCAATTGTACGTTGAATTTCCATTACATTTTCGGGTGAAAAGAAATGGTATGAACCATCGATATGTGATTTAAATTTTACTCCCTCTTCTTTAATTTTTCTTCTACCCGATAAAGAATAAACCTGAAAACCACCAGAATCGGTCAAAATATTACGATCCCAGTTCATAAATTTATGTAAACCACCTGCTTTTTCTAAAATTTCGGTTTTAGGGCGTAAATATAAATGATAGGTATTACCTAATATAATATCTGGATTAATATCTTCTTTTAATTCGCGCTGATGCACTCCTTTAACGGTAGCTGCCGTTCCAACGGGCATAAAAATTGGGGTTTCAATAACGCCGTGATCGGTTGTAATTACACCTGCTCTGGCTTTTGAATGGATATCGGTATGAAGTAAATCGAATTTCATTTGCTATTTTTCAAACTGCAAATATAGGGCTTTAAACTGTTATTATTTAAAACATTTCGTTTAAAATTAATAGTAATGAAAATGTGTGTATTCTTTGTCCGATCCATTTTCTCGCATCATTTGTGTACTTACATAATTACTTTCATTATACCTAAGGTCAAAAGTATATTCAATTGTGTTATGTGGCATTTTAACCTCGTGCTTTATTATATTATTTTTATTTATGTATTTTATGATTTTAAAAGCTTTTGGAAAAATATTATAATATGGATTTCGAGTAGTATCAAACGTATAATTTTGGTAATAATCGTAGGAGTTTTCGGCAATTAAATTTTCATTTTTTACAATTTTTGTTGGATTGTACAAATAGCCTTCTGTATTATATTCGTAATTTAATGAATATTGTAATTGATTGTTTTTATCATAAACAGTAGCCTTTGATATTTGATTAAATCGGTTATAAGTATACTTGGTAATACGTTTAGTATAAGCACTTGGGTCTGTTAAATTCTTAACTAAATAATGATCCTCTGTTATTTGATTAAATTCATTATAAAAAAATTTATGACTAATTTCTGATTCTTTCATAACGTAAACCGAATCGATAAATCCATTTTGGTGATAATAATACTTAAATATGTATTTATCTTCTCGTTGTCTAATTTTCAGCCCTTCCGGTGGTACTTCGGCAATTGCGTTTTTTTTCACATAATCATCACTTTTATTGCAAGCTGCAAATAATAATGGAATACAAAGTGTTATTATTTTTTTCATAATGTGGTACCTTTAATAATAAGAAAAACCTCTGCTATCTTCACTATCTATAGGCATATTTGATATGTGTTCGGATATGATATAGTTTTGTGAATTGTATTCTAAGGTGTGTAAATAAGTGTACACATTGTTTCCGTAACGTTCTTCTGTTACTAAAATGTTGTTTTTATTTACATAATTTAGAATTCTATAAGCATTTGGGTAAATATTATAGAACGGATTTGGATTATTATCAAATTGATACGTTGTTGAACCTGATTTAACTACATTTCCGTTTACAATTATTACTCCTGAATTTAACAAATATCCATCGTTTGCATATTTATACTGCCTAAAACCTACTACAATGCTATCTTTGTCATACGTAATGGCCTCAACAATTTGACTTTTAGTATTATACTTATAATAAGTTGATTCAATAGTTTCAAATTCCATGTGGTTTGGATCGTATTCTCTAAAGCGCCTTGCAATAATTTGATTTTTATCGTTATAAATATATTTTCTTGTTTTAACATATCCTAGCCATGAATTGCTTGTGAAGATAGAATCAATAAAACTATTTTTATGATAATAGTATGAAGATGAATTTATTGCATACAAATATTTCAACTTCAAACCCTCGGGCGGTGTTTCAGGTTGTTGTTCCGAATGCTGCGGTTTTAAATCGTCTCTAAAAAAATCGTCATTTGAACAAGCCAAAAAGAAAAAACTTATTATTATTAAAACACTATTTTTCATAACAACCACATTTTATGATAAATTTAATAAAAAAAATCCATTCAAACGAATGGATTTTTAACATTTTATTTAATGATTTTTTACCAATTATTCATATTTATAGTAATACCTACAGATATTGCTGCTTTTTTAGCAAAAAAATCAGGAATTGGATTTCCGTTTTCATCTTCAGATAATGAAAAACTTTCTCCCATTATTGACGACAAACCTTGTTTATACATTCCATATACACCAATTTTTTCGGTAAAATTATATTTAAAACCTGTATGTACCCCTAAAGAATGCACCGAAGCATCTCCACCTAAAAATACATCTACATTTTTGGGTAATTTTAATGTTTCTAAAAAGTGAAAACGAAGAAAACAACCAACATCTATTTTATCTATAAACTTAAATCCATTTTCAATACCCACAGCTTCTTTTTCTTTAGTTGAAAACAAATAGGTTACTTGGGTACCCCACGAAAACAAATCATTTACACCTAAATTATTTTGATATTCAATTCCTGAATTTCCACCTATATTAGTATATCCTAAAAATACTTTTAAATCTCCATATCCGTCATAAGCTTGAGCAAACGCACCCGATTGAACACCTAAAAAGGCAAAAAATGCAATAATACTTTTTTTCATTATATATTGTTTTTATTAAGTTGATTAAAAAGAAAAAGCCGTTTCACTGTGAAAATGAAACGGCTTTAATATTTATAAAAAAGGTTTAATTTTCTAATGGAATTGCTGGTAATAATTGTGACGAAACTTCTCCAAAACCAATTCTAACACCATCTTTTTCACAATATCCTTTTATAATTACGGTATCAAAATCTTCAATAAACGCACGGGTTGAACCATCATTCATTTCAATAGGATTTTGTCCACCCCATGTTAACTCTAACATTGAACCAAAACTATCTTTAGTTGGCCCCGAAATGGTACCCGACCCCATTAAATCGCCCGAAGTAACCAAACATCCATTTACAGTATGGTGTGCTAATTGCTGTGCCATAGTCCAATACATATATTTTAAGTTAGATTTACATACCGTTGTTGCACTTTTACCATCGGGTTGAATTAATACTTCTAAATTAATATCAAAAGAATGGTTGCCTTTTTGTTGTAAGTAAGGTAACGGTTTAGGATCTTCTTGCGAAGGTCCTTCGCAACGGTAAGGTTCTAAAGCATCCATGGTTACAACCCAACAAGATATAGATGAACCAAAGTTTTTTGCTAAAAAGGGTCCTAGTGGTACATATTCCCAAGCTTGTATATCACGAGCCGACCAATCGTTTAACAAAACCATTCCAAACATATGGTTTTCAGCATCTTCAACCGAAACTCTATCGCCCATAATATTTGCATCAGCTGTTATAAAAGCTGTTTCAAGTTCAAAATCAACGCGTTTTGATGGTCCAAAAACAGGTTGCGTTTCACCTTTTGGTAACATTTGCCCTAACGGACGATTAACAGGTACACCAGAAGGCACCACTGTAGAACTTCTTCCGTGATATCCTACTGGTAAGTGCAACCAGTTTGGTAATAAAGCGTTTGCAGGATCGCGAAACATCATACCTACGTTGGTTGCGTGTTCACGACTTGAGTAAAAATCGGTATAATCGCCAATAAAAACAGGTAATTCTACATTTACATCGTTAATATTAAAAATGGTAAGTTCACGTGCTTTAGCATCGTCGCGTAATTTTGGATTGTTTGCTTCAAAAATTTCAGAAATTCTGTTGCGAATTGCGCTCCAAACTTGTTTTCCTTCGCTAATAAAGGCATTTAAAGTTTCATCGTACAATACATTATCATCAAAATCGATATCTTTAAAAAAGCCTAAATCGTTTAATGCAGTTAAACTAATAGCGTAATCGCCAATTCGGGTACCAATTACAAATTCGTCATCTTCTACCGAAAAAACGCCAAAAGGTATATTTTGTATAGGAAAATCGCTGTTTGTAGCTACTTCTAACCACGATTTTAAATTAGGATTGTTCGCAGGTATATTCATTTTTTAATTATTTTTTGTTCTAATTAATTTACATATGCGAATATAACAATGATTTTTTATAAATTTGAGTTCAATTTAAAGATTTAATAAAAATGCAACGCGACGAACAAATATTTGACTTGATATTAGATGAGCAAGACAGACAAATTCATGGTTTAGAATTAATTGCTTCTGAAAATTTTGTAAGCGACCAAGTTATGGAAGCTGCCGGATCGGTTTTAACTAATAAATATGCCGAAGGATATCCCGGAAAAAGATACTACGGTGGTTGTGAAGTAGTTGATATTGTAGAACAAATAGCAATTGACAGAGCCAAAGCTTTGTTTAATGCAGCATATGTAAACGTGCAACCACATTCAGGTTCGCAAGCAAATACAGCAGTTTATGCAGCGGTTTTAAAACCTGGCGACAAAATTTTAGGTTTTGATTTATCACATGGTGGCCATTTAACACACGGTTCGCCAGTAAACTTTTCGGGTAAATTATACAACCCTGTTTTTTATGGTGTTGATGAAGCTACGGGCTTAATTAATTACGATAAAGTACAGGAAGTTGCCGAACGTGAAAAACCACAATTAATTATTGCAGGTGCATCGGCTTACTCACGTGATATGGATTTTAAACGATTCCGTGAAATTGCAGATTCGGTTGGCGCATTATTAATGGCCGATATTTCACATCCAGCAGGTTTAATTGCTAAAGGGTTATTATCTGATCCACTACCACATTGCCACATTGTTACAACCACAACACATAAAACTTTACGCGGACCTCGTGGTGGTATGATTATGATGGGGCAAGATTTTGAAAACCCATTTGGTTTAAAAACTCCTAAAGGTGAAACAAGAATGATGTCTGCATTATTAGATTCTGCTGTTTTTCCTGGTAACCAAGGTGGTCCTTTAATGCATATTATTGCTGCTAAAGCAGTTGCATTTGGTGAAGCTTTACAAGATGAATTTATGCATTATGCTTTACAAGTACAAAAAAATGCAAAAGCTATGGCAAATGCTTTTGTTTCTCGTGGGTATAAAATTATTTCTGGCGGAACAGATAACCATATGATGTTGATTGATTTACGCAACAAAAACATTTCTGGTAAAGAAGCTGAAAATGCTTTAGTTAAAGCAGAAATTACTGTAAATAAAAACATGGTGCCTTTTGATGATAAATCTCCTTTTGTTACTTCAGGAATACGCGTAGGAACTGCAGCTATTACAACTAGAGGCTTAATTGAAAGTGACATGGAAGCAATTGTTGAATTAATTGACCGCGTGTTAATGAACCATACTAACGAAGAAATAATTGAAGAAGTTGCTAATGAAGTTAACGATTTAATGAGCGAACGTGCAATGTTTGTTTTTTAATATAATTAATAAATTAAAGTTAAAGAGTCACAAATTGTGGCTCTTTTTTTGTAAATAGCAATGTTATAATCATTTTACACCTTACATTTTACTCATGAAAAACTTAATTTGCATTTTACTACTATTAATGGTTAGTACATACACTTTTGCACAAAAAAAAGTACAAGGTATTATTAAAGATACAGAAACTAACAAACCTATAGAATATGTAATGCTAATTGGTAATAATTCGGGTAAAAGTACAGTTACTAATTACGAAGGTCGTTTTAATTTTAACATGCCTAAAGAAGATACCAAACTAATTATTAAACACCTGAATTATTTTACTAAAGAAATAAAAGTAACAAACAATCAATCATTACAAATAAAACTACAATCTTCAACCGAATCTTTAGAAGAAATTGTAATTTTAAAAACATCCATTAAAACTGAAATAGAAAAAGCAATCAAAACATCACAAGATAATTTTTCAAACAACTTAAAAATAAATACTTTTTACAGAGAAATGTTATATATAAATGGCGAAATGTATGAATATGAAGATGCCGATTTAGCTTACTATTTACCAAACATAAACAAAAGCAACGTGGTTGTAAATGCCAGCAGAAGTGTAAAATTCACCAATAAAGAAGCTAAAAAATTTGATTCTCTTACCTATATTCGTTATCAATGGAATGATTTTAAAGACATTGTTTCCCAAGAATTTAACTTCAAACTAATTAAAGATATTATTTCAAACAAAGAATATGATACGTATTTAACTGCAAAAACGGCATCAGACGGTACCGATTTGTATGTTTTAAATTTTAATCCTACACCAAATGCTAAAAAAGCAACTTTAAAAGGAACTATGGTTTATGGAGCTAACGATTATTTAATTAGAGAAATTAAAGCAAATTTAGACGATTTATTTCTTCAAAACTCTGAATTTGCACAACAAAACAATCACCGTTTTAAAAAAAGTTTTTACAACCAAACAACTCTTTTTAAATTATATCAAAACAAATATACGTTGGCTTATACTGCCTATCGTATTTTTGGGGTATCAGAAGTTTTTAATCAACTTACAAAAGTGGGTGGTTTTAAAGAACTATTAATAGATTCGGTTGAAGAAAATTTTGAAAATCCTAATAAAAATAATTTCTATATTCACAGTACTTTAAAACCATTAGGTAAAAATTATTCCACAAAATATTGGGAAAAATTTAATGTGGTTCCTTTAACTTTTAAAGAAGAGCAATTTTTAAAAAGCATTAATCATTAAATAAAACGGGGGCTTTTTCAAAAATTTCTTTAACATTAAATTTTATTTCTTGCAACGGATAGTCGTTTTTATCTGTAGCAACTTTACTTAATTCTAAAAGTACATCTAACCCCTGGTAAACTTCACCAAAAACAGTATAATCACCATCTAATCTAGGTAATCCACCCTTTTTAAGATAGGTTTTTCGCTGTAGCTTGGTAAATTTAACGCCTTTCTTTTGTTCAATTTTTTTTAATTCTGTTTTTGATACAGGTTTACCAACAACAAAATAAATTTGGTTTAAAAACGATGCTTTTTCAATATTTTCATCTCTACCTGCACCCAATGCGCCCAATTTATGAAAGGCACGATTATTAAATTCAGGTTGTAAACGTTGCCTTTTATTTAAATCGATATTTTTTTCTCTTTCAGCAATACTTTCGTCGTGTTCTCCGCCCTGAACCACAAAATTTTTAATAATTCGGTTAAAAAAAGCATCCTTATAAACACTGTCCTTAACTGCATTTAAAATTAATTGTTTATGCTTAGGTGTAAAATCGTAAAGCACTACTTTAAATGTTCCTTTTGATGTAGAAAATGCTAATTTATGTGTTTGTGCTGTTAGCTGTAATTTAAAAAACACAAGTAAAACAATAACAAATATCTTTTTCATTTTTAAAATTATGATTTTCATTTTTTTAAATATCTGCATGCCAAATTACTAATTTAAAGTAATTTAAAAACAAAAATGTTACATTTTAAGGTATAAAATTCTAAAAATGGTAAATATGAAATGATTTACAGCTTCATACCAAAAAATAAATTGGTATTTAGTATATTTGTATGCAAAAATACAGACTTTAAACAAATCTTATCATAATGTCAAAATCTAAGATTATCTACACATTAACAGATGAGGCGCCAATGTTGGCAACTTATTCTTTTTTACCAATTGTTAAAGCTTTTACTGCAACCGCAGGTATCGAAATGGAAACAAGAGATATTTCATTAGCAGGAAGAATTTTAGCGAACTTTCCAGAATTTTTAAAAGAAGATCAAAAAATTGGTGATGCTTTAGCAGAATTAGGTGAATTAGCAAAAACACCTGAAGCAAACATCATTAAATTACCAAATATTTCAGCATCAATCCCGCAGTTAACTGCTGCTATTGCTGAATTACAAGCGCATGGATTTGCAGTACCAAACTACCCTGCTGATCCTACAAACGATACAGAAAAAGCAATAAAAGCAACGTATTCTAAAGTATTAGGATCGGCTGTTAACCCTGTTTTACGCGAAGGAAATTCGGATCGTCGTGCTCCAAAAGCAGTAAAAAATTACGCAAAAGCTAACCCACATTCAATGGGAGCTTGGTCTGCAGATTCTAAAACTAAAGTTGCACACATGAATGCGGGCGATTTCTACGGAACTGAAAAATCTGTAACAGTTGAAAATGCTTCACAATTTAAAATTGAATTTGTTGCTAAAAATGGTTCGGTTAAAGAATTAAAAAGCTTATCGCCTTTAAAAGCTGGCGAAGTAATTGATTCTTCAGTTATGAATTTAAATGCATTAAAAGGTTTTGTAGCCGATACAATTGCTGAAGCTAAGGCTGCAGGTGTACTACTTTCTGCACATTTAAAAGCTACCATGATGAAGGTTTCTGACCCAATTATTTTTGGTGCTATTGTAGAAGTATACTTTAAAGATGTTTTTACACAATTTACTGATTTATTTAACGAATTATACCTAAACCCTAACAATGGTTTAGGTGAATTATACACAAAAATCGCAGGTAACCCACAAGAAGCAGCTGTAAAAGCGGCTATAGAAAATGCAATTGCAAATGGCCCTGCTTTAGCAATGGTAAATTCAGACAAAGGTATTACCAACTTACACGTACCATCTGATGTTATTGTTGATGCTTCAATGCCAGCTATGATACGTACGTCGGGACAAATGTGGAATAAAGAAGGAAAACAGCAAGATACATTTGCATTAATTCCAGATCGTTCTTACGCGGGTATATATACAGCCGTTATAGATGATTGTAAAGCTAATGGCGCTTTAGATCCAAAAACAATGGGATCGGTACCAAACGTAGGTTTAATGGCTCAAAAAGCTGAAGAATATGGTTCACACGATAAAACATTCCAAGCCGATGCAGAAGGTACGATTAATGTAGTTGATGCAGATGGAAATATATTAATGAGCCAAGAAGTTGCTGCTGGAGATATTTTCCGTATGTGCCAAACAAAAGATGCTCCAATCCAAGATTGGGTTAAATTAGCAGTAAACCGCGCTCGTTTATCAAGTACACCTGCTGTATTTTGGTTAGATGAAAATCGTGCTCACGATAGAGAAATTATTAAAAAAGTACAATTATACTTACAAGATTTTGATACAAACGGATTAGAAATTCATATTTTGGCTCCAGTTGATGCTTGTAAATTTTCTTTAGATAGAATCCGTAAAGGTTTAGATACCATTTCGGTAACTGGTAACGTATTACGTGATTATTTAACAGATTTATTCCCTATTTTAGAAGTAGGTACATCGGCAAAAATGTTATCAATTGTACCTTTAATGAATGGTGGTGGTTTGTTTGAAACCGGTGCTGGTGGATCGGCTCCTAAACACATTGAACAATTTATTGAAGAAGGATATTTACGTTGGGATTCGTTAGGTGAATTTTTAGCATTAGGTGCATCTTTAGAACATTTAGCGCAAACACAAAACAACGATAAAGCACAAGTTTTAGCTGATGCTTTAGATGTTGCTACTGAAAAATTCTTAGCAAACGATAAATCGCCTGGTAGAAAATTAGGAACTATTGATAACCGTGGTTCTCATTTTTACTTAGCAATGTATTGGGCCGAGGCTTTAGCTGCACAATCAAAAAACAGCGATTTAGCAGCTATTTTTACTCCAATTGCTCAAGAAATGTTTGCTAACGAAACAAAAATTAATGAGGAATTAATTGGCTCGCAAGGCAATGCTCAGGAAATTAATGGGTATTACCAACCAAATTTTGATTTAACATCAAAAGCAATGCGTCCTTCACAAACTTTAAACAAAATAGTTAATGCTATTTAATTTTATTTAAGTTAAATAACTAAAAAAGCCGCTGAAAAGCGGCTTTTTTTGATTTATTTATTAATTCTAATCTCAAACATTTTGTCCCAATTTTTACCAGTAACAAAAAAAGTTCCCGATTTTTTATTGTATGCAATTCCGTTTAAAACATCTAAATCAGGATGCTGAGTAACTTTACTTTTTAAATCGCTTAAATCTATAACACCTGTTACCGTTCCGTTTGTTGGGTTAAAAATTCCAATAGCGTCTTGTGTATAAAAATTTGCGTAAATCTCTCCATCAACCCATTCTAATTCGTTTACCGAAGCTACGGTACCGTTTGGTATTGAAACTACAAAATAATCAATCAATGAAAAATCAGTTGGGTTTACTTTATACACCTTATCACTGCCATCGGTCATGTATAAAACCTTTCCATCGTTTGTTAAGCCCCAACCTTCAGTATTTTTAAAATAAGGCAAGGTTTTTTCATTTTGCAATGTTTCTAAATTATAAATATACGCTTCGTTATTTTTATACGTTAATTGGTAAATTTTATTGTTTAAAACCGTTGCGCCTTCACCAAAAACAGCATCGTTTAATTCGTTTATTTTAAGCACCTCACCTGTTTTAGGATTCACTTTACGAATACTTGATTTACCTTTTGTTCGCGTACCAATTCCTTCACCATTACCTGTACTTTCAATTAAAACATCACCATAAAATTCCAAACCTTGCGTGTATGCTTTTACATCATGCGGGTATGTATTTACAATAGTATATGATAAAATAGTTGGTTGTGTGGCAGAAAAAACATTAATTGTTGCTGTACTTTCTGCTTGCTCTTTATTAATAAATGCAACCGCTTTTAAAGTATATATTCCGTGTTTTTCGGAAGCCAAATTGTAATCTAAAGGAGTGTTGTTTTTTACAGAACCTATTTTTTTATCGTTTAAAAAATAGTGAACTGAATCTACTGTTGGGGTATTATTTAATTGTAAAACTACACTTTCGTTTAAAGAATATGTTTGTTTTAACTTGCTAGAATCTATAGAAATTTGATTTTCTTCATTTTTTTTTTCTTTATTACATGCAGCAAAAACAAGTGATAACGATAAGAATGTTAAGTATTTATATTTTTTCATTTTTTATTTAATTGATAATACAATTATACAACCCTTTTTTTATTTAACAAAAGACTTGCTAAAATATAATTTGTTTGTATATTTGCAACGGCAAGTCCTACACGACCAGCTCCTGCAGACTCCTCCAGGGTGGGAACGCAGCAAAGGTATGTGGTTGTAGCGGTGCGATGTAGGTCGCTTGCCTTTTTTATCAACCTATAAGGTTGATTTTTTTTTACCCTACTTCTTTAAAAATAAATATAATTAGTATCTTATCAAAAAAAGCTAAAAAAAACTCTTTAATTTTTAATTAAAAACTATAAATACAACTTTAGTTTGTAGTATTAATAATTTACATTACTTTTGTACCGTTTTAGGTTGCTTTATGCACGAAAAAGGGAAATAGGTGCGATTTTTATCAATTCCTATGCTGTACCCGCAACTGTAAGCTTAGTTTAATTTATTAAACACTTGTTTTTAACTGTGCCACTGATTTTTTTGGGAAGGCAAAAACAAGATGCAAGCCAGGAGACCTGCCTAATGAGTATTAATTTGATTAAACCTTCGGGAAAAAAGGTTAAGAAATGTATAAAAAAACTTTTTTTTTAATAGCAACTTGTTTTTTGGTTTTTGCGGCAAACGCACAAAACACTTCTACACAATTAGATGAAATAATAATTGAAAAAAACAAGATTTCAACCTTATCAAAATCACAAAAATTAATAGTTTTAAACGATTCATTAATCAACCATAGTGTAGGTACATTTACAGATTTTCTTCAAAAAAATACAACTATTTACTTTAAAGAAAACGGTTATGGTATGGTAAGTTCGCCTGCGTTTAGAGGTACAACGGCGCAACAAACAAGTGTTTTATGGAATGGTGTAAAAATAAATTCTGCCTTATTAGGTCAATCTGATTTTAACGCAACTGCTTTTAAAAATTTTGACAATATTGTTATAAAACCAGGCGGAGGTAGCGTTTTGTATGGAAGTGGCGCTGTTGGTGGAACCATACATTTAAATAATGAACTGCATTTTACCCAAAAATTAAAAAACGAACTACAATTTAATTACGGTAGTTTTAATACCAAAGGCTTACATTACAAAGCAACTACTGGTACAACCAATTGGGCATTTAACGTACATTTTGGTTTTAATAAAAGTGCCAATGATTTTGAATGGATTGGAAAAAACAGAAAAAATTTAAACGGTGCTTATTACAATACAAATTTTGGTTTTGAAACAGCTTACAAAATAAACAAAAAAAACACTTTTACTTTTTACAGTTCAACTTATAACGATGACAGACACTTTGCGCTTGTTACGCCTTTTCAAACCAAAACTAAATACCAAAACAATAACTACCGTAATTTGTTAAAATGGAATTTTAAGAACGAAAATTTTTTAAATATTTTTAGCGCTGCAAGTATATACGAAAGTTATTTATTTTACGACAAATTGCCAAGCGAAAGCAACTCTGGCGGCAAAGCATCAACTTTTTTGATAAAAAACGAAAGTTATTATAATGCTACAAACTCTTTGAAATTTTCTAGTAAATTAGAATACCAACAAACAAAAGGCAACGGCAAAAACAGTAATTTACCTTATGCAAATCAGCACATATTTGCAACTAGCTTATTAGGTAGTTACCAAATTAGCAATTGTTTTGGTTTTGAAACTGGTTTAAAAACTGAATTTACAAATGCGTATAGTAACCCATTTTTGTATTCGGGTGGCATATATTTTAATTCAAAAAACTATCAATTAAAAATAAATACTTCAAAAAACTATCGCATACCAACTTTTAATGATTTGTACTGGCAACCTGGCGGAAATTTAAATTTAAAACCTGAAACCAGCTTTCAAATAGATATCAATCAAAATTTTAATTACAAGGCAATTACTTTTAATGCATCAACTTATTATATCTCTTTAAAAGATATGATACGTTGGATACCAACTGCTTCTGGCTTTTGGGAAGCTAACAATACCGATGCTGTAACCATTAAAGGTGCTGAGTTTTATTTTAATATTCAAAAAAAATGGTTGCATAACTATTTACAATTTAGCGGTAATTATGCTCATAATCAATCTACAAACAAAAAAACAAATACACAATTAACTTATACACCTAAAAACAAATTTAGCACACAGGTTTTGTATGGTTATAAAAATTTTAGTGTAAGTCCGTCTTTTATGTTTGTTGGTAAAATTTATACCACAACATCAAACTCACAAGAAAGTGCATTGGCATCATATGGAATTGTTGATATTGATTTTCAACAAAAAATACCAACAAAAAAACTTTCGTTATACATTAATTTAAAATTAAAAAACGTAACAAATACAACCTATACAACAATGCCTGAGCAACAAATGCCAGGTCGTAATTTTAACATTCAAATAGTAACAAAATTCTAACCCATGAAAAAAATTTTATTTTCAGTACTTGCTGGAGCCTTCTTTTTTAGCTGCAGCAATACAAATGATGATTTACCTGTAAATACCGATGAAAAATATTTAGATGGTATTTTTGTATCAAACGAAGGAAATTTCACAAAAGGTAATGCTACATCTTCTTTTATAAATGGTAATTTATCAACAATTACAAACGATATTTTTAAACTATCAAACGGGCGTTCATTAGGCGATGTTTCACAACATATGGTTGTTACAGATAAATATGTTTTTATAATTATGAACAACTCTAACACTATTGAAGTTGTTAATAAAAAAACATTTAAATTAGTGTACACTATTACCCAAAATGTAAGTTCGCCAAGATTTGCAACTGTAAAAAATAACAAATTATATGTTACAAGTCTATTTAATGCCGAAGTTAACGTTTACAATACAGATACATTTGCTTTTATTAAAACTATAAATTTAAACCATACTGCTGAACAAATTGTTGCTACAGATAACTATATATATGCAGCTAATGGATTTTATAGTGGTGGCACTACTTTAGAAGTCATTAACCCTGAAACTGATACGAACACCACCGATGTAAACATTAACCAAGCAATTAACAACATAGCAACAAACGGTCAAAATGTATTTGTTTTAAGCGCTAACGATACTACATCAAGCATTTCAATAGTTAGTAACAATTCTGTTTTAACTACAAAAGTTTTAAATCAACCAATTGCGCGTAATTTAGTATCTTATACTAATTATCTTTATTATACAGCTGGTACAGGAGTTTATAAAATTAACAACGACTTAACCACCGAAAGCAGTAAATTATTTAATGTTGCCGATGGAGACGAATATTCTATTTTTTATGGATTTAATGTAATAAACGGATCGATTTTTACAGCAGATGCTAAAGGTTTTGCCGATAATTCAAAAATTGTAATTTATAAAGAAAACGGTACAATTATAAATGAGTTTAATGCTGGAATTGGCACTAACGGTTTTTATAAATTTTAAGCAAAAAAAAGGAAGGTTTAAAACCTTCCTTTTTCTATTATGGAATGTATTTTTTCTCGAAATTTGGTTTACGTTTTTCTAAAAAGGCATTTCTACCTTCAATAGCTTCGTCACTCATATAAGCTAAACGAGTAGCTTCACCAGCAAAAACCTGCTGCCCTACCATACCATCATCGGTTAAGTTCATTGCAAACTTTAGCATTTTTATAGATATAGGCGATTTTTCTAATATTTCTTGAGCCCAATCATAAGCTGTTTGCTCTAATTCATCATGAGGAATTACAGCGTTTACCATACCCATTTCGTATGCATCTTGCGCTGAATAATTTCTACCTAAAAAGAAAATTTCACGTGCCTTTTTTTGTCCAACCATTTTAGCCAAATAAGCAGAACCGTATCCACCATCAAAACTTGTAACATCGGCATCGGTTTGTTTAAAAATGGCATGTTCTTTACTTGCTAAAGTTAAATCGCACACAACATGCAACGAATGCCCACCGCCTACTGCCCAGCCATTTACAACTGCTATAACTGCTTTTGGTGTAAACCTAATTAAACGCTGTACTTCTAAAATATTTAAACGGTGGTATCCATCTTCACCAACGTAACCTTGGTAACCACGTGCTTTTTGATCACCACCACTGCAAAAAGAATAAACACCGTCTTTAGGCGAAGGACCTTCAGATGATAAAAGAATTACACCAATAGATGTATCCTCATGCGCATCGTGAAAAGCTTTTAATAATTCTGATGTAGTTTTAGGGCGAAATGCATTGCGTACTTCTGGTCTATTAAACGCAATACGTGCTACTCCATTACACTTTTTATAAGTTATATCATCAAACTGAATAGCGGTTTGCCAATTTATTGTACTCATTTTTGAAATTATTTATTAGTTCAAAGATACATTTTTTGTTTTTTATAATTTTAACGCAATTTAGTGTTTTTAAAAATTATCAAATCACTTATATTTGCTACTTATAGCAAGTACTTAAAATGAAAAATATACTATTTCCGCTTCTTTTTATTGGTAGTTTAGTAACATCATCGTGCGATAAAAATTTTGATATTGCACAAGTTATCAAAAAAAGAAGTGAACTTTTTACAAAAAACACCAAAATAACACCTAATAACGAACCATATTATGTAAAATTTAATCCCATAACACCAAAATATAAACTTGAAACCAGAGAAATTGTAGAAAACTTTTACCACAATCGTATCAATCGTGGCAACTTTTGGGGCCAATTTCTTGTTGCAAAAAATGGTGAAATTATCTATGAAGATTATCAAGGATATGCAAATTATCAGAAAAAAGAAAAAATAAACGATTCTACACCTATGCACGTGGCATCGGTTGGTAAAGTTTTAACTGGTGTTACCATATTGCGTTTAGTACATCAAGGAAAAATTTCGTTAGATCAAAAAATATCAAGTATTTTACCTAATTTTCCATATGATGAAATTACTGTTCGTTTGCTTTTAAACCATCGTTCAGGTTTACCTTATTATGGAAACTTTACATCGCGACCTGGTATTTGGAATACCAAAGTTACATTAACCAATACCGATGTTTTAAACTTACTATCTACAAAAAGCATTAAATTAGAGTTTAGACCTAATTCACGTTTTACTTATTGTAATACTAATTATGTAATTTTAGCATTAATTGCTGAAAAAGTAACAGGAAAATCGTTTCAACAAGCAATAAAAGAATTGATTTTGCAACCTTTAAAAATGCAAAATACTTTTGTTTTAGACGATCTAAAAAATAAAGAAAACGTAACGCAATCATACCACGCAAATAACCAAAGAATGCATTGGGATTATTTAGATGGTACTTACGGCGATAAAAACATTTATACCACTGCACGTGATATGCTTAAGTTAGATAAAGCTTTATATTCTGATGCTTTTTTAAGCAAAAATTTAAAACAACAAATGTACAAAGGGTATTCGTACGAAAAATCTGGCGCTAACAATTACGGCTTAGCAATACGTATGGTTGAACCTAAAAACGGCGGAAATTTATACACGTTTCACAACGGTTGGTGGCGCGGTAATAGAACGTCGTATGTAACATTACGTAAAGACACCATAACTATTATTTGTTTTAACAATCACAATTCACAATTAGCTTACAAAACAAAAGAATTAGCACCTCGTTTAGGTAATTACCCGTTTATACAAATTAATGATTAACAAAGAAAAAGTATGAAAAAAATTGTTTTGGGCACCTTAGGTATGTTGTTGTTTTCATGTGCTAGTCACGATAAAACAAACAACCATTTTAATAGAAAAATAGAAGTAAAAAACTTAAAAAAAGATGTAAAATTTGTACAAAAGCAACTAACTAATATGCACCCCGATTTGTATTGGTATATTAGTAAAGATGCCTTAAATAAAAAATTTGATAGTTTAACAAATTCATTAAATCAACCGCTTACTCCTAATGATTTTTTCTTAAAAATTAGTCCAATTGTAGCTTCGGTTCACCAAGGCCACATGGGTATGAGTATGCTTAATTTAACTAGTCCCGATTCTTTAAAGAAAAAATATAAAAAATCTACAAATCCACTTTCAAATTTTGAATATGAATATTTAAACAACAAACTTTTTGTAAAACGAAACAAACAAATTTGCGATTCAGTTATTCAACAAGGTACTCAAATTGTTGCAATTAATGGTATTAAACCAAGTGATTTATTTAAAAAATACCGAAACACTTTTACATCAGACGGTTTCAACAAAACGGCAATTGATAAATTTTTTGCCCGCCGTTTAAATTCGTATTTTGTTAACGAATTAGGGTTTGTAGATAGTGTTGAAATGGAATTAATTTGTTCCGATTCATCATTTCATCATACCGTAAAAAGGCATTTTGAAAAGGAGAAAGTAAAAGATAAAAATCGTTCAAAAACTAAAAAAGATTCATTAAATCAACCAATTGTAAAAAACGATACTGTAAAAAAATTAACGAAAGAAGAACAAAAGGCAAAAAAATTAGCTTTAAAACAAGTAAACGAAAAAATTCAATACAAAAACAGATGGTTTGGTTACGATAGTGAAACTAAAACATTTTCTAAGCAAATTGTGTACCCTGTTGCACAAGACAGTACCATTGCCATGCTTAAAATTAAAAATTTTACTCAAGGTAAAGTTAAAGTGTACGATACCATTTTTGCTGAACTTAACAAAAACCATGTTAAAAATTTAATTATTGATTTACGCGGAAATCCAGGTGGACGCTTAAACGAAATTCACGAATTAGCCAAATATTTAAACGATAGTGCTTTTGTATTTATACAACCTGCAACTATTACAAAACGCACTACTTTTTTTAATACTTTTAAAGGAAAATCAATAGCTACAAAAATAATTGGAGCTCCATTTTTAACTATTTTTTCAACGATACGAGGTTTAAAAGCACATCGAACTAATGAAGGTGAATTAAAACTTAATTTAAAATCATCAAAGCTAACGCAACCAAAACCTTTAAATTATAAAAATAAAATTTATGTTATAACTGATGGCTTAACTTTTTCTGCAGCAGCTATTATATCATCACATTTAAAAGGAAGAAATCGCGCTGTTTTTGTGGGCGATGAAACAGGAGGAACATTTAACGGTACGGTTGCTGGGGTAATGCCAATAGTTAAATTACCCAAATCAAAATTAAAATTACGCGTAGGTTTAATGACAATAAAACCTAAACAACAAACCAAAGTAGATGGTTTTGGTGTACTACCCGATATACCAATTAAACCAACTGAGTTAGATTTTTTGAACGATAACGATGTTGAACTTAATTATATTTTAAACGATATAGCAACAAAGAAAAAACATTGAAAAAACGCCCCAAATTTTTAAAACTATTTGGGGCATTTTTTATTTAATTTCAATTTGTGGAAACGACCATTTATTGCGAACAGCAAAAATTCTTATCAATATAATTGTTCCAGCGGTTGCAATATAAATAACATCGTTATTTACATTTATAAATTTTAAGGCAAAAAACATAAACCCACCTGTTAAACAAGCAGTTGCATAAATTTCTTTTCTAAAAATTACAGGTATTTCATTACATAAAATATCACGGGCTACACCTCCAAAACAAGCGGTTACGGTACCTAACAAAATACAAATTACTGGACTTAAATCTATCATAACGCCTTGTTCAATACCAATAATTGTAAAAATACCAATACCTATAGTATCAAACAAAAATAACGATGTTCGCAAAAAGCTTAATCTGTTTCTAAAAATTACCGATAAAATAACCGATGCTGTTACAATATAAAATGTTTGCAAGTTTAACAACCAAAAAACTGGGGTGTTTCCTATTAATAAATCGCGCAACGTTCCGCCACCAATTGATGTCACCAAAGCAATTACAAAAACTCCAAAAAAATCTAATTTTTTTTCAATACCTGCTAAAGTCCCTGAAATTGCAAACGCAATTAATCCCAAAATATCTAAAATTGTAAAAATCATGTAATATTATCCCTTTATAGTTTCAAATTCGTAAAAAACATTTCTATAATTTTATAAAAAAAATGACTTTTACATGTACATTTAAAGCAAACAAATTAAAGAAAAAGTAGGCTATAATTCACATTTTTACTCGATAAATTCTTTTTTTATAAACAAAAACATTCTATCTTTTAAATAATCGGTTCATATTAAATAATTTATATTTTAAAATTCAATAAAATTAACATCATAAAATTGCAACGTAAATTAGTATCTTTGAATACGTTTTTCGTTATTAAAAATGCACCAATAAATGAAACAAATAACCAGTATTCAAAATCAATTTATAAAAGATATACTTCAGCTGCAAGAAAAAAGCAAAGCTAGAAAAAAGGCAGCACTTTTTGTTATTGAAGGAAAACGTGAAATAGAAATAGCAGTTAAAAACAACTTTGTAATAACCGATGTTTTAATTTGTTTTGAATTATTTAATGAATTAGAATTTGGTGCTTTTAAACAACAATTAAACAGCGAAACAACTTTTGTAGAAATATCTAAAGATGTATATAAAAAAATTGCATATCGCGATAGTACAGAAGGAATTATAGCCATTGCAAAAACAAAATTACATGATTTAGAAAATTTAAAATTGCCTAAAAATCCATTAATTGTTGTTTTAGAATCGCTTGAAAAACCTGGAAATATAGGCGCAGTACTAAGAACTGCAGACGCTGCAAGAATTGATGCTGTAATTATTGCAAATCCAAAAACAGATTTATACAACTCTAATATTGTACGATCAAGCGTAGGTGCTTTATTTACAAATCAAATAGCGACAGGTACAACACAAGAGATTATTTCTTTTTTAAATGAAAAAAACATTGCAATATACAGTGCAATTTTACAAGAAGCCGTACCCTATTTTAGCATAGATTATAAAAACGGTGCAGCTATTGCAGTTGGCACCGAAGCCACCGGATTAACAGACTTGTGGCGTACTAACGCAAAAAACAACATTATTATTCCAATGGAAGGTCAAATAGATTCAATGAATGTATCGGTTGCAGCGGCTGTATTAATTTTTGAAGCAAAAAGACAAAGAAATGAACAAAATCTGTAAATATTTAAAATTTTAATTATATTTATAAAAATTTTAGACTTTATGAAAAAAAATATATTAACAGCATTATTTGCATTAGGCTTATTTGGCTATTCAGCTCAAGCTCAGGTTGTATATAAATATGAGCGATACGTTAAAGATTACAAATGGAAAGTTGGTGCAAGCTATAATATGATGGATTTTAACTTTGACCATTCCAACGTACCCGAAGGTGCAAGCATGATATCTGGTGGTGCTCCTGTAAAAGTAATGCTAGGTTATGAATTTTTGCCTAATCTTTCTTTTGAAGCAGATTACTCTATGAACGAAATGGAACCAGGCAATTCTATGAATGCTGAAATTGTAAATGAAAAAATTAAGATTGCATCATTAAACGGAGCATTTGCTTACAGTTTAGGAGGTTTATTTAATATTCCTGTTGCTGATCCTTATATTAAAGCTAGTTTAGGACATTTACGTTTAAACCAAACCGATTTAACCACAGCTGGTATTGGTGGAGGAATTAATTTTTGGATTGCTGATATTCCTGCAACTAAAAGTTCACGTTACCACCATGATAAACTATACCGTCGTTTTGGTATAAACGTTGAAGCAATGGGACGTCACAACATATCAACAGACGGTCAAGGAGCACATGCACAATATTCAGCAGGTGTTTTCTATACTTTCTAAAAAAATATAATTCTTAATAAAAAAAAAGGAGCGATGCTCCTTTTTTTGCATTATATATAGCAACATATTAACAGAAATTTTATATATTTAGTCAAGAAAATGGGCGTTTTATGACACAAGAACAAATTGAAAAAGAAAACAAAGAAATTGCACGCGAGTATAAAGAACTTTTAAGCATTAGTTATCAAACACTTAATGAAGAAGATAAAAAATTAATTCGCAAAGCTTTCGATGTTGCTGTAGAAGCACATAAAGATCAAAGAAGAAAATCTGGCGAAGCTTACATCTTCCACCCTATTGCTGTTGCAAAAATTGTAGCAGGGGAAATTGGTTTAGGACCAACTTCAATTGCTGCTGCATTAATGCACGATGTTGTTGAAGATACCGATATAACGGTTGAAGATATTGAAAGAATGTTTAACCCAAGAATTGCTAAAATTGTTGAAGGTTTAACAAAAATATCAAGAATGGAGCCCGATCCAGATATATCGTTACAAGCCGAAAACTATCGTAAAATGTTACTTACGTTAAACGATGACGTACGCGTAATTCTTATAAAAATTGCCGACCGCTTACACAATATGCAAACTATGGAGTCTATGGTACCGCATAAACAAGCAAAAATTGCGTCGGAAACCTTATATATTTACGCACCGCTTGCACACCGTTTAGGTTTGTTTAATATTAAAACAAAACTTGAAGATTTAGGTTTAAAATATACCGAACCTGAAGTTTATAACGATATTTTAAGTAAAACAAAAGAAAGCCACGAAGAACAAACCGCTTATATTAAAAGTATTACTAGCGTTTTAAACGAAGCTTTAGAAAAAGAAGATCTTGCTTTTACAATAAAAGGAAGACCAAAATCGGTATACTCAATCCGTAGAAAAATGAAAGCGCAAGTTGTTTCGTTTGATCAGGTGTACGATAAATTTGCCATTAGAATAATTTATAAATCAGCACCTGCCGATGAAAAATTCGTAGCTTGGAAAATATATTCTATCGTTACCGATCATTACCGTCCATCGCCTAGTCGTTTGCGCGATTGGATTTCATCGCCAAAATCAACAGGATACGAAGCATTGCACATTACCGTTATGGGGCCAAAAGGTCGTTGGGTTGAAGTGCAAATTCGCAGTGAACGAATGGATGAAATTGCAGAAAAAGGATACGCTGCACATTATAAATACAAACAAGGCGTTACCGAAGAAAACAGTTTAGATAAATGGCTTAATTTATTAAAAGAAGCTTTAGAAAATTCTGAAGCTAACGCTGTAGATTTTGTTGAAGATTTTAAACTAAACCTTTATGCAAAAGAAATTTACATTTTTACACCAAAAGGCGAAATAAAATCGTTACCTAAAGGCGCTACTGCCCTAGATTTTGCTTTTAGCATACATACCGACATAGGTATTAAAACCCGCGGAACAAAAGTTAATGGTAAACTTGTACCTTTAAATTACGAATTAAATTCGGGTGATCAGGTTGAAATTATTACTTCAACTAACCAAAAACCAAGTATTCATTGGCTTGAGTTTGTAACTACAGCTCGTGCTAAAAACAAAATTAAAAACGCATTAAATGAAGATGTAAAACAACTTTCTGATGAAGGTAGAGAAATTTTAGCACGTAAATTAAAACATTTAAAAATAAATATCGACGAGAAAATAATTAATGAATTAGTTACTTATTTTAAGTTAAAAACAAGTCAAGATTTATTTTATAAGGTAGGTACTGGTAAAATAGAAAACCATTTGTTAAAAGAATTTGCAAGCTATAAAAACAGCAATGCCTTTTTAAATTTCTTTAAAAAATCAATTAGAAAAGAATCTGTTGAAATAAAATCTGACAATAAGCTAGATTTAATTGTTTTTGGAAAAGACGATGAAAAACTAGATTATAAACTTGCAAACTGTTGCAACCCAATACCAGGTGATCAAGTTTTTGGTTTTGTTACCATTAACGAAGGTATTAAAGTACATAAAATTGATTGTCCAAATGCTTTAAGCATGCGTTTGAACTACGCTTATAGAATTTTACAAGCAAAATGGATCGATTCTTCGGCTCAAGAGTTTAATGCATCTTTAATGATTAAGGGAATTGATGGTTTAGGACTAACAAACGAACTAACCCGAGTTATATCTAACCAAATGAATGTAAACATTCAAAGTATATCGTTAAGTTCAAATGCCGGCATTTTCACAGGTCAAATAACTGTAATTGTACCAAATAAAAACGTTTTAAACAAGTTAATAGAGAATATTCAGAACATAGATGGTGTTGAAAAAATTACCCGAATAACAGGAAGTATTTAATTTTAAATATTAAATTTTTAGTATTCGGTAATAAACAATTATATTTGTGCTGTTAAAGTAAACCATGGAAGAAAATAAAAATCAAGAAATTGTAAAAAGCGTTTTCACTAAATATTTAGAGGAAAAAGGGCATCGTAAAACCCCTGAACGCTATGCTATTCTTCAAGAAATATACGAAAGCGAGGAACACTTCGATATAGAATCGCTGTATATTAAAATGAAAAACAAAAACTATCGTGTAAGTAGAGCAACACTTTACAATACGATAGAATTGTTGTTAGAATGTGGTTTAGTTCGTCGTCATCAGTTTGGTCAAAACCAATCTCATTACGAAAAATCGTATTTTGATAAACAACACGATCATATTATTTTAACCGATACCGGTGAAGTAATTGAATTTTGTGATCCTAGAATACAAAGCATTAAACAAACAATTGAAGAAATCTTTAACATAAAAATTCAAAATCACTCTTTATACTTTTACGGTACAAAAGAAAACAATAACAACACAACAAATAATTAAAAACAGACTAACACAGCAAACATCATGACAGTAGATTTGTTACTTGGCCTTCAATGGGGAGACGAAGGAAAAGGAAAAATTGTAGACGTACTTACTTCTAAATACGATATAATCGCACGTTTTCAAGGTGGGCCTAACGCAGGGCATACTTTAGAATTTGATGGCATTAAACACGTATTAAGAACCATTCCTTCTGGTATTTTCCATAAAAATTCAATCAATATTATCGGAAACGGTGTAGTTATGGATCCGGTAGTTTTTCAAAAAGAAATTGAAGGTTTACAAAAATTTGATATTGATGTACAAGCACGTTTATTAATTTCAAGAAAAGCTCATTTAATTTTACCTACACACCGTTTATTAGACGCTGCTTCTGAAGCTTCAAAAGGTAAAGCTAAAATTGGATCTACCTTAAAAGGTATTGGACCAACTTATATGGACAAAACTGGTAGAAATGGTTTACGTGTAGGCGATATTGAATTAGCAGATTTTAAAGAAAGATACAACGCTTTGGCTGAAAAACACATTGAAATGATTAATTTTTACAATGTGGATTTACAATACAATTTAGCCGAAATGGAAGAAGAATTCTTTGCTGCGGTTAACGAATTAAAAAAATTAACTTTTATTGATTCTGAATTCTATTTAAACAAAGCTTTAAAAGACGGAAAATCAATTTTAGCTGAAGGTGCACAAGGTTCATTATTAGATATCGATTTTGGAACATATCCATTTGTAACATCTTCAAACACAACTGCTGCAGGCGCATGTACAGGTTTAGGTATTGCACCTAACAGAGTTAAAGATGTTTTTGGAATTTTTAAAGCTTATACAACACGCGTTGGATCAGGTCCTTTTCCTACAGAATTGTTTGATACTATAGGTGAAACAATGGCAAAAGTTGGAAACGAATTTGGATCGGTAACTGGGCGTGCTCGTCGTTGTGGTTGGTTAGATTTGGTTGCTTTAAAATATGCAGTTGAAGTAAACGGGGTAACCGCATTATACATGATGAAAGGCGATGTTTTATCTGGGTTTGACACTTTAAACATTTGTACAGCATATACTTATAAAGGCGAAGAAATAGACCATTTGCCTTATAATATTGAAGCTGAAAACGTACAACCAGTATATGTACAGAAAAAAGGTTGGAAACAAGATTTAACTGGTTTAACAACTTATAATGAATTACCTGAAGAATTAAAAGAATACATTACTTTTATTGAAGAATATGTAGGTGTGCCTATAAAAGTTGTTTCTGTTGGTCCTGACCGTAAGCAAACAATTATAAAATAATATAATTAAAAATATACTTTTAAAACACTTGCAAAAACTATTGCAAGTGTTTTTATTTTAATAAATTATCCAATTTAATTAAATGCATTAACAAAAGATTAATGAAGTTATTAGTTAAATTCATTAATTTTGAAAAAAAATATTTCAATTGAAAAACATTTTATTAAAACTGCTTTTTATACTGTTTTGTAGTAGTTCAATAAACGCACAAACTACAAACGCCAACGGTAAACTAATAAAATTAATACACGCCGATTTCACTGAAATTAACGAACTGGAAATTCCGGGTGCTAAAATTTTAATTGGTAATGTACAAGCACAACATGACAGTATGTACATTTACTGCAACAAAGCATATTTATTTGAAAAAGAAAACTATATAAAACTTTTTGGTAATGTTCAATTAGTTCAAGACGATACTTTACAAATGCAAAGCAAATATGCCGAATACAACGGTATGCAAAAAATTGCGTATGCATCAGGTAATGTAATTATGACATCGCCCGATTCTTCTTTAAAATCAGAAAAAGTATATTTTGATAGAAACACAGGCATAGCCTATTATAACGATGGCGCAACAATTACAAATAAATTAAACACTTTAAAATCTAAAAGCGGAAAATATTACACCCGTGAATTAAAGTATGAATTTAGAACACAAGTAGTAATCACCAATCCTGAAAATGTAGTAAAATCAAATCATTTAGATTATTACGAAGATTCTGGTCACGCGTACTTATTTGGTCCATCAACAATTGATAATAAAGGAAACCATATTTATACCGAAAATGGCTTTTACGACACCCGTTTAAACGAAGGAAAATTAATTAACAAATCGTTTATTTTATATAACAACAAACGCATTGAAGCCGATGAAATGTATTACGACGAAAAAAAATCGTATGCAAAAGGCATTAACAACGTAAAAGTAATTGATACCATAAATAATACCGTTGCAACTAGTCATTTTGCCGAACTTTTCCGCGCAAACGATTCAATTTATCTCACAAAAAAACCATTAATTACGTATTATACACCAAAAGACACCACTTATTTTCACGCTAAAAATTTACAAATAGTTGGCCCTGATAAGCAACGTGTAATAAAAGGTTATCCTAATGCACGTATTTATAGAACCCCAGATATGAGTGGTAAGGCCGATTCTTTACATTATAACCAAAAAATAGGCTTGTTACAATTAATTCGTAAACCTGTAGTTTTTAATGGCGAAAGTCAATTAACCGGTGATGTAATCCATTTAATAAACAATGTACAAACCGAAAAATTAGATTCGTTAAAAGTGTTAAATAATGCATTTGTCATACAAAAAGATACTTTAGGCAGCGGCTTCAATCAAGCAAAAGGAATTAATTTATATGGAAAATTTATTGACGATAAAATTAGAAAAATAGATTTGGTACAAAACGCCGAAATGATTTATTATGTGTACGATGAACAAGTTTTAAAAGGAATTGATAAAGGTATTTGTAGTAAAATTGTTTTAGAATTAGAAGACAATAAAATTACAACTGCAACCCGAATGATTAATGCAGAAGGAACCACCTACCCACCCGAACAATTTCCAGAAAATGCACGAAAATTAGCAGGTTTTAAATGGCGGGGCGATGAAAGAATGTATGCAGTTGACGATCTTTTTAGCGAAGAAGAATTAAAAAAAGATTCAGACGCGCAAATTGATTCTAAAAAAAATAGTAGAACTAATACAAAACCAATGGAAATTCAAGACAAAACCTTAAATTTTCAGCGCAAAACTAAAGCTCCAAATATTATAAAAAAACGAGAGGAATAAATGAAAGCAGATTTTTTTAAATACCAAGCTCAAACAACATTTCACCCTTTAGCTTTAGAAATTGAATACGCCAAAGGCAGCTACATTTATACAACAGATGGAAAAAAACATTTAGATTTTGTTGCTGGCGTTTCAGCTTGTACGTTGGGTCATCAACATCCTCGTGTAGTTAATGCTATTAAGCAACAACTTGATAAATATTTACATGTAATGGTTTATGGCGAATATATACAAAAACCAGCTGTAGATTTTTGTAAACTGTTAGCTGCACAATTACCTACAAGTTTAAACAAAACGTATTTGGTTAATTCGGGTACCGAAGCAGTTGAAGCTGCTTTAAAATTAGCAAAACGTGCTACAGGCAGAACTCAAATTATATCGTGCCACAATGCTTATCATGGCAACACACAAGGTTCTATGAGTATTTTGGGTAACGAAGAACGTAAACGTGCTTTTAGACCTCTTTTGCCAAATGTAACTTTTATTACTTTTAACAACGAAGCTGATTTACAACAAATTACCACACAAACCGCTGCTGTAATTTTAGAAACAATTCAAGGAAGTGCTGGGTTTATAACCCCGCAAAACAATTATTTAGAAAAAGTTCGCAATCGTTGCAACCAAACTGGAACTCTTTTAATTTTAGACGAAATTCAACCTGGATTTGGCAGAACAGGTAAATTATTTGGCTTTCAAAATTACAATATTGTACCCGATATTTTAGTAATGGGTAAAGGTATGGGTGGCGGTATGCCCGTTGGTGCATTAACAGCTAACGAAAAATTAATGGATTTATTAGCTAACGATCCAAAGTGTGGGCACATAACAACATTTGGTGGCCATCCTGTAATTGCAGCTGCATCGTTAGCAACTTTACAAGAATTAATTGAAACCGACTTAATGCAACAAACATTAGTCAAAGAACAATTGTTTCGCACATTGTTAAAACATCCGCTAATTACCGAAATTCATGGCAAAGGTTTAATGCTTGCACCAATGACACCATCTGAAGAAATCACAAATAATGTAATTTTAAAGTGTAAAGATAAAGGTTTGGTATTATTTTGGTTGATGTTTGAAGGAAAAGCAATACGCATTACCCCACCTTTAACCATTTCAGAAGATGAAATTAAAGAAGGATGTGCTATTTTAATTGAAGCTTTAAACGAAGTTCAAGCCGAACTTTGTTAATTAATATGTTAATAATATAGTTCTTTTTGAAGCCTTTAGCCTTTTAAAAAAAATTATATTTAAAAAAAACAATAGTCGACCATGTTTACAAACGACGAAGAAGAATTTTTTAAAATGTCAATTTCAAAATTCGAGAATATGCTTAAAACAAACAAAATTTGTTTTTTCGATTCTGAAGAATTTGAAAACATTATACTGCATTATTTAGATTCAGGTAAATTAAACCTATCTAAAAAAGCATTAAAATTGGGCTTAGAGCAGCACCCAAATTCTGTTGGACTAAAATTAGTTCAGGTAGAACTATTGGTTTTTGAAGATAAATTAGAAAAAGCAGAAAAGTTACTCAACGAAATTCAGGCAATTGATCCAAGAAACGATGAAGTTTACATACAACGTGCTGCTATTTATTCTAAACAAAACAAACACCATAAAGCAATAGAATGTTTAAACATTGCCTTGCAATATACCGAAGATTTTGCCGATGTTTATTCACTTTTAGGCATGGAATATTTATATATTGATGAAGTTTCACTTGCAAAAGACGCATTTATTAAGTGTTTAGAGCACGATGAAGAAGATCAAACAGCTTTATATAATGTAGTTTATTGTTATGATTTTTTAGATAACCATACCGATGCTATTCAGTTTTTAGAAGAATTTATAGATCATAACCCCTATTCTGAAGTTGCTTGGCACCAATTAGGTAGACAGTTTTTCAACATAAAAGATTATCGAAAAGCAATTGAAGCTTATGATTTTGCTAGTATTATCGATGAAAAATTTACAGGAGCATATATTGAAAAAGGCAAAGCTTATGAAAAACTTAAAATGTTTCAACAAGCCATAAATTGCTACAAAGAAGTATTACAAATTGAAGATCCATCTTCTTACGTATATAGAAAAATTGGATGGTGTTATGAAAATTTAAAAAATTTAGATAAAGCTTTAAAATATTATTTAAAATCGGTTCACGAAGATCCTTTAATGGACAAATCGTGGGTTGCAATTGCTGATTTATACTTAAAAAAGAACGATTTTAAAAAAGCTCTTCAATTTGTTAATAAAGCACTTAGCATAGAAGAACACAATTATTTGTATTGGAGAAGATATGCCATTATTAACAAAGATTTGCAGTTTTATGAAGAAGCTGAACTTGGTTTTAGAAAAGCAATAGATCACGGCGATACTTTGTTAGATACATGGTTATTTTGGAGCGATGTTCTAGTAGCATTAAACAGTAATACAACTGCAATTGAAAAGTTACTAAAAGCAACTGAAATTTTTAATGATGAAAACGAAATTGAATACCGTTTAGCAGGTTTATATACTTTAACAAATGAAATTGAAAAAGCTTTGTACCACTTAACAAATGCATTAGCTTTAAATTATAAAAACCACACACTTTTAAAAGAACTTTTCCCTATGGTTTGGGAAAACAAAAAAGTACAAACATATATTAAAAATTTTAATAAGCATTAATCGTTAGTTTCTAACGATTTTTTTTATGAAAACATACGGTTTAATTGGCAAAAATATTAGCTATTCTTTTTCAAGAAATTACTTTAATAATAAATTTTTAACAAAAGGAATTAAAAATATACAATACGTTAATTTTGATATAGATAACTTATCAGAATTAAATCATTTATTTAATAAAAACAATCATGGTTTTAACGTAACAATACCTTTTAAAGAAACCATAATACCTTATTTAGATGCATTAGATATACATGCAAGTAATATAGGCGCTGTAAACACCATTCAAATTGTAAATGGAATAAAAAAAGGTTTTAATACTGATTGGATAGGCTTTATAAAATCAATACAACCTATGTTAAAATCACATCATACTTCGGCTTTAATTTTAGGTACTGGTGGCGCATCAAAAGCCATAAAATACGCTTTAAATCAACTACAAATTAGCCATAAAACTGTTTCTAGGTTTGCTGCCGATTATACTTACGAAAACTTAACAAAGGAAATTATTCAACAAAATAATATCATTATAAATTGTACTCCATTAGGCACTTTTCCAAATATAGATACTGCTCCTAATATAAAGTACGAATATATAACCAATAAGCATTTGGCATATGATTTAGTTTACAATCCTACAGAAAGTTTGTTTCTAAAAAAATGTAAAAATAATGATGCTGCTATTAAAAACGGACTTGAAATGTTAGAAATTCAAGCCGAAGAAGCTTGGAAAATATGGAATAACTTATAGTTTTATTAAAAACTATTTGTTTTTTTCAAATATTTAATTATCTTTCAAAAATTAATTGTTAAACTTAAACATTAAAATGATGTTAGAAGAAAAGAATGATAACCTGCCACAAGCAGATGGAATTACTACTGAAAATGAAGCACATACAATTGTAGATGCTATCAATTCAACAAATGCAGAAGACAGCGAAACTACGTCAATTAACGAAAGCCACACCATTCCGCTTTTAGATTATGACGCTTTATCTTTAGAAGAACTAAACGACCAATTACAACATTTAATTAAAAATGAAAAAATAACTGCAATACGTGAACATGTTGAAGGTATAAAACGCAGCTTTTTACATAAATATCATGAATTGATTGACGAAAAACGCAAAGTTTTTTTAGAAGAAAACCCTGAAGCTTTTGCATCTGATTTTCAATATGATTTACCTGCAAAAAATCAATTCGATACACTATATAACGATTTTCGTGATCAACGAAACAATCACTTTAAATCAATTCAAGATCAATTAAAGAAAAATTTAGTTGAGCGTAATAAAATTATCGATGAGCTAAAAGACTTAGTTGAAAATACCAATAATTTTAATACCGCTTTAAAAGATATTAATCAATTACGTGAACGCTGGAGAAATGCTGGTTCTATTCCAAAAGACAATTATAACCATGTTTGGAATACGTTTCATTTTCATTTAGAACGTTTTTACGACCAGTTACACATGGACCGTGAAGCGCGTGATTTAGACTTTAAAAATAATTTAGAACAAAAACAAAAACTAATTGAACGTGCTTCTACTTTAATTAACGAAAAAGATATTAGAAAAGCGTTTAGAGAATTACAAACGTTACACCGTGTTTGGAAAGAAGAAATTGGACCTGTTGCTAAAGAATACCGCGAGGAAATTTGGCAAACTTTTAGTAACATTACCAAAGAATTACACAACAAACGCGAAATGTTACAAAATGAAATTCGCGAACGTGAGGAACATAATTTAGCTCAGAAAAACGAAGTAATTGCTAAAATTAATCAAGTTGCTACCAAAGAATTTAACTCACATAACGATTGGCAAAACGCTATTAAAGAAATTGAGGAATTAAGAACAAAATTCTTTAACATTGGTCGTGTACCTGCAGAAATTAGTGATGAAATTTGGAATACTTTTAAAAATAGTACCCGTAATTTTAATGTGTTGAAAAATAATTTTTATAAAGACATTAAAAAAGAACAACATGATAATTTAACTAAAAAGCAAGCGTTAATTGACCAAGCAAAATCATTAAAAGATAGCGACGACTTTAACACTGTTACGCCTTTAATGAAACAAATTCAAGAAGATTGGAAACATATTGGGCATGTACCAAGAAAATTTTCGGATAGTTTGTGGAAAGAGTTTAAACAAATTTGCAACGCGTACTTTGATCGTTTACATGCAGAACGAAACAAAGAAATTGAAGCTGAAATGGAAAATTTTAACAAGAAAAAAGATTATCTTGATCAGTTAAGAGAATTTCAGTTAACAGGTGAACACAAAACCGATTTAGACAGTATTAAAGTACATATTGAAAACTGGAAAAACATGGGTGTTGTACCACAAACACGTAGACATATTGAAGGTAAATTCAATAAAATTTTAGATGCTTTATTTGATAAATTAAGCATGTCTAAAAAAGAAGCTGAATTGGTGAAGTTCAATAATAAAATTGAACAGTTTATTGAAAATAATGACAGCAGACGTTTACAAAACGAAACAATATTTGTACAAAAAAAGATAGAAGAAATTCAATCAGAAATTTTTCAGCTAGAAAACAATATTCAATTTATTTCTAATGCAAAAGCAGATAATCCTTTAATTAAAGAAATTAATAAAAATATTGACCGCCATAAAGATGAATTAAAACTTTGGAAGGATAAATTAGTTCAACTAAAAAACATCAACAAAAATGATGCATAATATACAAAACCGGAATTTTCCGGTTTTTTTCATTCTAAAATATACGCTATTTTGTTGCTTTGCTTTGTTAATTGTTTCATGTAAATCAAAAAAAAATTGGACCGATTCAAACAAAACAAATGAAAGCAAAACCATAATAACTATACCTAAAAATACAACTGATATTGCAATTTTGCTTGATGTGAATGAGAAAAGTTTAAAAAATAAAGAATTATATAATTTTATAATAAACTGGTACGGTACCCCTTATAAATTTGGGGGAAATTCTAAAAACGGAATTGATTGTTCGGGTTTTACAAACGTTTTATACAATGAAATTTATAAAATTCAGTTGCCAAGAATTTCAAGAGATATAGCCCTAAATATTAAACGTAAATACACAAATGAACTAAATGAAGGTGATTTAGTATTTTTCTCGATAGGAAATTCTGGCACTATAAATCACGTGGGCATTTATTTACAAAATAACAAATTTGTACACGCATCTTCGTCAAAAGGAGTAATAATTTCTAATTTAAACGATACTTATTACGCAAAATATTTAGTAAAATGCGGTTCGTATAAAAAGTAACTTAATTTTTAAAAAATGACTGATATAGATAAATATAACATTTCGCAATCAAATGAACATCAACAAGTTTGTGAGGTTCTAAAATATCAAATATCGAAAAACTTATCAAATGCAACCTCAAAAATTTGGCACGCGCACCCAGTTTGGTTCATTAACGACAACCCAATTATAGGCTACAGCAAACAAAAAAAAGGTATTAGACTTATGTTTTGGAGTGGTGCCGATTTTGATGAAGACGCACTTATTGTAAGAGGTCAAAAATTTAAGGATGCTTCCATTTTTTTTAACAATGCAACAGAAATAGATGTTAATGAATTGGAACGATGGTTAAAAAAATCTGAAATTATTCAATGGGATTATAAAAACATTGTAAAACGTAAAGGTGTACTTATAAAACTATAATTTTTCGTTTTAAAATAACATTAAAATAACACATCAAAAATAATTTATATAAATTTATATCGTAATATTGCAATATTAAATAGGTTAATAAATGGGAGCAACAAAAACAGATCATTTTACAAATGAGCAAAACCAAATAGCAATTATTGCTAAAGCATTAGGCCACCCAGCCCGTATAGCTATTTTAGAATATTTATTAAAAGTTAATGAATGTATCTGTGGAGATATTGTAAATGAATTGCCTTTGGCACAACCAACGGTTTCGCAACATTTAAAAGAACTTAAAAACGCAGACTTAATTAAAGGGACTGTTGAAGGAAATGCAATTTGTTATTGCATTAACGAAAAAACTATTGAAATGCTTAACTCCTATTTTTCTTCAATTATTAAAGGTGTAAAAAATAATAAATGTTGTTAATAAAATAAATTATAAAAATGAAATTATCAGAATTTAAAAAACTAATAGAAAATCTAAAGGAAATTACTTTTGAATTAGAAAATGGCACTTTAGTACCTTCTCATTTTCACGTTACAGAAGTGGGTCAAATTACAAAACACTTTATTGATTGCGGTGGAGTAATTCGAAATGAAATTACTGTAAATTTTCAATTATGGCATGCAAATGATTTTTCACATCGCTTAACTGCATCAAAAATGATGGATATTATTAAATTATCTGAAGATAAATTAAATATTGTTGACGCAGAAATTGAAGTAGAATATCAAAGTGAAACTATTGGTAAATTTGATTTAGCTTTTAACGGCAATCACTTCGTTTTAAAAAATACAACCACTGCCTGCTTGGCTCCAGATGCATGTGGTGTAGATGGTTCACCAAAACAAAAAATAAGTTTAAAAGATTTAAATACTAACCAAAACAACACTTGCACTCCTGGTAGCGGTTGTTGTTAAAAAAATATATAATGGAAAAATTTAACAAAAAAGCCCACTGGGAAAATGTGTATAACACGAAACAAATTACAGAAGTAAGTTGGTACCAAAAAAAACCTGAAACATCATTACAATTAATAGAAAATTGTAATGTACCAAAAACATCAAAAATTATTGATGTTGGTGGTGGCGATGGTTTTTTAGTTGATTATTTACTAGAATTGGGCTATACAAATATTACGGTTTTAGATATTTCGGAAACTGCAATTGAAAAAGCAAAAAAACGTTTAGGAAAAAAAGCAGATTTAGTAAATTGGATTGTTGCCGATGCTGCAAATTTTAATCCAACTGAAACTTATGATATTTGGCATGACCGAGCTGCTTTTCATTTTTTAACAAACGAAACTGATATCGAAAATTATAAAAATACTGTTCAAAATAACCTCAACACAAATGGTTTTTTAATTATAGGAACTTTTTCAGAAGAAGGTCCTACAAAGTGTAGTGGTATCAACATTAAGCAGTACAATGAAAAATCGCTTTTCAATGTTTTTAGTTCTCAGTTTACTCAAATAAACAGTTTAACAACCAACCACGAAACACCTTTTAACACCATCCAAAATTTTGTTTTTAGCACTTTTAAAAAATCTTAAATTTTAAAAATGAATCAACAACTTAAAGAAACTATTAAAGCATTAAATACTGATTTGCTTTCAGCCGAACGCATAAACGTGTTACAACCTTTGATAGATTTTGTACAAAATAAGGTAACTAACAACCAAATTATTAACTTAAATTTTATTTGTACACATAATTCGCGTCGCAGTCATTTAGCTCAAATTTGGGCTCAAGTTGCATCAGTACATTTTAAAATTCCAAATGTAAATTGTTTTTCTGGCGGAACCGAAGAAACTGCACTTTATAAAACTGTTATTGAAGTCTTACAAAATCAAGGTTTCACTGTTAATTTATTAAATAATAGCACCAACCCTATTTATGCATTAAAGTTTAATGAAAATTGCATGCCTATTATTGGGTTTTCTAAAAAATACAACCACGAATTTAACCCAAAAAGTAATTTTGCTGCAGTTATGACGTGCTCTGAAGCCGATGGTGGTTGCCCTTTTGTTGCTGGTGCAGAAAAGCGAATTGCAATTACATATCAAGATCCTAAAGTATTTGATGAATTACAAAATGCTGCAAATGCTTATACAACTACTAGTTTACAAATTGCTACCGAAATGTTTTATGTTTTTTCTAAAATTAAATTATAAATAATGCAACCAAAATTAAAATTTATCGACAGGTTTTTAACGCTTTGGATATTCCTTGCTATGATTGTAGGAATAAGTATAGGTCATTTTTTTCCAAGTATTTCAAATATAACAAATACTTTTTCGGTGGGTACAACCAACATTCCATTAGCAATCGGCTTAATTTTAATGATGTATCCACCATTAGCAAAAGTAGATTATAGTTTACTGCCACACGTTTTTAAAGATAAAAAAGTTATAGGAATATCATTATTTTTAAATTGGATAGTAGGTACGGTTTTAATGTTTGTACTGGCAATTTTGTTTTTAAAAAACCAACCAGGTTACATGTCAGGTTTAATTTTAATAGGCTTAGCACGATGCATTGCTATGGTAGTTGTTTGGAACGATTTAGCTAAAGGAAATCGGGAATATGCTGCTTTATTAGTAGCTTTAAATAGTATTTTTCAGGTATTTACGTACAGTTTTTTGGTATGGTTATTTATAAATTATTTACCACATAAATTAGGATTGGCAAATTTTAACGTAAATGTATCAATGCAAGATGTTACTAAAAGTGTTTTTATTTACTTAGGAATTCCATTTATTGCAGGCTTTTTAAGTAGGTATTATTTAGTAAAATTTAAAGGTATAGAATGGTATAATAGAAAATATATTCCTAAAATAGCACCTATCACCTTGTATGCTTTGCTTTTTACCATTGTATTTATGTTTAGTTTAAAAGGCGATACAATTCTGCAATTACCTTTTGATGTTTTACAAATTGCCATACCATTAGTAATTTATTTTATTGTAATGTTTTTTGTTAGTTTTTTCATTAACAAATGGCTAAATGTACCTTATTCAAAAAATGCTGCCATTGCATTTACAGCTACAGGTAACAATTTTGAATTAGCAATTGCTGTTGCCATTTCGGTTTTTGGTTTACATTCTCAACAAGCTTTTGTAGGGGTTATAGGACCATTAATCGAAGTTCCTGTTTTAATACTACTAGTAAAAGCAAGTTTGTATCTACAAAAAAAATACTATGCATAAATAAATAGTTTAGCTTTGGAAAACAAGGTACCATTAAAAGAAATTATTCGTGTATTTTTAAAATTAGGTGTTATAGGCTTTGGCGGACCAGCAGCTCATATAGCTATGATGCATACCGAAATTGTAACTAAACGAAATTGGTTAAATGAACAGCAATTTTTAAATTTATTAGGAGCTACACAACTCATTCCCGGGCCAAATAGTACCGAAATGGCTATACATATAGGCTATGTTAAAGCTGGTTGGAAAGGTTTACTACTTGCGGGGTTATGCTTTATTTTACCAGCTGTTTTAATTACCAGCTGCTTTGCCTATTTATATCTTGAATTTGGAAAATTACCTGAAATTTTACCGTTTATATATGGTATAAAACCTGCCATAATTGCCATTATTATAGGTGCTGTTTATACATTAGCAATAAAAGCTGTTAATACAAAATTCTTAGGTTTTATAGGAATTATTGCTTTAATAGCTTCTTTAGTAAATGTTAACGAAGTTTACATAATGCTTGCATCTGGTTTATTGGCAGTGGGTTATCATTTTTATTCGAACATAAAAAATCAGTCGTTAAACAGTATAGCACCTTTTGCATTACTACCTTTTACACAAGTTCATTTAACAAATTATCAGTTATTTTTAACTTTTTTAAAGATAGGTGCCATTTTATATGGAAGTGGTTATGTTTTATTTGCTTTTTTAGATACCGAATTGGTTGCTAAAGGGTATTTAAGTAGAACGGTGCTTATTGATGCCATTGCAGTTGGACAATTTACACCAGGTCCCGTTTTTTCATCGGTTACTTTTATTGGTTATCAATTAAATGGTTTTTGGGGCGCATTTTGGGCTACAATAGCTATTTTTTTACCTTCGTTTATTTTTGTTGCAGGCATACACTTTATTTTAAAAAAAGTAGATCAATCAAAAACTTTTAAAGTGTTTTTAAATGCTGTAAATGTAGCATCTGTTGCTATAATTTTAGCTGTTTGTTTTAAAATGGGTAAAGAAACCATTACTGATTGGCGTACCGTTTTAATTGCTATTGTAAGCGCATTTGTGGTTTTTAATTTTAAAAATGTTAATAGTGCTTTTATTGTTTTAGGTGGAGCATTTTTAGGTTATTTGTTGTATTTTTTATAAGTATAAAAAATACCAATGTACGAACCTTTTTATAAAATTTAATTGGCTATTTTATAAAAAACCTACAAGGTTTTTAAAACCTTGTAAGTTTTGTTGGTATATATTTAAACTTACTTTTTTATAAACTGTTTAACCGCTGTACCTTGTGCGGTTTGTAAATACAATAGATACGTACCGCTTGCTAAATTTTCTACATTTAGATGTATTTCTGCTGGGTTGTTGTACGCTTGTGTGCTTACTTGCCTACCTGCTAAAGTGTACACCGTAATTTGGTTTACCTGCATGTTAACTGCATTGGTAATATTTACCACATTGGTTGCTGGGTTGGGGTACAAATTAAATTTTGTAGCCAATTGCTGGTTTACGCTTAATATATAAGACGGCAATGTTTTTAAACCCGAAACTTTAATATTATCTATTTTACTACAGATGTTGCATCTAAACTACCCGTACCAAAATCTATATAAGTAGGTATAGTATTGTGGTTGAAAGTTCCAGTTGCTTGTAAGTTTAATGTAGGTATGTAAAAATACACATTTTTAGTATTGTAATCTACAAACATTTCTGCCTTAATCCATGTATTGTACGGAAAGGTTGTAGCATTGTAGTTTTTTAAAACATGTATTTTATAACTACTACTATTTTCTAAATAATTACCCAATATGCGGTGGTATATGTTTGGGATCGACTGAAAAGCTGTATTAATTACACTGGGTTTAGTGACAAAATAATTCATTAAATTACCATAAAAAACAAAACTTCCCTCCCCATAAAACTCATATTCAAATTTAATAATATTATTACCTGGTGTACGGTTGTTCCATAGGGTAGTTAAAAAATCGTTCGCTTGCCTAAAAGTTAACCCTTCTTGCTTAGTGCTTGTAGTTGTTATTATAAGTACATTGCCTTTACCTGCCTCGGCAGTAATCATTGGAGTAAGCAAAAAATTCGGCTAGCGCGATACCAACCACCCCCCATGTCCGGGGGTGGTTTGGGTATAATCTGTGTTTAAATGCCCTGTTGGATAACTATCAAAGTTTTCATTAAATAAAACTTGCGCATTGGTTAAGTGGGTAATTAACAGTAAAAAAAGAGATATAGTACGCGTTATATTTTTTTTCATAATTAATTATTGTTAACACTTGTTTGCGAGTTGTTGTTTTCACCGTCCATTTCGTTAAAAACGCTGTCGGTTGTACAAGCTGTAAGGGTTAGAGCTATTACCCCCCCACAAAATTTTAGAGAATTTTGTCATAATAAAATATTAGATTAGTTGTTTGTAGCATAAATATACTAAAAAAATTAACATATTGTTAAAAAAAAATAAATATAAAGTTAAATACTGGTTTATATAAAAAGTCTATACTTTTATAATATTACACAAAAAAACCTACAAGGTTTTAAAAACCTTGTAGGTTTGGTTGGTATATTTTTTAATTTATGTGATACTTTATTAATAGAAGTATAGCAAAACAAAACTTTAAACTTAAACAACTTTAAAAAACCCAAGCCCCGCGTTAGGGATGGCAGCGGATAGCCTTTTATTGGCGGCTGAGGCACTGGAAGCGCCGATAAAAGCTATGAGCGTACAGCCCGACCCGACTATTTACCTATATGTTTTGTAGTACTGTTTGTTTTTTTTTTTACTTGTTTTTAGAGCTAAAGCTGTTTGCAAGGGTAACGCCCAAAAAAAATAAGGGCTATTTTTACAAAACAGCCCTTTGATTTTAAATATGATTAAACAATTGTTTTTCTTGAATAATGTCGGCAACAATTTCCGGTACATCTTCTTTCCAACTATCGTCGTTAATTTTCATTTTTTGGAGTACTTTATGCGAAAAAATCTGTAAGTTTTTTTCTTCAAAACCAAGAATATCAACTATTTGATTTTGATTTTTAAAGTAATTGTAAATTGGTTTTAAATTGTCATCGTGCAGCAATACATTTTCACTTGTAATAATATCGCCGTCTTCATTTAAAAACGGATATACATAAATTTCTAAACCATGTTTAAACAATCTGCCTAAACCTTCAAACAAACCGCCACTTAAATTAGCATAATGCTTAGCGTCGAAAATTTCAATTAAGCTAGGTAAACCAATGGTTAAAGCAATTTTTTCTTGTGAATAATTCCAAATATAATCAACAGCTTTAAAATATTTTTTAAAGTTCGAAATCATTACAGTATGCCCTAAAGCACAAAGTAATTCGGCACGATCTAAAAAGTCTTGCTCATCAACATCTCCCAAAGCCAATAAATTATTTAAGGTAATTTCAAAAATTACGGCTGTTTTATCTATTGATAAGTTATTTTTAGTTAAAAATTGATTTAACGATTTTTGATACATATTGATGTTTACAATGGTAACCGGACGAAAACTTCCGCGTAACAACAATACATTTTTACGAAATAACGTATTTGCTGGCAAAATATTTTTACCGTTTGGTGCAAACATAACAGCATCGGCCATACCATTCTTAACCAAAAACAAACTCATTAAACGGTTATCTACATTTTTAAAAGCAGGACCAGAAAAGTTAATGGTATCAATTTCAAGTTGATCTTTATCTAAATGATCATATAAATGATGAATTAATTTTTTAGGATCGTGGTATTGATAAAAAGCGCCATAAATTAAGTTAACACCTAATGTACCAAGGGTGCGTTGTTGTAACAACACATCGTTTTCTTTAAACTGTATGTGTAAAATAATTTCGTTAAAAGCGCCTTTAGGTTCATTCTGAAAACGGATACCAACCCAACCATGTCCTTTAAATTTTTTTGCAAAATCTATAGTTGCAACCGTATTTGCATAACTAAAATACAAACGGTTTGGGTTTTCGTTTTCATCTAAACGTTCTTCAAGCAGCTTTACTTCGTGATCTAGCATTTTTTGTAATCTGCTTTCTGTAACGTATCGCCCATCTGGTTCTACAGTATAAATGGCATCGCTAAATTGCTTGTCGTAGGCCGACATAGCTTTTGCAATGGTTCGTGAAGCGGCACCTGCTCTAAAAAAATGACGCGCTGTTTCTTGCCCTGCACCAATTTCAGCAAATGATCCGTAAATATTTTTATTTAAATTTATTTTTAATGTTTTATCGCTAAGTGCTTGTTTATGCTCGGTTTCTCTATCACCAGGAAGCACTAAATCTTCTGCAAAAAAATTGCCCATATTTATTTTTATTGTTTAGGCATAAAATTACTAAATTCATTTTTATTGTGCTATTTTTGTAAAAAAGATTGTAGTGAAAGTTTATTTTTTAGGTACCGGCACATCACAAGGCATTCCTGTTATTGGAAATAACAGTCCTGTATGCTTAAGTACCAATTTTAAAGATAAACGGTTGCGATCGGCCGTTTTAATTGATTGGGACGGAACAAAAATTGCTATTGATTGCGGGCCCGATTTTAGGCAACAAATGTTGCGTATAAACAACAACACTTTAGATGCTTTACTGTTTACTCATGAACATGCCGACCATACTGCAGGGTTAGATGATATACGACCTTATTGTTTTATGGAAAGTAAAGCCATGCCTATTTTTGCACAAGAAAGGGTTTTAAATAGTTTAAAAAAACGCTTTGATTATATTTTTGAAACCGAAAACAGATATCCTGGCGCACCTGCTGTTGAAATACATGAAATTAAACCGTTTACAAATTTTACTATTAATAAAAAAACAGTTACTCCGTTGCTTGTAAACCACGGAAACTTACCCATATTAGGATATCGTTTTAACAGTTTTGCTTATTTAACCGATGTTAAAACTTTGAACGATGAAACCTATAATGCCTTACATAATTTAGATGTTTTAGTGATTAATGCATTGCGTTTGCAAGAGCATCCTACCCATAATAATTTAGAAGAGGCATTGTACCATATTAAAAAAATTAACCCAAAAAAAGCATATATTACACATATTGGTTTTCAATTAGGATTTCATGACGAAGTGGAAAAATTGTTACCCGAAAATGTGTTTTTAGCTTACGATCAACTAATTTTAGATTTATAATGAAACGCATTTATTTATACTTATTTTTATTCTCGTTAATCATAAATATTTTTTTAATTGTTAACGATTCTAAAGTACTAAAAGCTAAAGACAAGCAAATTGAACGCTTAGAAATTAAATTAAAAAAAGCACAAGATTCTTTAAAGAACATAAACATACAGAAAATTTAAATTATGAAACTAAAACTTACATCGATAGCCCTTTTAAGCTTATTGGTTTTTGCATGTTCTAAAGAAAAAAATACAAAAAACGCATTAAATACTGTTTTGGTTAAAGATTCGTTAGAGATATATAAAAAATTATACGACGAAGCTGCATATTTTTCTATAGATAAAAATGAAAACGCACAAAAGCAATTTGCGCCACAACCTTTAGAAGAAGTAATGACAAAAGTTGTACAAGATTTTAGTAATTTAAACCAACTAACAGGTGGCAACCCTTTGTTGCCTGTTGATAAAAATGGACAAACTGCAAAAGTTAATAAATTGTCTGTAATTAATCATCAATGGATTATTATAGATTTTTATGGCGAAGGTATTCTTGGTGAATTACTAATAAAATACAACTACACTAACAATTCAACAACCACTTTTAAAGTAATTGACACTGTGATATACTAAAAAACGTTTCAAAATTTGAAACGTTTTTTTTATTATTTAGTAAGAAATTCTTTTAAATCGTAAAAGTTTTGAGGTGCTACACCATGCCCAACCGGATATTCTTTATACTGAGCATTTATTTGTAATGTGTTTAAAAACTGTTCTGTTTTACGCGCCCATTCAACAGGAATAACCTGATCTAAAGTTCCGTGCGATGCAAAAATTTTTAAATGCTTGTATGCATCTAAATCAGTTTTTGGTTGCATAATATCTGGGTTAAAATAACCACTTAAAGCTACTACTTTATTTATTTTCTTAGGATAAGTAACTGCTATAGCATAACTTAAAATAGCTCCTTGACTAAAACCAATTAAATTTACTTTTTCTGTATCAATTGGGTATTTTACAGCTAATTCATCAATAAATCCAACCAATAAATCACGAGATTCAATTGCTTGTTGGTCGTCACTAAATTTATTCATATCGGCATCAAAAGTTATGGCATACCAAGCAAAACCGTAAGGAGGTACCTGAAAAGGTGCTTGAACCGATACAATATAACTATCAGCTGGTAATTCAGTTGCAAACGAAAATAAATCTTCTTCGTTGCTACCGTACCCGTGAATTAAAATTATTAAGGGATTTTTTTCTTTAATAACTTTTGGTTCCTGAATTAAATAGGTTAAAGATTGTGTTTGCATATTATTTTTTCTTAGTAAATAGTTTTTGAATTAAACCGCCAATTACCGGTATCAATTTGTATTCGTTAGAAACAGCTCCCGAGAAACTATAAATCCATAAAATAAAAATAAAAATGTAAAAGCCAATCAAAGTAGGCATAAACATAAATTCTGGTACAATTGGTAAAATAGCGCTGATTAATAAAAATAACAGAAATATTCCAACCGATTGTTTAATATAAAAACTACCAAATTTATCTTTTTCTTCCTGATTGATGAACCAAGCAATTACAGGTCCTAAAAAGGTTAAGTGCGCAATTATAGCAGCTAACTTTCCATCTTTTGAAACATTTTCTACCTTCATTACTTAACCATTAATTTATTGTTATTATAAATTCCGTAAACAAAACCTTTCATTTTATAATTTAAAAATGCAGAATTTTTAGATTTTGATAAAATATCGTTTTTAGTAAAATTCCATTCTTTGGTAGGATTAAATAAAGTTAAATCGGCCTTCTCTCCTACTTTAATTTCAGATATTTCTTTTAAGAAAATTGTTTTTGCGGCTTGTAATTTTTCAACAATAACCTGTAAAGGCAACTTAGATAGCAACGCACCAAAAGCCGATTCTAATCCAATTGTTCCGTCTTTAGCAGTATCAAACTCCATTTTTTTATGCTCAATATCAATTGCACAATGATCTGTTGTAATACAATCAATAGTTCCATCTAAAACCCCATTAATTAAAGCTTGTTGATGAAAGGCATCTCGTAAAGGAGGATTTACTTTAAAACGGGTATCAAAATCGTTTAAAACTTCATCTGTTAATACCAAATTATGTACAGCTACGCTACAAGTAACATTTAAACCTTTAGCTTTAGCTTCTTTAATCATTTGTACCGATTGTGCTGTGGAAATTGTTGGAACATGCATTTTACCACCCGTATATTCTAATAAAAACAAATTACGGGCAAGTACAATTTCTTCGGCTAAAGGCGGAATACCTTTTAAACCAAGTTGTGTAGCTACAATACCTTCGTGCACCACACCTTTACCTTTTATAGTAGCATCGTTACAAAACGCAATTACCAAACCATTAAAATCTTGTGCATATTGCAAACCAATTTTTAACAAATTAGCATTAGTAATACTTTTTTTATAATCGCCAAAAGCAACCGCACCGGCATTTTGCATATCAAACATTTCAGCTAAATCTAATCCTTCTTGATTTTTTGAAAAAGCACCTATTGGATGTAACGAAGTAGCATTATTTGCAGCCTTTGTTTTAACAAAACTTACAGTAGCCTGATTATCAATTACTGGGTACGTATTGGGTTGATAAGCAATATGTGTAAAACCACTTTTTGCAGCAGTTTGTAAACCGTTTTCAATTGTCTCACGGTCTTCAAATCCTGGATCGCCAAACGAAACCGATGCATCCATCCAACCACTAGAAACGTGTAAATTTTCATAAGAAATAGTTTGAAAATTAGCAACGTTTATATTTTCAGAAATTTCGGTAATGATACCGTTTTCAATTTTAATATCAAGTTGTTTTTGGTTAAATTCAGAAGTAGAATCTACTATGGTTGCATTTTTTATAACGATATTCATTGTTTAAATGGGGTATTGTTTAAAATCTTACAAAATTAAACAAATTATTGGTTACATTACTACTATTTCACACAATGAATTTTACACTTAAACCAACCAAAATTAAAAATATAAATCACTAAAAATCAACAGCTAAAAATTAACACTTTCCATTTCAAATGATATTTTAGGATAAGCAACAAAAAAATAGTATATTAGCACGTTAATTTTTGAACTAAAAATACGAAATATGATCTCTGAAGGAGAAAAGTTAATTCCTATTAACATCGAGGAAGAAATGAAATCGGCATACATTGATTATTCAATGTCCGTTATTGTTTCAAGAGCATTACCAGATGTTCGTGATGGATTAAAACCGGTTCACCGCCGTGTACTTTTTGGAATGTACGAATTAGGTGTAACAGCAAGTAAAGCACACAAGAAATCGGCCAGAATTGTAGGTGAAGTTTTAGGTAAATACCATCCTCACGGCGATTCATCTGTTTATGATGCAATGGTACGTATGGCACAAGAGTGGAGCTTACGTTATTTATTAGTTGATGGACAAGGAAACTTTGGATCGGTTGACGGTGATAGCCCTGCGGCGATGCGTTATACCGAAGCTAGAATGAAGAAAATTTCGGAGGAAATTTTAGCCGATATTGATAAAGAAACAGTTGATTTTCAATTAAACTTTGACGATACTTTAGAAGAACCTAAAGTAATGCCTACAAAGATACCTACCTTATTAGTGAATGGTGCTTCGGGTATTGCAGTTGGTATGGCTACTAATATGGCGCCACACAATTTAACCGAAGTTATAAATGGTACATTAGCTTACATTGATAATAACGATGTAGAGATTGATGAACTAATGCAGCATATTAAAGCTCCTGATTTTCCTACAGGTGGTATTATTTATGGATACGAAGGTGTAAAAGAAGCTTACAAAACAGGTCGCGGTCGCGTTGTTATGCGTGCTAAGGCAAATTTCGAAGAAATCGATGGTAAAGAATGTATCATTGTTTCTGAAATTCCTTACCAAGTGAACAAAGCCGAAATGATTAAAAAAACGGCTGAATTAGTTAATGATAAAAAAATTGAAGGTATATCTACAATTCGCGATGAATCTGACCGTAAAGGTATGCGTATTGTATATGTTTTAAAACGCGAAGCTGTACCTAATATTGTGTTGAATATGTTGTATAAATTCACACAATTACAATCATCATTCAGTATTAATAATATTGCTTTAGTTAATGGCCGCCCGCAATTATTAAATTTAAAAGATTTAATTCATTATTTCGTAGAACATCGCCATGATGTAGTTACACGCCGTGCCGAATACGAATTAAGAAAAGCACAAGAACGCGCACATATTTTAGAAGGTTTAATTATTGCTTCGGACAATATTGATGAGGTAATACAAATTATTCGTAGTTCTAAAAATGCCGATGAAGCCCGCGAACGTTTAATTCAACGTTTTTCATTATCTGAAATTCAAGCACGTGCTATTGTTGAAATGCGTTTACGCCAGTTAACAGGCTTAGAGCAAGAAAAACTTCGTGCAGAATTTGATGAAATTATGAAGTTAATTGCGCATTTACAAGAATTATTAGCAAGTAAAGAATTGCGAATGAACCTAATTAAAGAAGAATTAGCAGAAATTCGCGATAAATACGGCGATGCACGTAGATCGCATATTGAATATGCTGGAGGGGAAATGAATATTGAAGATTTAATTGCCGATGAACAAGTGGTAATTACCATTTCGCATGCTGGTTATATTAAGCGTACCCCTTTAAGCGAATATAAAACACAAAATCGAGGTGGTGTTGGTCAAAAATCAGCAGGTACACGTGATCAAGATTTCTTAGAGCACATGTATGTTGCAACTAACCACCAATACATGTTATTCTTTACACAAAAAGGAAAATGTTTTTGGTTACGTGTTTATGAAATTCCTGAAGGAAGTAAACAAGCAAAAGGTCGTGCTATTCAAAACTTAATTAATATTGAAAACGACGATAAAGTAAAAGCGTTTATTTGTACACAAGATTTACGTGATGAAGAATACACTAACAACCATTTTATTGTAATGTGTACCAAACAAGGTCAGGTTAAAAAAACAGCTTTAGAACAATATTCTCGTCCGCGCCAAAATGGTATCAATGCCATTACAATTAAAGAAGGCGACGAACTATTAGAAGCAAAATTAACCGATGGTAATTCTAAAGTATTAGTAGCAGCCAAAAATGGTAAAATGGTTCGTTTTGATGAATCAAAGACTCGACCAATGGGTAGAACTGCTTCGGGTGTTCGCGGTATAAAATTAGCCGATGAAAACGATGAAGTTATTGGTTTAGTAACTGTTTCTGATTTAGAGTCGGAAATTTTGGTTGTATCTGAAAACGGTTATGGAAAACGCTCGTCTTTAGATGCTTATCGCGAAACAAACCGTGGTGGTAAAGGTGTTAAAGCAATGAATATTACCGATAAAACCGGTGCGTTAATTTCTATAAATTCAGTTACCGATAACGATGATTTAATGATTATTAACAAATCGGGCTTAACCATTCGTTTACGTGTTTCTGATTTACGTGTTATGGGTCGTAACACGCAAGGTGTTCGTTTAATAAATATTAAAGGGAACGATTCTATTGCAGCAGTTGCGAAAGTGATGCGCGATGAAGACGATGAAAATGAAATGGATGACGAATTGAAAAAAGATTTATTAGCCGTTGATGAGAACGACATTTTAGAAGATGTTGTTGATGAAATTGAAGAAGATGAAGAAATAGTAGAAGACGAAGAAGATACAAATGAAGAATAAATTATTAGTATTGAGCATGTTATTTTTAGCATGCTCATCTTCTTTTGCTCAAAAAAATGAGTTAAAAGAATTAGACAAACTTGTTAGTAAAAAAAACACAACTGAATCTACAGCTTTATTAGCAACTGTAGAAAAAATGTTACCCACAGCAACCGATGATCAAAAAGCAGCTTATTATTATTATAAAGCACTAAATGAAATTAATTTAGCAAAAAGTGGGGTTAATTTTAATGAGAATAGATCAAATGCTATTCAATCAATTAATAAATTAATAAAGTTTGAAAACGACACCAAAAGTAAAAAATATACTACCGAAATATTAGGAGTAAAAAATACGCTTTTGGCCGAATTAGTAAACGAAGCTGTTGAAAACAACAAAAATAAAAATTACAAAAAATCAAGTCGTTTGTTTGAACAAGCTTATGAGCTAAGTTCTACAGACACCATTTATTTGTATAATGCAGCAAACGATGCTATTAATGCAAAAGATTTTGATTACGCAGAAACAAAATTAAAAGAGCTAATTAAATTAAATTATAATGGCGATACTGAAACTTTTGTTGCAACTGCTAAAACCACAAATATGGTTGAATCGTTTGGTACCGATAAAAAAGCGCGTGATATAGCTGTTAAAAACGGTTCGCATATTAAACCTGAAACCATTACTAGCAAAAATGCTCAAGCTGGTATTTACGCAAGTTTATCACAAATTTTATTGAATAAAGAAAATTATTCCGAAGGCGAAACCTACACGTTAAAAGCATATGAATTAGATAAGGACAACATTAACAACTTATTAAATGTTTTATACCTTTACTACAACACCAACCGCATTTATAAATACGAAGAGTACGCTACCAAAGGAATTGAACGTTTTCCAGAAAACGAAAATTTACTTTTTAACTTAGCAGTTATAAAGCTTAAGAATGGTGAAAATGACAAAGCAGCAATTTTATTAAATAAAATTCTTACATTTAATAAAAACAACTTCGATGCTTTAAAAACTTTAGGTAATATTGAATTACAAAAAGATGCAGAAGTTACCAATAAAATAAATGCATTACCTAACACTGCAGCATCAGACAAAAAGCGAAGTGAGTTAATGCAAGAAAAAAAGCAAGTGTATTTAAATACCTTAGACTACTTTAAAAAAGCACAAACTATTAATCCAAAAGATGAAAACTTAAACGAATTAATAAAACAAATTCAAGCTTTTTTAAACAGTAATTCATAAAACTAAAAAATCCTCAGATTAAATCTGAGGATTTTTAATTTATATTGCTTTTAAAACATCAATTAAATAATCAATTTCTTCAAAAGTGTTTTCATGTCCAAATGATAAACGCAAACTTGGTTTTTTAAGCTCGGTTTCATCTAAAAATTCAGCTAAAACATGTGAAGGCTTTTGGCTACCCGATTGGCAAGCACTACCACGTGAAACAGCAATTCCTTTCATATCTAACTGAAAAAGCATCATTGCTGCCTTTTCTGGTGAAAATGGTAAACGAATATTTAAAACATTATAGAAAGTTGAACCATTACCGTTAAATTGTACACCTTCAAAAGTTTCTTCTAATTTAGCTTTACAATAATCACGTAATTTGGTGATTTTTTCTCTATCTGCATTCAATTCTTGGTACGATACCTCTAAAGCTTTTGCCATACCAACAACTTGATGTGGTGCTTCGGTACCTGCACGCATTCCTTTTTCCTGTTCACCACCAACAATTAGTGGTTTTAAAACATTTTTTTTACGAATAAATACAAATCCAACACCTTTTGGTCCATGAAATTTGTGTGCCGATGCTACTATAAAATCAATAGCAATTTCATCTAACGGAATTTCAACCTTTCCAACAGATTGAACGGTATCCGAATGAAATAATGCATTATATTTTTGAGATAAATCTGCAACGCGTTTTAAATCTAAAACAGTACCTATTTCGTTATTTACATGCATTAAACTAATTAAAGTTGGTACATTTTGTTGTAGTAATTCTTCTAAATGGTTGTAATCAATTTCACTGTTAGGTAAAACATTTACATAATCAATCTGTGTTTGGTATTCTTTTTCCATTTCTTGAATGGAATACAACGTGCAATGATGTTCCATTTTGGTTGTAATAATTCTTTTTATACCTAAATCACGTACACACGAACGAATAATCCAGTTGTTCCCTTCTGTACCACAAGATGTAAATATAATTTCACTTGCAGTTACATTTAATTGTTTAGCAATGGTTTTACGCGATGCTTCAATTAAAGCCTTCGTATGTCGCCCGATTGAGTAGGTTGACGATGGATTTCCAAAATCGTTTGTAAGAATTTTTACCATTTCTTCTACAACCTCTGGTCTTACAGACGTAGTAGCTGCATTGTCAAAATATATTTGATTCATCTACTTAATTAATTTCTTCGTTAGATTAGATATGATTTGATAGTTAAAAATAAAAACCGAGAGCAAAATTAAGAAATAAGACACAAATTGTAAAGTGTTTATGTGTTCTTTATAATAAAAGATTGCTAGCGTAAATGCTATTAAAGGATTTATATACAGCATAACCCCAACGTTTGATGCTGGTGCGCCTTTTAATGCGTACAAGTTCATGTAAAGTGGTAACAAAGTAAAAAATACCGAAATTATTAAAATATAAACGTAAAAAGATGGTTTTTCAGGAACGCTAAACCCGTTTATAAGGTAATAAGGTATGGAACAAATTAAAATAATCATGATTTGAATAACCAGATTATTAAATTTATCAAAATAAATGTTTCTACGTTGAGAAATAAGATATAATGAATATGTAAGGGCAACTATAATTGAAAACACTAAATTATTTGCATTACTTAAAAAACAAATAACACACCCCAATAAACTAATGCCAACCGAAAACCATTGTATTTTTTGTAGTCTTTCTTTTAAAATAAAATGTGCTAAAAAGGTAGTAATAATAGGGCAAATTAAATAAGCAAACGATGCCGATTGTACACTTATTTGATTTACTACATAAATAAACAAAAACCAATTAAAACCTAATAAAACTCCGCCTGTTAAGGTTAAAGTTAGTGCCTGTTTTTTTTCTTTTACAGGTAAACGGTTAAAGTTTGAAAAATCGTTTAAAAATATTTTTCTCCTAAAAAACAAGGTAAATAAAATAATAAGTACCCCCGAAAAAGAAATTCTATAAAACAAAATATCAAAAGCTGGTACATATGCAATAGGTTTTAAAGCCAAACTAAAAAAACCCCATAACATAAAAGCCAACAAAGCAATTAGGTAATATTTTAAATTTTGCATTTTACAATTAAAAATGCAAAGTTAGACTAGTTTTCCAGTAAAATAAAATTGATTTGATAATTTAACAATACATTTTAAGACTTTTCGTTAATTAAGATCAATATTTTGCTTTCTTAAAATTTTTACAACTACTAATGCAAAAATTAGTAAATACACAAAACATAGTAATGAAACAAAATATGAAGCGTGTACGCCAATAATATCGGCAACTTTACCTTGAATTGGAGGAATTATACCACCGCCTAATATCATCATAATTAAAAACGCCGAGCCTTGTGCCGTATATTTACCTAATCCCATTAAACTTAAATTATAAATAGCTGGCCACATAATGCTACATGCTAAACCACCACATAAAAATGCATAAATAGCAATATTACCTGTAGTATTTAAACCAACTAGCATAGCAATTATACCAAACAAACTAAAAGCAAAAAGAGTTTTTGATGGACTATTTTTAGTTAATATTATTAATGCAATTTGTATAATAACACACACAACAAACATATAAAAATGAGTCATATTATATGTTGCTAAGGTATTAGCAGTTAAAATAATTGCAAAAGCAATTAACGGTAAAACAATTGTTAAAAATAACTGTTTATTTTTAGATAATTTAAAAGCACTTACAGCACCAGCCCATCTTCCAATCATCATACTGCCCCAATACATTGAAATATATGGAGCAACTTCTGAAGAAGATAAGCCTCCAAATTCAGATGTTTTAAGCAACTCGCCTAAATTACTACCTATTGCAACCTCAACTCCTACATATGTAAAAATGGCTAACATGCCCAAAACTAATTGAGGATATTTCATGGCTCCCCAACCTGTTGCATTGCGTTTTGCAGAAAAATACGCAGTAAAAATACCTAATAACACAACTGCTAAAGCAACAGTTAACCATTTAAATCGATTTGCGTCTAAAGGTTTTTTAAGAGATTTAATTTCTGAATCAACTTGTTTTTCTTTTGTTTTATAAACCGCTGCTTCACTACTGTTTAACTTACCAATTTGCTGTTTTGTAAGTTTTTGTTTTTCTAAATGTTCAATTCTAAAAGCCGATTTACTGCGATAACTATTAAATATTGGTGCAAAAGATAAACCAAGCAAAAGAGTCATAACTAATAAAACATTTAATGCTTTTGGTGCTTTCTCAATAGGTTCAGCACTTTTTCCATTGGGTAGTTTTTTTGAAAAAAAGAACAAAGCTGCAGCACCAACAAATAACAAACCTACGCAAATGTATAATAGTATAACTTTATCTAAACTTAATAATTTAATTTGATCGTTATTTACAGCTGCTGTGGTTCCAAACAAAGCAAAAGCTACAACTAAAGGTCCAATTGTTGTACCTAAAGAATTAATTCCGCCACCTAAATTAACTCTACTAGCTCCTGTTTTTTCATCGCCTAATAGAATTGCAAACGGATTTGCAGCAGTTTGTTGCAACGAAAAACCCAATGCAACGGTGAACAAACCAATTAACATTCCGTAATAAACATTAGCCTCAACAGCTAAAATCATTGCAACTGCACCAATTGTAGAGAACAACAATCCAAAAACAATACTGCGTTTATACCCCCAGTATGTAACTAAATCTTTACCTTTTAAATTACTTAATGCAAACAAAATAAGTGCACCAACGTAGTAAGCTGTATAAAAAGCAAAATCTATTAATTGTGATTGAAACTGATCTAAATGAAAATAATCTTTACAAAAAGGTATAAATATATTATTACCCGCTGCTATAAATCCCCAAAAAAAGAATACTACAATTAATGTATATAAAGCTGGATAATTTGTTTTTACAGTTTGATTCATATCTAAAATTATAATTTATCAAATATAAAAATTTGAACGTAGAACAGCTATTTTGCATTTAAAAAAGTTATTTTTGTATCAAACTTTTATTCAATGAAAAAAATTTTAAGTTTATTTGCTATTGCTACAGCTGTAACTGCTTGTAATGATGGCGATTTAGTATTTGAGAATTTGAATTTTAATGATAAAGAAATTCAAAAATGTAGTACAAAAGAACTTTATTTTAAAACCAACAACAACGAATTATTGTTAATTGATTTTTCTAACGGAGTAGATGGTACTGATTTAGATACATTATCTGATTTAAACGTAAGAAAAACGTTAAACACTTCACAATCTCAAATTTATTATCGCACCTACGATGGTGCTGTAAACTTAAACACTATTTGCGCTACACTAGCACCTGCAAACCCAAAAGTAATTTCTGAATATCAATCGCTTGGTGGTGGAAACATTCATTATACACGCACTTTAACACCCGTTGTTACTGATAATGCTGTAAATGTAAATTATGCTTTTACTATTAATTTTGAAAACATTACGCTTTCAAACGGAACATCGAACATAAAATATACCACTTTACCTTTTGGTACATTTAATTACAAAACAAATAAGTTAAGCTTTAATTTTAATACAAATATTCAAAATTGTTCATCGGTTCTTACTGCACGTAATTTAAACGAAGTAATGCAATTACAATTACCTGAAAATTTTGTTTTTCCTACTACCAATCAAACGCAAACTTTAACTTTAAATAATTCGCAATTTGTGCGATATTTTGTATTTGATAAAACAATTCCAAGCGACGTAAGTTTTTGTGATTTTCCATCACAAACAATAGCTGAAGATTGGCAAGCTACTAATGGAACAGTACAAATAACAACAACCGTACTTACCAATGCTAGTAATCAAGTAACAGGTTATCAACACAGTATTCAAATTATACAAGCGCAGTTTACAAAAGACAACAGTAATTTTGTTATAACAAATAAAAATATTGGTGCGTATGTAACCGAATAAAAAAATCCGAGTTTACTCGGATTTTTGTTTTATATGAATTTCAGTAGCTCCTAAGCCATATTTTCTGTAGTTGGCATCTTTAAAAGTTATTTGGGAATATCTTCCAAATAAATACTCTAATTCCGTTTTTAAAACGCCCTCACCCATTCCATGAATAAAAACTATTTTTGGAATTCTTCTTGTAATAGCAAATTCTAGTTGATGGCGTGCTGTATCAATTTGAATATTCAAAATATCAAAATTAGTTAAATGTTTAAAATTTTTAACCAATTTTTCAATGTGTAAGTCTATTTCTAAAGTAAACTCTTCTTTTTTAGACTTTTTTTCTGTGTTTACTTTATGATGTTTTATAACGATTTTTTGACTTTTAGCCGATTCAATTGCTGAAAAACTCGAGCCTTGTTTTAAAAGGGAATCTTCAAAGGCAGGTATCAATTGATCTAAAAAATAAGTCAGTTCAAAACCATCATTCGTTAAAACAACAGCTTCGTTGTTATTGATTATTTTAACAACTTTTCCTTTAAAACTATCGTCTAAAACTTCAACAAAAGATCCAACTTCAATTTTATTTGTCATCGGGTGAATCGTTTTTATTAGCATCAAAATTACTCGGTGTTTTGTTTAATAAGTCTTTCATAACAAAGAAAAAAACAACAATAGCAACAATTTGAATGTAAATATTTGGTTTATTTTGTGTTTGCTCTATTAAAGCCCAAATCATTAGTGCGAATGCAACAATATAAAGTACAATTTTCATAGTAAACTTTTTTTCAAAAGTACTACTTTTATACTTTTAATAAAAATATTCACATTTATGGAAGAATATATGTTGCCTTGCATGCATAAAAAACTTTTTGGGGTTGAATGTATGGGGTGTGGTACCCAACGCGCCTTATATTTGTTATTACAAGGCGATATTGTGGGTGCTTTTAAAATGTACCCAGCACTATTTACAACCCTTTTACTTTTTATTTTTATTTTTTTACATTTTATAGATAAAAAACGAAAATACCATAAAATAATTATTTTTTTAGCAATTGTAAACGCAATTATTATGGTATTTGCTTATATTTACAAACGTTTATAAATTTTAACATTTAGAATAAATATGGAAAATTATCAAAATCAGAACGAACCGTTTAATTATCAAAATCAAGGTTTTAATAACGGCAACCCAAATTTTATGCCTGTTAAATTACCAAATGCAACGGTTTCTTTAGTTTTAGGAATTATTTCAATTGTATGTTGTTGTACTACTATTATTGGTTTAATTTGTGCCATAATAGGTTTGATTTTAGCCAATAAAGATTTAAAAACTTATCAAGCTAATCCAAAACAATACGTTGGTGTTGAAACAGTTAATACTGCGCGTATATTAAACATTATTGGTATTGTATTATCAATTTTAAACTTAGTTTATTCGGTTTACACCATAATGCAAATGGGTGGTTGGGATGCTTATATGCAACAAATACAAGATGCTATAAACATGGCACAACAAAATAGATAATTACATTTATTATAAAACAATAAAACCTTGATTAAATCAAGGTTTTATTGTTTTTTACATATTTTCTAACAAGGTTTTATCGGTTTTCTTTAAACTTTTAACCACTAAATTATATGAATTGGTAACCATTTCTTTTATTAAATCACTTGGAACATCGTTATTAAAATAAACACTGTTCCAATGTGCTTTACTCATATGGTATCCTGCTTTTATACCTTTATAATGTGCCCTTAATTCTTCTGCTTCGTTAGGGTCACATTTTAAATTACAAAATTCAAAATCATCAATATCAACCAAACAGAACATTTTGTTCATTACCGAAAAAACAAGTGTTGTTTGATCAAACGGAAAACGTTCTTTTACCCCTTTAAATGTTAAACAATAATTTCTAAAATCTTCAATATTATTCAAAATAGCTTCATTTTTAAGTTATTAAATATCAATCAAAAATAAACATTTGTTTTAATAATACAACAATTTGCTTATTAACTTCTAAAAAAAATTAAAATTGTAATTTAATTTGGCTAAATATCAATAATTTTGAAAATGGAACAACATTTTAAAGGATTTAACATTAGGGTATATGCGCTTTGCGTTGTAGATAACCAAATTTTAACCATAACTGAATCGTTTGCCAATAAAATTATTACTAAAATGCCTGGTGGTGGTTTAGAATTTGGTGAAGGAATAGTTGATTGCTTAAAACGTGAATTTAAAGAAGAATTAAATTTAGACATTCTTGTTGAAGAACCTTTTTATATTCAAGAAAACTTTGTAAATTCATTGGCAAATGATCAAAAACAATTAGTAGTTTTATATTTTAAGGCAACAATTTTAAACATACATCAACTTAAAATTTTAGAGCCTAAAATAAAACAAGTTCAGTGGTTATCAATACTGGATAAAAATCCGTTTTCATTACCATTAGATCAAATAGTTTTTAATAAATTACAACAAAAAATAATTAAAAAAATGTAATTCATATGTTTAAAGAAATACCCATATTATATATAATTGTATTTTTGTTGTGCATGTATATTATTGCATATTTTGCATATTTTAACAATAAAAAAATTGATGCTTTTAGCAAAATGAAGGTATCTTTATTTCTTTTTGCAATATATACAGGTATTTTATGGTTGTGTTTGCCTAATACACCTGTTTTAGAAACATTTGGATATCCTGAAACTACAAACGATATTAAAACAGATATACAACTTTTAAAACTTTTACAAGATTATAACAAAGCAATTGTACGAACTACCGATGTATTAAAATGGTTTTTGTTTGGTTTTGTATGGTTTTTTACAACAAATATCTATTTGTATACATCGCAACGAGAAAACAAATTAAATAAACAACAGAAATAAAAATTTAACAACAATTAAAATAATGAGCTTAAAATCAAAGGCTAACATAGTACGCAGAAAAATAATGCACTCGCTTACTCAAAATATTGGTAAAAAATCTATAAGCGAAATGCAGCAAAAAGCAACACAATTCAATGTAAAACGCGTACTTATTAGTCGACCAAATCATAGGTTGGGCAATATGTTACTTATAACACCTTTGGTACAAGAAATTTGCAATACTTTTCCTAATTGTAGTATAGATCTATTTGTAAAAGGTAAAATTACCCCTATTATTTTTGAGAACTATCCACAGGTAAACCAAATTATAGAACTACCCAAAAAACCACTTAAAGATTTTAAAGCTTATTTAAAAACGTGGGTATCGTTAAAACAAACCAAATATGATTTAGTGATTAATGTAGAAAAAGGTTCTTCATCGGGCCGAATTTCAACAATTATACCTACGGCTAATTTTAAATTTTACGGCGATGATTTTGAAGATTTAAAAAGTAAATTCTCCGATTTTGAACATATTGCAAAATATCCAGTGTATAATTTTCGTAAATTTTTAGAACTTTTAAATCAAACTCCTCAAAAAAACGAAGTTCCGGTTTTAGATATTAAACTATCTACCAACGAATTACAAAGCGGTAAAACAAAACTTGATAACGTAACAAATAACCAAACAAAAAAAACAATTGCTTTTTTTACCTATGCTACTGGTGCTAAATGTTACTCAGTAGATTGGTGGCAAGCTTTTTATGACGAATTTTATCCAAAATACGCCCAAAATTACAATTTAATTGAAATTTTACCCGTAGAAAATATTTCACAATTGCAACGTAAACTTCCTACATTTTACAGCAAAGACATTCGCGAAATAGCATCGGTTATGGCAAATTGCGAATTAGTAGTTGCAGCCGATTCTGGCATGATGCACCTTAGTAGCGCTGCCCTTACCCCTACTTTGGGGTTATTTTCTGTTACTCGAACAGAAGTATATGCACCTTACGGCAACAACAGTACTTTTGTAAATACAAATTTTGAAAATTACACCAATATTATTCAAAAAGTAGATGCTATTTTACAAGCAAAAAGTAAATATACAAAAGCAACCAAAACATTATGAAATTAAAAGATTTATCAAAACAATTAGGAATATCGTTAGAAAGTCTTCAAAACTTTATATACGATTTTAATATAGATTTAGGTTTTTGTATAGATGAAACCTTTCATATAACCGAAAATTTTAAAAATTTCACTATAAAAAACAGTGCATTTCTTAAAAAATATGCCGAAGATCATTCTAAAGAAAAAACAATTGCCGAAATTGCTAAAACCATTGGTGTAAGTGAACAAAAAGTAATTGATTTTTTTGTTTCAAACGGTATTCCCCTTGAAGTTGCGGCCAACATAAAAACAAATATTTCCAGTTATTTAATACATATTTATTTAGGTGGAACCTATGATTTTATTGATGAAGCCTTTCCTGAAACTGATAATTATGCAACCAAACGTTTAATTGGTTATACCGATTTGTATTTTTATTTGAACGATATGTTAGATCCGTTTATAAATATAGATCAATCTAAAACTTGGGGAATTTCAAAACCAGCAGGTATTGTTTTATACGGACCACCAGGAAGTGGTAAAATTTTCTGGGCGCACCAAATTGCACAAATGATTGGTTATGAATTTGTTCATGTGTATAAAGATTATTTGGCAGGTAACATAAAGTCTACAAAAAATGCTTTTACACATTTTATAAAAACAAAAATTCAGCAACCTAAAACCATGCTTTTTATTGATTCTTTTGATGAACTATTAAGTAAAAATGGCGAACCTAATTATTTTCCCGAAAATATCGATTTAATAAATTCAATACTTCGTCAAACACAAAAAGATATTCATAAAGAGTTATTAATAGTAGGTTCTGCCGAAATTTTAAACTTAATAAACGATGAAGTTTTAGCACCAGGTAGATTTGACATGCAAATACCTATCTTTCCACCGAATGCAGATGAACGTGCCCAGTTGATAATTTATCATTTAACTCAAAACTTAGAAGAAAAATCGCCTTTACTTGCCATTTTAAAAAAACACAATGCTTTATGTAAATCGTTTTGGGAACCAATTGCAAACCAAATGAGGTTGTTTTCAAACACTATGGTAATCGATTTTACCCAATCATTAAAAAAACGATTGTATGCTTTACATAGAAAAGACGAATCTAAAAATATCGAATTAACCGAAAAGGTTCTTATTGCATCTTTTAACGAAGCCAAAGCAAAATTAACAACAGAATATATTAAACGTTGTGCCATTTTTTTAATAGAAGCTAAACAAAACATGGGGCAAGATTTTCCACATCGCATTCTAGAAATGGAAGCCGATTTAGAATCGTTCCAAGCAAAAAAAGCACCAATTAATAAAATAGGTTTTAAAGCCGATGATGATAAATCGCAAAATTTAGACAATAATCCAACCGATTTAGCCTTATAAAAATAAAATACTTTAGTTCTTAAAAACAATATTTCATTTTTTTTAGGCAGTTTAAAACAAGTTTTATATTTTTGTAGCTCTAAAAAACATATAATTAATGAATTTACACGAATTTCAAGGTAAACAGATACTTTCTAGTTACGGTGTACGTGTTCAACGCGGTCATGTAGCTAACACAGCTGAAGAAGCAGTAACAGTAGCAAAACAGTTAACAGATGAAACAGGTACAGGCTGGCATGTTATTAAAGCACAAATTCATGCTGGTGGCCGTGGTAAAGGTGGTGGTGTAAAGTTAGCTAAAAACTTAGACCAAGTTAAAGAAATCGCAGGCCAAATTATTGGTATGGATTTAATTACTCCTCAAACTCCTCCAACAGGAAAAAGAGTAAATAAAGTTTTAATTGCTGAAGATGTATACTATCCTGGTGAAAGTGAAACTTCAGAATTTTATATGTCGGTTTTATTAAACCGTGGTTCAGGTAAAAACATGATTATGTATTCTACCGAAGGTGGTATGGATATTGAAGAAGTTGCTGAACACACGCCTCATTTAATTTTTACCGAAGAAATTGACCCAGCTGTAGGTTTACAAGGTTTCCAAGCTCGTAAAATTGCTTTTAACTTAGGTTTATCAGGTGGTGCTTTCAAAGAAATGGTAAAATTTGTTGATGCATTATACAAAGCTTATGTTGGTTGTGACGCATCTATGTTTGAAATTAACCCAGTTTTAAAAACTTCAGACGATAAAATTATTGCTGTTGATGCTAAAGTTACTTTAGACGATAACGCACTTTACCGTCATGCAGATTACGCTGAAATGCGCGATGTTACTGAAGAACGTCCTATTGAAGTTGAAGCTAAAGCAGCAGGTTTAAACTATGTTGATTTAGATGGTACTGTAGGTTGTATGGTAAACGGTGCTGGTTTAGCAATGGCTACTATGGATTTAATTAAGTATGCAGGTTTTGAACCAGCTAACTTTTTAGATGTAGGTGGTACTGCTGATGCTAAACGTGTTGAAATTGCTTTCCGTATTATTTTAAAAGATCCTAACGTAAAAGCTATTTTAATTAATATTTTTGGAGGAATTGTTCGTTGCGACCGTGTTGCACAAGGTATTGTAGATGCTTACAAAAACATGGGCGACGATATTAAAGTGCCAATTATTGTACGTTTACAAGGTACAAATGCCGATTTAGCTAAACAAATTATCGACGAATCTGGAATGCCAATTTTATCAGCTATCGAATTTCAAGAAGCATCAGATCGCGTTAAAGAAGCTTTATCTTAATTTTAGATTAGTATTTTCTATTATACAACCAAGCCCGATTAATATCGGGCTTGGTTTTTTTATGTTCATACCTTTCATATATAATTCAAAATAAAAAATAACAACTATACACAATAAAACCATTACATTTTGAGTTATTTTTTAACAAAATATAACTTTACTAAAATTTAATTAATGCATAAAATACAAGTTTATTTACTATTGCTTTTAGTTGTAACAAACCCATTATACTCACAAACAAAATATAAATTTGGTGCAAGGCTTGGGGTTGATTTACTTTTAACCAATAACGACCCTAATATGTTTGATGTAGCTATACATACAGCAATCCCTTTAAAAGGTGGGGTATTTGTGCGTCGCGAATCAGAATCGTATGATTTGCAGTTGGCTTTTGGTTATGGCCGACAAAAATTTTCAAAATATTATAATATCAATTATAAAGAAATAACAAATTATACATTTGATGAATTTTATACCGACGGATATTGGGATTTAGAAGCAAATATCATAAAAAAAACAGCTACTAATTTTAAGCCTTTTTTAGGATTAGGTACGGTTTATAAAAGAAATCCTGGATATTTTTCATACACTAACTATGAAGATAAAAATGGTGTTGAGTTACTTTTTACAGAAGAAATTAGTAACGATAAAAGATTCAATTTTTATATAAACACAGGTGTAAGTTATTTATTAAAAACAAAATTTATAGATATTGAACCCCGTTTAGCCATTGGCTACACCTTTGCAAATAGAGACATTACAAAAGCAAAATTTTACGATGGCTCGCAAGCAACATTATCTTACAGAAAATTATTTAGTTCACTTACTTTTAATTTTATTTTAAATTAAAATAGCAACCAAGCCCGATTAATATCGGGCTTGGTTTTTTTATGTTCTAACCTCTTTTATTGCAATTTTAGTTAATTTTATTACATTTGATTTAAAATTTAGAAAGAGAAATGGAAACAATTAATGAAAATTCACAAGAAAAAAACACACTAACACAACCTAAAAAATCTAAAAAAGGGTTGTACATTACTTTATTAATTACAGCATTATTGGCTATTTCGGTAGGAATTTATTGGAATATCAATAAAAACAATAACGATGATGCTTTACCTGCTGATGCAGCTGCTTACAATCCGGTTGATCAAATATTTTCGGTTTCAGAATACGATCAAATTCCTGAAAACTATAAAATGTTCGTTTATAATTTTATGGATGTAAATAAGTTTTTAGATGGCACTTATTTTTTAACAAAAATTCCAGATCGTGCAAAATCGGTTTATGCTTTTGGCGATTTTACCGATGATGATAACGACGACGACGACATGGCTGTTTTATTTGAACATAACGATTTTAAAAGCAGTATGTTGGTGATTTTTAACCATAAAGGCGAAGTTTTATTTGTAAAAAAATACGAAAACGAATTGCCAACCATAAATTCTTTTAAAGTAGGTTCAAAAATTTACGAAAACGAAGCTAAATTAACTCCTGCAACTTGTGGTGGTTTAATTATTAAAACTGATTACCGAAAAGAAGCTCTGGTTTACGATAAAAAAACAAAGAAATTCAACCTAAATTATCAGTATACCGAAGACGAAATAAAATCAATGAATGAGCCAGAGGAGTATTACGAAGAAGATTATAGTGAAGAACCAGTAGATAACACTCCAGAAGAATCAATTATAAATTCAATTAACGAAGATAGCAATTAAGCTATCTTTTTTATTGCAATCCCTAGGAATATAGAATTATTTTATCTACATTAGATATAGAAAAAAATAGAAACTGACATGAAATTTGTAACGGTACAGATTTTGATATGTTAAAAATAAAAACCCTAAATATTTTAAAATGGACGACAATTTTTCACCAAGAGTAAAGGAAGTAATTACCTTTAGTAGAGATGAAGCTTTACGTTTAGGGCACGATTATATTGGTACAGAGCATATCATGCTAGGCATTTTGCGCGAAAGCCAAGGCGAAGCAATTACGATATTACAAAACTTATCAATTGATTTAGAATTTCTTAGAAATCGATTTGAAGCATTGATTCCTGAAAACCCTAATAAAATTATAAACAACGAAAAAAAGAATATTCATCTTACAAAACAAGCCGAAAACGCTTTAAAACGTGCTTTTTTGGAAAAGAAACTTTATAAAACCGATGTGATTAATACCGGTCATATTCTTATGTCGATACTTAGAAATACCGAAGATCCATCAACTATTCTTTTAAATCGTTGCAAAGTTGATTACGAAAACGCAAAAGAAGAATTTGTTAGTTTGTTATCAAACTCAGAATCGTTAAATGAGCAACCTAGAAACAGTGCGTTCGATGATGACGAAAGAGGTGACAGTATGTCAGACGGATTTAATAATCCATCTGCGCAAAACAAATCTGGAAAAAAATCTAAGACTCCTGTTTTAGATAATTTTGGTCGCGATTTAACCGAATTAGCAGAGCAAGGAAAACTAGATCCCGTTGTGGGTCGTGAAAAAGAAATAGAACGCGTTTCGCAAATTTTATCGCGCCGTAAAAAAAATAACCCTTTATTAATTGGTGAACCAGGTGTTGGTAAATCGGCCATTGCCGAAGGTTTGGCGTTACGCATCATTCAAAAGAAAGTATCGCGCATTTTGTTTAACAAACGTGTGGTAACTTTAGATTTGGCAAGCTTGGTTGCAGGTACAAAATACCGCGGACAGTTTGAAGAACGTATGAAAGCAGTTATGAATGAATTAGAAAAGAATGATGACATTATTCTTTTTATTGATGAAATTCATACAATTGTGGGTGCAGGTGGCGCAACTGGTTCATTAGATGCATCAAACATGTTTAAACCAGCGTTGGCACGTGGTGAAATTCAATGCGTAGGTGCAACAACTTTAGATGAATACCGTCAATACATCGAAAAAGATGGTGCATTAGAGCGTCGTTTTCAAAAAGTAATAGTAGAGCCAACTACCGAAGAAGAAACAATTACCATTTTAAACAACATTAAACCTAAATACGAAGACCACCACAATGTAATTTACACGCCAGAAGCTATTGAAGCTTGTGTTAAATTAACAAGTAGATACATGAGCGATCGCTTTTTACCAGATAAAGCCATTGATGCTTTAGACGAAGCAGGTTCGCGTGTACATATTACAAACATTGAGGTGCCTGATGATATTTTAAATCTTGAAAAAGAATTAGAAGAAGTACGTGATAAAAAATCTGATGCTGTTAAACGTCAAAAATACGAAGAAGCAGCAGCTTTACGTGATGATGAAAAACGCATTGAAAAAGATTTAGCTGTTGCCCAAGAACGTTGGGAAGAAGATTCTAAAAATAACAAAATTACAGTAACAGAAGAACATGTTGCCGATGTTGTTTCTATGATGACAGGTATTCCAGTTAATAAAATTGCGCAAGCCGAAAGCAAAAAATTGGCTAAATTACCCGATGCTATTAAAGGAAAAGTGATTGGGCAAGACGAAGCTGTTGCTAAAATTGCAAAATCAATACAACGCAATAGAGCAGGTTTAAAGGATCCGAACAAACCAATTGGTTCATTTATTTTCTTAGGGCAAACGGGTGTTGGTAAAACACAATTAGCAAAAGTTATTGCTAAAGAAATTTTTGATTCTGAAGACGCACTGATTCGTATTGACATGAGCGAGTATATGGAAAAATTTGCCATTTCACGCTTAGTTGGTGCACCTCCTGGGTATGTTGGTTATGAAGAAGGTGGACAATTAACCGAAAAAGTACGTAGAAAACCATACGCAGTAGTATTACTAGACGAGGTTGAAAAAGCTCACCCCGATGTATTTAATATGTTGCTTCAAGTTTTAGACGATGGACATTTAACCGATAGTTTGGGTAGAAAAATTGATTTTAGAAACACTATAATCATAATGACATCAAACATTGGTGCGCGTCAGCTAAAAGATTTTGGTACAGGTGTTGGTTTTGGAACCAAATCAAAACAAGATCAGCAAGATGACTTATCAAAATCGGTGATTGAAAACGCTTTAAAAAAGGCTTTTGCACCCGAATTTTTAAACAGAATTGATGATGTTGTTGTGTTTAACGCTTTAGAAAAAGAACACATTCATAAAATTATCAATATAGAAATTGAAAAATTATATCAACGTGTAAGTAATCTAGGCTATCATTTAGAGTTAACACCAAATGCTTTAGATTTTATTGCTGATAAAGGTTTTGATAAACAATACGGTGCTCGCCCATTAAAACGTGCCATTCAAAAATACGTTGAAGATTTATTAGCCGAAGAAATTATAAATGGCAATATACACGAAAACGACGTGCTTTTAATGGATAAAGTAGCAAACGAAGATCAATTAAAGGTTACTATAAAAGATGCCAATTCATCTTTAAAAAGTTAAATATTTTTAAAAGTAGCAAGTAAAACTTGCTACTTTTGCTTTTAAATGGTTTTACAAAACAGCAACTTTTACTACATTTGTAACATGCAAAAAAATGTGAACATATTAAATAAACGTGCCAAATTTGAATTTGAGTTTATTGAAAAATATACTGCTGGAATAGTTTTGGCTGGAACCGAAATAAAATCAATTCGTTTGGGAAAAGCATCGATTGCCGATAGTTTTTGTGAGTTCCAAAACGGTGAATTATTTATGATTAATTCACATGTTGAAGAATATTCGTTTGGTACGCATTACAACCATAAAGCAAAAAGCGAACGCAAATTACTTTTAAACAAAAAAGAATTAAAATCGTTACATAAAAGCGTGCAAAACAAAGGTTTAACCATTGTACCTTTGCGCTTGTTTACCAACGAAAAAGGCTTGGCAAAGGTTGAAATTGCCTTAGCAAAAGGTAAAAAATTGTACGATAAACGCGAAACCATTAAAGATCGCGATAATAAAATTGATTTAGCCCGTTTAAAGAAAGCTTATTAGGAAACTAATAAGTTTTTTTTATCTATTCTTATCCTCCAACATCGGCACAAACTTAAAATCGCCAAATTCGTGTTGTTCAAAGTGCGTTTCCGAAGTACGTACCAAAAGTGTCATAATTTGTTTTTCATCACCTACGGGTATCACCAACCTACCCCCTATTTTAAGTTGCGCCATTAACGGTTGCGGAATAAAAGGTGCACCCGCAGTAACAATAATACCATCAAACGGCGCATCTTTAGGCAAGCCTTTATATCCATCACCAAACGAAACTACACGCGGGCGATAGCCTAATTTTGGCAATAAAACCGATGTTTTGCGGTACAATTCATTTTGGCGTTCAATTGTAAAAACCTTTGCACCCATTTTACATAAAACAGCCGTTTGATAACCCGATCCTGTACCAATTTCTAAAATTTTATCATCGGGTTTCACTTGCAATAATTGTGACTGAAAAGCCACTGTGTAAGGTTGTGAAATAGTTTGCCCCGCACCAATTGGAAAAGCAGTATCTTGATATGCAAAATCATGAAAACCCGATTCTAAAAACAAATGTCTTGGAATGGTACTCATGGCCATAAGCACGTTTTGGTCGTAAATACCTTTTTCGGCCAATAATTTAATTAACTGATTGCGTAATCCTTGATGTTTTGCGGTGTCTTTCACGTTTTAAATCGTTTCTTAAGCAATCAAAATTACGCATATTTTCACAGTTAGCACAAGCATTTAAACGAATTATTTTTAACAAAATTGTAACTTTCAGCTAATAAAACACTTCGGTTTTCAAATATATTTTACCTTTGCAAAAAACATTCATTATGTTAAAAGTTGGCGTATTAGGCGCAGGTCATTTAGGAAAAATCCATTTACGATTGTTAAATCAATCTACAAAATACGAATTGATTGGTTTTTACGATCCATTCAAAGAAAACGCTGAAAAAGTTGCAGCTGAGTTTGGTTATAAATCTTTTGATACAATTAGCGCTTTAATTGCTGAAGTTGATGTTGTTGATATTGTTACTCCTACTCTTTCGCATTACGATTGTGCAATAGAAGCCATAAAAGCAGGCAAACATATTTTTTTAGAAAAACCCATTTCTAATACAGTTGCCGAAGCCGAACACATTATTCAATTAGCAAAAGAATACAACGTAAAAGGTCAAGTTGGGCATGTAGAACGTTTTAACCCTGCTTTTATGGCGGTTAAAAACAAAATTCAAAACCCAATGTTTATAGAAACGCATCGTTTGGCCGAATTTAATCCTCGTGGAACCGATGTTCCTGTGGTATTAGATTTAATGATACATGATATAGATGCTATTTTAAGCGTTGTAAAATCGCCTGTAAAAAACATACATGCAACGGGAACTGCTGTAATTAGTGATTCGCCCGATATTGCCAATGCACGTATCGAGTTTGAAAACGGTTGTGTTGCCAATGTAACATCAAGCAGAATTTCAATGAAAAATATGCGTAAGGCTCGATTTTTTCAAAAAGACGCTTATATTTCTGTTGATTATTTAGATAAAATTTGTGAAGTGGTAAAAATGAAAGATGCACCTGAAGTTCCAGGAGATTTTGATTTAATTCTTCAAAATGCCGAAGGCGCTAAAAAACAAATTTATTTCGATAATCCATCGGTAGCTAGCAACAACGCTATTTTAGATGAGTTGGAAACATTTGCCGATGCCATAACTAACAACACCACTCCTATTGTAACATTAGAAGATGGTACCGAAGCATTAAGAATTGCACATCAAATCATTAATTGTTTCGATAAATAAATTAAAAAAAGTATATTCGCATAAATTCGTATTAAAAAATAAAAATGAAAAATATAGCTGTAATTGGTGCAGGAACAATGGGTAACGGAATTGCCCACACATTTGCACAAAAAGGATTTAAAGTTTGTTTAATTGATATTTCGGACCAAGCAATAGAACGTGGTATGAACACCATTGTGGCTAATTTAGACCGTATGCTTGCAAAAGGATCAATTACCGAAGCCGATAAAAAAGCTACTATTGAAAATATTATTACCTACACCGATGTTAAAGATGGTGTTGTAAATGTAGATTTAGTTGTTGAAGCTGCTACAGAAAACATCAATTTAAAATTAAACATCTTTAAAGAATTAAGTGAAGTTTGTCGTGAAGATGTCATTTTAGCATCAAACACTTCTTCAATTTCAATTACACAAATTGCAGCGGTTGTAAAAAATCCAGAACGTGTAATTGGTATGCACTTTATGAATCCGGTGCCAATTATGAAATTGGTCGAGATTATTCGTGGGTACAATACAAGCGATGACGTTACTAAAAAAATAATGGATTTATCTGTTGCTTTAGGAAAAACCCCAACTGAAGTTAATGATTATCCAGGCTTTGTTGCAAACCGTATTTTAATGCCAATGATTAACGAATCTATTGAAACATTATACAACGGTGTAGCTGGTGTAAGTGAAATTGATACCGTTATGAAATTAGGTATGGCACACCCAATGGGGCCATTACAATTAGCAGATTTTATTGGTTTAGACGTATGTTTATCAATATTAAACGTAATGTATGATGGCTTTAAAAACCCTAAATACGCACCATGCCCTTTATTGGTTAATATGGTTATGGCAGGTAAGTTAGGTGTAAAATCAGGAGAAGGTTTTTATGATTATTCAGAAAGCAAAAAAGCAGAAAAAGTTGCAAAAATGTTTTCTTAACCATATAGATATATAAAATTTTAAAGACGATTGAGCTTAGGTTCAATTGTCTTTTGTGTTTAAAAAAAACAACATGGCAGATATTATTCCATTTAAAGCGGTACGCCCATCGGCTGATAAAGTTGCGCTTGTAACTACACGTCCCTACGATGAATATTCGGCAGCCGAATTGGCTTCTTGGTTAGATTTTAATCCGTTTTCGTTTCTACATATTGTAAATTTAGCCTTCATCAATCAAGAAAAAATTGATCCTTTGTTGCGTTACAAAATGGTAGCTACAAAATACGAAGATTTTAAACGTGACGGTATTTTAATTAAAGATGAAAATCCGGCCATGTATCTGTATCAAATTAAATCGAAAAAAAATAATTTTATTGGAATTTTAGCAGGTACTTCTATAATCGATTACAAAGAAAATGTGATTAAAAAACACGAAAACACTTTGCAATACCGCGTTGAAAATTTAAAAGATTATTTTAATGAAACCCGTTTTAATACAGAACCCGTGTTAATGATGTATCCAAATTGTGATGCTTTAGAACAATGGATCGCATTAAAAATGAATGAACTTGCTTTGTACGATTTTTCTACCACTAACCGCGAACGCCATACCGTTTGGAAGATAGACACTAACGAAGATCTTGATTTTATACAACAAACATTTAAAAAAATGCCAAATTTGTATATAGCAGATGGTCATCATCGTTCAGCAACATCAAACTTATTATTAAATGAAAATGGTGAAAATGCAAGTGAAAGTATGAACTATTTTATGAGTTTTTTAATTTGCGAAAAATTAATTCAAATTAATGAATACAATAGATTGGTACACGATTTAAACGGTTTGGAATCGAACGATTTTTTAAATATTTTAAATAACGATTTTATTGTAGAAAAGGTTCATGAATTTTGGAAACCAACAACAAAATATAGCTTTGGTATGTATTTAGATGGTATTTTTTATTCGTTAACCTTAAAAAACATTCCTGCAGATACATCGATTATAAACACTTTAGACGCACAAATTTTATACGATAAAATATTAAATCCTTTATTAAACATAAAAGACTTAAGAACCGACAGCAGAATTAGTTACATTCCTGGAAATAAAAATATTATTGAGTTGGTAAATAAAGTTGACAATGGTGAATTTAAAGTCGGTTTTATTTTATATCCTTCATCAATTAACGAAATTAAAACACTTGCCGACAATAATTTAACCATGCCTCCAAAAAGCACTTATATTGAACCAAAATTGCGCAATGGTTTAATTATTTATGAATTTTAAACAAAAATTGTTTAAAACTTTTTGTAATACTTAAAAACTTTGTTGTTAATAATGAATATAGCTGAAAACATACAAAAAATAAATAGTACTTTATCAAAAAACGTGCATTTGGTAGCGGTTTCTAAAACCAAACCTGTGACTGATTTAATGGAAGCATATAATGCAGGTCAACGTATTTTTGGCGAAAACAAAATTCAAGAAATGACCGAAAAATGGCAGCAAATGCCAAAAGACATTCAATGGCATATGATTGGCCATGTACAAACCAACAAAGTTAAATACATGGCGCCTTATGTAAGTTTAATTCATGGTGTTGATAGTTTAAAACTTTTGGTTGAAATTAACCGTCAGGCAAAAAAATGGCGTCGTATAATTCCTTGTTTGTTGCAAGTTTATATAGCAACCGAAGAATCAAAATTTGGATTAGCACACGATGAATTACTTCAATTAATACATTCAGATGAATTTAAATCGTTAGAAAACATTAAAGTAATTGGTTTAATGGGAATGGCATCTTATACAGAAAATAGCGACATTATTCGAAAAGAATTTCAGTCATTAAAAGATATTTTTGATTATTTACAGCCTTATCAATTACCAAACTGTCATTTTCAACAACTTTCAATGGGTATGAGTGGCGATTATAAAATTGCCATGGAATGTGGCAGCACTATTGTAAGAATAGGCAGCAGTATTTTTGGCAACCGATAAAAAACATACCAATTACAAAATTGAGTTCGCACTTTAGTAAACATTTTTCGTATTTTAGCCTTTTAAGAAACCAGCCTATTTTTTGGCTGACAAACTAACAGAATGTACGCAATAATAGATATAGAAACCACCGGTGGACAATTTAATAAAGAAGGTATTACCGAAATTGCTATTTATAAGTTTGATGGTGTTGATATTGTAGATCAATTTATTAGTTTGGTTAACCCCGAAATCCCTATTCAACCTTTTGTTGTAAAACTTACAGGTATAAATAATGCTATGCTGCGCCAGGCTCCAAAATTTTATGAAATTGCCAAGCGCATTATAGAAATAACTAATGATTGCATTATAGTTGCACACAATGCCCCTTTTGATTACCGCATTTTACAATTAGAATTTAATCGTTTAGGTTATAACTTTCAGAAACCCACGTTGTGTACCGTTGAAATGTCTAAAATTTTACTGCCAAATGTTGCATCATACAGTTTAGGGAAGTTAGTGCGCTCTTTAGGTATTCCTATTGCAGATAGACACAGAGCAAGTGGCGACGCTATGGCAACTTTAAAGTTATTTAAACTTTTATTAGATAAAGATATTGACAAACAAATTGTAAAACAGCAAATTAAAAACGAAGTTTATAAAGGAATTTCACCAAAATTATTTGATATTTTACAAAATATACCATCAACAATTGGTATTTTTTACATACATAACGATAAAGGAAACATAATTTTTATTGGTAAAAGCAACAATATTCGTAAAAAATTAAATCAAATTTTTACTGCTGATACCAAAATTGCAAAACGTATTCAAAACGAAGTTTATACGGTAACTTTTGAAGAAACCGGAAATGAATTAATTGCATTGTTAAAAGAACGTGAAGAATTATTGCACAATAAACCCGTTTTAAACGTAACACAACGCAAATCGCCCTATTTATGGTCAGTTTATAAAGAAAAGTTAGAAAACGGCTTCGAAACATTAAAAATACATAAAACCGATGGTAGAAAAAATGCAATTCAAGCATTTAAAAACCAAAAAAGTGCCTTACAATTTATAAATGATTTGTATAAAGAAAACGAAATTGTAGAACAAGTGCAAAATGAAATTTCATTAGCCGAAAACATTTCGTATCCAACACAAATGCACAACGAACTTTTTAACGATTTAATTTTAAAAAACAATTTAAACTGGCACAAAAAAATAATTGTTTTAAAAGGCAGGCATTTTAACGAAAAAAGCGCCGTTGTTATTGATGAAGGTGTTTTTAAAGGGTATTGCTTTTTCGATTTAAACTATCAAATTTTAAATACAGATGTGTTACATAAAATACTAATTCCACTGGTTTATACTAAAGACAGTTTAAATACGATTAAAAATTATGTATCAACAAAAAAAGATTTTAAAACCATTAATTTTTAATTTACAAAACAATAAAAATCAAAAAGATAAATAAAACCACGTAAACATTTAGTTAAGGTTTTTTAAAAATAATAAATGCAGCATTCAAAAAAAAATTACGTAATTTTTATTGTGGGCGCAACCGCAATTGGTAAAACAGCATGCGCCATAAAATTGGCAAATTATTTTAATTGCGATATTGTTTCGTGTGATAGCAGACAATTTTTCAAAGAAATGTCAATAGGAACTGCTGTACCTTCAGCCGAAGAACTTAAACAAGCAAAACATCATTTTATACAAAATAAATCAATAACAGAAAATTACAATGTTGGCGATTATGAAAAAGAAGTTTTGGTTTTACTTGATGAATTATTTAAAGAAAGCAACTTACAAATTGTTGTGGGGGGGTCAGGATTATATGTTGATGCTGTTTTAACAGGATTTGACGATTTTCCGGATGTTTCGAATGAAATTAGAGAGGAAATTGAAAAGAATTTCAAAGAAAATGGATATGAATATCTACATGAAACTTTACAAAAATTAGATCCCAATTATTTTAACTTTTTAAAAACAACAAACCCACAAACACTTCAAAACCAACAAAGAATGAAGCGTTTCATTGGCGTTTCATTAGCAGCTAACAAACCATATTCAACTTTTTTAAATCAACCCAAAAAGCAACGAAATTTTGAACCTATTTTAATTGGTTTAGAAGCGCCGAGAGAAATTATGTATGATAGAATTAACAAAAGAGTTGATTTAATGATGCAAAACGGATTGCTTAATGAAGTTGCAAACCTAAAACAACACGAAAAACTAAACGCTTTACAAACGGTTGGTTACCGTGAGTTGTTTGATTATTTCAATCAAAAAATAACTTTAGAAACAGCTATTGACGAAATTAAAAAAAATACACGTCGTTTTGCAAAAAGGCAACTTACTTGGTTTAAACGCAATGAACAAACCAAATGGTTTGGTTATGAAGAAAACATTGAAAACATTATAAAATACATACATGCAATTACCCAATAAATTTGCATCATTATACAAAGGTACATGCCAAGTGACCATTGATAAATGCTCAGTAAATTCAAAAATAAGAATTACCGATTTACTAAATATATTACAAGCGGTAGCTGGTAAACACTCGGATTTAGGTGGTATGAGTTATTTAGACATGCAAAAAAACAACCAAGCTTGGGTATTAAGCAGTATGCGAATTGAAATTGACGATTTACCACAATGGCACCAAACAATTGAAATTGAAACTTGGATTGAAACCTTAGCAGGAATAAAATCCATTCGCGATTTTGAGATTTTTTTAAATGATACTAAAATTATGGGTGTTAACAGTTTATGGGTTTGTGTAAATACTCTAAAAAAACGCCCCGAAGCTATACAAATAAACCATGATCATTTAGAAAAATTTCCAAATAAAAAACCAACTAAACAACCATTTTTAAAAATAAACACCACTAAACCAGCACAGTTAATTAAAGAACATAATGTTGTTTTTTCTGATTTAGACGCTTTAAATCATGTAAACAATGTTAAATATATTGAATGGTGTTTAGATTGTTTACCTATAGATTTTCATCAAAATAACTCCATAAAATCATTAGATATTAACTATTTAAAAGAGCTTACTTTTAACAATAAAGCTTTAATTTACGGTTATCAATCTACAAATGAATATTATTTTTACATTTATGCTGAACAAAAATTATGTTTTGCAATGCATGTTACACTAAATTAAATTCATTTTTTAAGCAACTACTTTTATTAAACAATAACTTTTGATATTTTTACAAAAAAAATTCATGGCAACATCTATATTAAAACTACATAACGCAACTATTTTTCAAGAAGCTGAACCTATATTAACCGATGTGAGTATCGATATAAAAAAGGGGGAATTTATTTATTTAATAGGTAAAACAGGTTCTGGAAAAAGTAGTTTAATGAAAACACTTTATGCCGATTTAGATTTAACACACGGCGAAGGTGTTATTGTTGATTATGATTTACGTACTTTAAAACAAAACGATATTCCTTTTTTACGTAGAAAAATAGGAATTGTTTTTCAAGATTTTAAACTACTTCCTGATAGAAATATTTATGAAAACTTATTGTTTGTTCTTAAAGCAACTGGTTGGACTAACGAAAACGACATGAATCTGCGTATTGAAGATGTTTTAGATCGTGTAGGAATGTTGCAACACTTAAAAAAAATGCCGCACCAAATATCTGGTGGTGAACAACAACGTGTTGCTATTGCACGTGCTTTATTAAACGATCCTGAATTAATTTTGGCCGATGAACCAACTGGTAATTTAGATCCGCAAACAAGTGTGGAAGTTATGGAAGTACTTCAAAAAATTAACCAAAACGGCAGAACCATTTTAATGGCCACACACGATTACGCTTTATTGTTAAAATATCCTTCAAAAACTTTAAAATGTGATGAAGGTAAAGTTTTTGAAGTAGTTCAAAAAACAATTTAATGCTATCTGTATTAATACCAACATATAATTACAATGTAGTTCCACTTGTTAATGAAATTAATAATCAATGTTTACAAGCAAATATTGCATTTGAAGTTTTAGTTTTAGATGATTGTTCTTCATTTTTTTTTACAGAAAACTATTCAATAAATACTTTAGATAATTGTTTCTATAATGTTTTAAGTAAGAATGTTGGCAGAAGTGAAATAAGAAATATATTGACACAAAAAGCGCATTTTAATCATGTGCTTTTTTTAGATGCCGATGTAATGCCTGTCCATACGAATTTTATTAAAAATTATTTAAGCGAAATATCAAAAAACAATCATTTTATTGTTGGTGGAATATGTTATAAGAAAGAAAAACCTACTAAAAATGAATATTTACGTTGGTATTATGGAATAAAAAAAGAAAGCAAATCAGCAAATAATCGTATTAAAAACCCATTTCAAAATTTTGCTTCAGCTAATTTTCTTATTAATAAAGAACTTTTTTTAAACATTCAATTTAACCAATCGTTAAAAAAATATGGTCATGAAGATACTTTGTTTGCTTTTAATTGCAAGCAAAACAATTATAAAATAACTCATATAAACAATCCTGTTTATCATTTAGGCTTAGATACAAATGAAATTTTCATACAAAAAAGTCTATTAAGTGTAGAAAATGCGTGGTACTTGTTACAAAACCAATTGATTGATAGTAAATACATTAAACTTTTACACTTTTATAAAAAAATTGAACAACAAACGTTTTTATTAAAATGTATATTTATAATCGGTAAAAACACTGAAAAAATTCTACTTAAAAACTTAAAAAGCAATAAACCTAACTTAAAATTACTTGATTTTTACAAATTGTATCATTTGATAAAAATAGCTCAAAATGACTAAGTTTTCAATCATAATACCGCTTTACAATAAAGAACAATTTATTGAAAATACCTTAAAAAGTGTTTTGCAGCAAACGTATCAAAATTTTGAAATAATTATTGTAAACGATGGTTCTACCGACAGAAGTATAGAATTGCTACAAAAATATACAGACAAACGCATACAAATTATTCACCAACAAAACCAAGGGGTTTCCGTAGCCAGAAACAACGGAATTAAGCTTGCAAAAGCTCAATTTATTTGCTTTTTAGATGCCGATGATTACTGGTATCCGCATTTTTTAGAAACATTTAATACGTTAATAGAAAAATATAAAAACCAATATGTTTTTTCTGCCGCTTTTGAAGTTGAAACAAAATGGAATACGTTTAAATCGATGTATTCTATTGATCCAAACCAAAATGATTTAGTTGTTGATTTTTTTGAAGCAAGCAAAAAAGAATGTGTTTTATGGACATCGTGTGCGGTTTTTGATAAATCGGTTTTTGAAAAAGTTGGAAATTTTGATAAAACTATTAAAATTGCACAAGATACCGATTTATGGATACGCATTGGCTTGCACTACCCTATTGTTTTTACTTGGGAAACGCTTGCTATTTATAAACATGATGCCCAAAGTTTATCAAAAAAAACCGATGATTTAAACGATAGATTACATTTTAAAAAATTTGAAAAAGAAGAAAAAACGAATGAAAAACTAAAAACTTATTTAGATTTAATGCGCTATTTTGCAGCAATGCACAGTAAATTAAATAATAATTTAAAAAGTTTTAAAGAATTAGTTAATGAAATAAACTACAATAATATATCATTAAAGAAACGCATTTTACTAAAAACACCAAAACCAATTCTTCAGCAACTTTTGAAATTGCAGCAACTTTTAGTAAAATTAAAATTAAGTAATTCTGTTTTTAAATAATTTTTCAAAAATAGTTTCCCATTTTTTTATAGCTATATCCTTTGTGAACAAATCATTATGCTTTTCAATATTTTGCAAAAGTGTATTGTAAAATTGATCGTTGCAACACATTTTATTCAAAGCATCAGCAAAACTATCTAACTTTTTTTCAACAACAATTCCGTTAAAGTTATGCTGAACCAATTCAAAAACAGAATCATTAAAAGGCGTGGTAATTACAGGAGTTCCATAGTGTAAAGCTTCCATTAAAACCAAAGGAAAACCTTCAAAATGGCTAGCCAAAACCACTACTTTTGCTTGCTTGTAGCTAGTTTCCAAGTCATTTTCGGCTGCATGTAACTGTATAAAGTTTGTTAAATTATTCTTTAATGCAAATTCAGAAATTAGGTTTTTATCATTTCCATCTCCAATAAAATGAAATGCAACATTTTTTAAATGTAATTCTGAAATTTTATAAGCATTCAGTAAAAAAGTTAAATCTTTTACATTGTTTTCAAATCTTCCTACAAAAATGATGTCTTTTTTATTGTTTTTATAATCATTTTCGGTATTTTGTTCTATAAAATGATACAACACATCACTTTCTTTGTTCAATTTTTGATTAACTAACTGATTAATATGTTTAGAAACGCTAATAAAAATTGCAGTATGTTTATACGCTAACTTATCTAACAAACAGTACGTATAAAAATATAAATTAAAATTTGCACTGTGTATAAATTGTATTTTTGGAGTTTTTCGCAATAAAAAATCATAAATTTTATGTTTAATAAAGCTCAATTTTGTGCGATGATCCATTAGCACATCTATTGAATTATCGTTAATAAACTGCCTAATAAACAACGGTTTTTTATATGCAGACAACTTATTTAAACTAATAACTTCGAAATCTTCAAAAACATGCGCATCATTAATTGCAATAATAGAAACTTTATGTTTCATTTCTTTTAACAATTTTGCATTAGTACGAACATAATTTTGTATGCCGCCTAACGTAAAATCGGTTACTAGGATTGCTATTTTTATTGCGTTCAATTTAAAATCTTAAGTTTATATTTGTGTAATTAATTTTTTTATGGCGTTACCTTTAGTTACAGTAATTTGTATTTGTTATAATCACCAAGCGTTTGTGCAACTAGCTATGCTTTCAGTGATAAATCAAACTTATAAAAATATTGAATTAATTGTAATAAACAATGGAAGTTCCGACAATTCTGATAAAGAAATTGAAACTGTTATAAAAAATCATCCCAAAATAAAATACATAAAGCTGCCTAAAATAGTTAGCAATACAAAAGCTTTTAATTTAGGATTTAAAGTAAGTACAGGCGATTTTTTAATTGATCTTTCGGCAGATGATGTTTTATTGCCAAACTGTGTTGAAATTCAAATTAATAGTATTAACAACACTTCTACTGCTTTAGTTTTTGGAAACGCCTATTATATTGATGAAAACGGAAACCGTACAAAAACTTTTTTTGAAGTAAATGCGAACAATAAAGTTATAGATAATGCGCTTTTTAATACCAATTACTTACGTATTTTAAGCGGTGGTAATATCATGTGCTCGGTTTCGGCTATGTTTACACGTAAACATTTTGAGCTTTTAAACGGATATAATGAAGATTTATTTTTTGAAGATTTAGATTATTGGTTGCGGTTATCAAAAAAATACAAAATTGAATTTATTGACGATTTTTTGGTTGAAAAACGCTTTTTAAAAAATTCGTTAGGAAATCAATTTCATAAAAAAGATACATTTTCGCAAAAAATAAATAAATCATTAAGGCAAATTTATAATGAATCTTTGAAGCGAAATACATTAAAAATAGAACATAAAGCCTTGTTAAAAAGAGTACATTATAGCATGGAGCAATGTTTTAAAAACAAACGATTGATTGATTTAATTAAATTTAGTTTAATTGAATTAAAGTGTAGAATTTATCTATTTAAATAATTTTTAAATTCGTTAAATTCGCGAATGTAGTCACTCTCGTCAAACTCGGCCGATGAAACCACTAAACATACAGCTCCAGCAGAGAAATTTCTTAATTCGCGCCACGTATTCACAGGTACATACAACCCTTGATTGGGTTTAAAAAGTGTATAAACTTTTTCATCAGTTCCATCATTTAAAATAACCTGAAAACTTCCCGATACCGCTATTATAAATTCTTGTTGATTTTTATGCGCATGTCCGCCGCGCTCTGCACCACTAGGTACATCGTACAAAAAATAAACTCTATTCATTTTAAAAGGAATGGTATTTCCTTCAATAACAGATAGATTTCCTCTTGGATCTTCTATTTTTGGTAGTGTAATTATTTTGCTCATTATAGTTTTATGGTTAAATATTTTTCAAGTGCTTCGTTTTCACTTTCCCAATCACGCACAATGTGTTCTTTAATTAATTTAGAAGGAATGCCGCCTATTAAAATGTTTTCGCCCAAAATCAAATAATTTTTATTACAAAGCGAATTAGTTGCAATTAAACAATTTTCAGGAGTTTGTGTATTACCTTTTATGGTTGTTCTGGCACCAATATAATTATAAGCACCAATTTCTATTTTCTTATTCATGTCAAGACAAGAGTTGATTGATAAATCTTTCAACCCATGAAAATTAGTATCTACAATTAAACAATCTGTTCCAAATTGTACCCAGTCATGAATTATAATATTTTTAAAACAAATAATTTCGGTTCTACTTGCAAATGAATTTATATGACCAAGTTCTAAAACAGCATCATTGTTTATAAACACTTTAGTATCTAAACCAAATTGAACTTTACCGTTAATTCTTAAAATTCCATTAATTGTAGCTTCTCCAATTCCTTTTTTCCTTTGAAAAATTTCGTACGATTGACCAAAACCAATCAGCCCAAATTTAGGTGTAACATTTAATTGAATGGAACCTTTAAATTGCACAATTTTAAATCCTCGATACACAATAACAGGCAATAAAAGTGCATTTTTTAAAGTAAAAGCTTTAAAATTAATCAATAAGGTTTGAAACCAATCAATGCTCAAAAAATGATTTATTCGTTTAATCAAAATAATGCTTTTACTTTATTTTTAAATTTAGAATCTAACAAGTATTCATCAATTTTTTTTAAACTATATGCTGTAGATAGTATAAAAAAAACACAACCAATAATACTAAATATTTTAGTATTTAAAACATAAAAACATAAAATAGTTGTTAATAAAACTAGATTTACAATAAAAAGTTGTTTTTTTACAATTGCCGAAAGTTTAAATAAATATATTTTTTGGGAATAAAAATAGATATAAATCGCAGATAATAAGTAATTTAAAAATAATGATACTCCTATACCTACTATTCCCCATATTTTATAAAACAAAATAGTCAATATTACATTTAACAAATCACTAAATAAATTTATGTAAAAATAGTGTTTGTAGTTTTGATGCGCCAAAATTAAATAGCCCACTGCATAGTTAAAAGCTCTGTAAACAATAGCAAACAACCCAAAAACTAATACTTGATATACGGGTAAAAAAGCTGCCGAAAAAAGAATTTTAACTAAAAATAAACCAAACGTATAAATAAAAAGTAAAGCAGGTAAAATGATTAACAAACTCAACTCTAACTGATTATTAACTAACTGATTAGTTATTTTCAAAGAATTAATTTCAGACGATAATTTTGGAAAGAAAAATTTACCTGTTGCAATAAAAACAATACCTAAGTAAGATACTAAAATAACATTTGCTACTCCATAAAAACCTAATAATTCATCGCTTTCATTTTTTAAGTACAATCTAATTAAATAGTAAGATAAAAAACCTACAAACGTATTGATTGCTAACAAACCACCCGAAGTAATATATTTTTTAAAATATGCTTTTTTTTCTTTAAACGGAAAAGCCACATTTAATTTTGGTAAGCCACTAAATGATACATAAATGTATAAAGCTATAAGTGCATTTAAAATAATAGAAACGATGATACCATTTAGATGAAAAAAATAAAAAGCAACCAAAATTACAACTGTGCTTAGCGCATTTACCACAACATTAATTTGTAGCAACCGATTTATATGCTGTGATCCTTCTAAAAATATAATATAACTTTGAGTATAACCGTTAGCAATAAAGTAGATAGACAAAAGTAAAAACCAATAAAAATAATTTACAGAATTAAAAGTGATTAAACTTAATTGATTTGCAAAAATGATAGAAATAAGTGCCGCAAACAAACCTGTTAATACTGAAAATTGTTGTAATGCAACAATACTTTTTCTATAGATTTCTGGATTTTCATTTTTCTTAGCCGAAATTTCACGTATTCCAGTAAAATTGATACCAAAATTGGTAAACGAACTTATTAGTTGTATGGTATTATCAACAAGATTATATAAACCAAAACCAGATGGTCCAAAAAAATATCCAACTGCACTATTTGTTATCACGCGTAAAGCCAAGCGAATTATTTCAACAATACCAAATAGCGATGTTGCTTTAAATAACGTTTTATAGTGCTTTTCTTGTTTCATTTTAATCTAATTTACAACCCATTTCTGTGTAAGGTTGTTTTATTTTTTGATACCATTTTTCCCAATCTTCAAATGTAACATTACTGCTTGCTAATGCTTTTTTAATAAAAATCAGTGAAAAATCTTCATTAAAACTATAATCAACGTTCGATAAACCTAACCAATAATTATTTAAATTTTTATTAAATTCATTTAATGAAAACGTGGTTTTATCACCATTATTGCTTGCTTTTGATATTAAAGTAGTTTGTAACAATTCTTTATTAGAATTACCTAAATTAAAAGATTTTTTGCTTTTCAATAAATTAAAAATCTGCTGTAATTCATCAACTTTATTTTGATTATTTTGCCAACATGTTTCATAATATTTTTTAGAAAAAACCCCACCCGCAACAATAAACATTTGGTAATAATTTAATATTTTTTGATTTGTATTAAAAAATAGTTCAGCAAACGATTTTAGCTTGATTTTATTGGTATTAAAAACGGCATCAAACAAAAAAGGATTTTTAGTTAGAACTTTAGGTTGAACAATATTAAAATATTCTGCTTTTTGAATAATATTATTAGATATTAACTTACTGTTTTTCATCCACATAAATTTAATCATATCCATTTTTAAACTATAAACGTCGTTTACAAAATTTTTATAATTAAACGGTTGCACAAACCACATATCATCTTCTAAAAGAATAAAATTTTCAGAACCTTTTAAAACCTCATTTCTCCAAAAATTAGCAGGAATTACATTCTCAGGAATTTGATTTAAAGATATTGCTTTACTTTTTTGTTCATAATAGGGCGATTTTACAATTGTTATGTTAGGAAATAAAACAACTATTTTATCTAAATAAATTTGAGGTGTTCCATCGTCTAAAACTACAATTCTGCCATCAAATTCTTTTAAAAAATGATAGATACTTGCTATGCACTTGTGTAATAAATACGGACGATTAAATGATTTTATATAAATATCCATTAATAACCATTTATTTTTTCAATGATAAAATCCTGTTCTTCAACAGTTAACGATGGATTTAAAGGTATACTAACAATTTGTTTATGAATTAATTCTGAAATTGGTAAATACAAATGATGTAATTCAATCATTGCCTGCTGCTTATGCGGTGGAATAGGATAATGAATTAGTGTTTGAATTTCATGTTCCATTAAATAATTCTGAAATTCGGCTCTATTTTCAACTCGTACAGGAAAAATATGAAAAACATGTGCATTAAAATCTGTTACAAAAGGTAAAACAACCAACGGATTTGTAATTTTAGATAAATATCGTTTTGCAATTCCTTGTCGTTTTTTGTTATCAAAATCTAAATCTGGTAATTTTAAACGTAAAAATGCAGCTTGTAGCTCATCTAAACGCGAATTGATACCTTTATAAATATTATGGTACTTAAATTCTGATCCATAATTGCGTAAACTACGTACACAATCGGCTAATTGTGCGTTATTGGTTGTAATTGCACCACCATCGCCCAAGCATCCTAAATTTTTACCGGGATAAAAACTAAAACCTGCTGCATTTCCAATAGCTCCGGCTTTTAAATCGTTACAAATTGCGCCATGTGCTTGCGCAGCATCTTCTATTAACAACAAGCCAAAATCTTTACAAAAAGTTTTAATAACCAAAGCATCGGTTATTTGTCCATACAAATGTATCATTAAAACAGCTTTAGTATTTTGAGTTACTTGCTGTTGTAAAACATCAATTGTTAAATTGTAGTTTAAAAAATTGGTATCAACCAATTTAGGTGTTAAACCCGCATTTTCAATAGCTAAAATACTGGCAATATATGTATTAGCCGGCACCAACACTTCATCTCCAGGCTTTAAAACCCCAAGCGCTACATAAGCCTTAAAAATTAAAACCAAGGCATCTAATCCGTTTCCTACACCAACACAATGTGACACATTACAATAACTTGCAAATTCTTGTTCAAATTTAAGTACTTCATCGCCCAAAATATAATGTCCTTTTTCAAAGAAAAGTTTCGTTTTTTCTAAAAATGCATCTTGATATGGGCGATTTATTTTTTTTAAATTTAAATAAGGTATCATAAAACCGTTGTAATTTTAAATGTATAGGTAGGAAAAACTATGGTGCGCGCAGCAAATTGTTCTTTCCAAGCCAATAAGTTTTCGTTCTCTAACGCTAATGTATTATTTAAAGATGTTCCAAAATCAAAAAAATCATGTTTTAAATTTCTTAAAATTTCAAAATGTAATAAATCCAATCCTCCTAATTTATTAAAACTTGATTTACTGGCTATATATTGCGATTTTAAAAATTTCTTATGTTTAAAAAGTACCGTTCCTGCAATCATTTCATTGTTTAAAAAAGCTGCAACTAATTCAATTTTATCAGGAAAAAGTGCTTTCAATTGCTTTATTTCGGTTAACGTATGTATAGGCTTTTTACTGTAACGTTCGTTTAATCTGGGAATTAATAAATCATTCCAAAATGTATCAAAATCGTTAGTTTTTTTTATTTCGATTCCCTTTTTTAATGCATTTTTTGCGTTTCTAATAATAGATTTCGATATAAAATTACTGTTTTTGTAAACAACCGAACCTATATTTAACTCTAAAGCATCGCCATAAAATTGATGCAAATAAGCTAATTCATCGTTTGCAACTTCGCAATAAATAGTTGGCAACGTTTTTAAATGTAAATGTGTTACTTTTTGTGACACTAAATAATTGTTTATAGCAAAAAAAACAGATTTAAATAAACCAAACTTACAGTTTTTTTTCACCAATATGCCGCCATAAGTTAAACCTTTGTGACTTGTAACTTCGTTATTTGCAATACTTGCTGGCAAAATGGCTGTTAGCTCACTATTACAATAAATAAGTAAAGAAAAATCTTGGAATTTATCTTTGTGATATTCCATAAAATCGCGATGAAATAAAAAACATCCGTTTTTAGTTTCATCAACAAAAGTGTTCCACTGGTTTTTTAGCCAATCATTGTAACGAACAATTTCTATTAAATTTTCTTTAATCATTCTAACAACGAAATAAAGCAAAAACTGAAACATTTCATAATGAAAGCAAATTATTTTTTGTTAACGAAAATAATTCTTTATTATATTTGCCTAATAAATATATAAGTAGAATGATTAAAATAACATTACCAGATGGTTCAGTGCGCGAATACGCTTCAGGTGTAACTCCGCACGAGGTCGCTTTAAGTATAAGCGAAGGTTTAGCACGTAACGTAATTTCAGCAAACTTTAACGATACAACCGTAGAAACAGTTACGCCTTTAACCACCAATGGTAATTTGGTTTTATTTACTTGGAACGATGCCGAAGGTAAAAAAGCATTTTGGCATTCAACATCGCATGTAATGGCCCAAGCTTTACAAGAAATGTATCCAGGCATAAAACTAACAATTGGTCCTGCAATAGATAATGGTTTTTATTACGACGTTGATTTTGGCGAAAATAAAATTTCAGACAATGATTTTAAAGCTATTGAAGATCGCATTTTAGCCATTTCAAAAGAAAAGCATGAATTTAAAATGCGTGCCGCTACAAAAGCAGAAGCATTAGAATTATATAAGGATAACGAGTATAAAACTGAATTAATTGAAAATTTAGAAGACGGTACCATCACTTTTTGTGATCATGCTACCTTTACTGATTTATGTCGTGGTGGTCATATCCCAAACACTGGTATTATAAAGGCTGTAAAAATTCTTTCAGTAGCTGGTGCTTACTGGCGTGGTGATGAAAAAAACAAGCAATTAACACGTGTTTACGGAATTTCTTTCCCTAAACAAAAAGATCTTACCGAATATTTAGAGATGATTGAAGAAGCAAAACGTCGCGATCATCGTAAATTAGGAAAAGAATTAGAATTGTTTCATTTTTCACAACGTGTAGGGCAAGGTTTACCATTATGGTTACCAAAAGGAGCTGCATTGCGCGACCGTTTAGAACAATTTTTACGCAAAGCACAAAAGAAAGCAGGTTATGAACAAGTGGTAACTCCACACATTGGTCAAAAAGAATTATACGTAACATCAGGTCATTACGCAAAATACGGTGCCGATTCGTTTCAACCAATTCATACACCAGCCGAAGGTGAAGAATTTTTATTAAAACCAATGAATTGTCCGCATCACTGCGAAATTTACAACGCAAAACCTTGGTCTTATAAAGATTTACCTAAGCGTTATGCTGAATTTGGAACAGTTTACCGTTATGAACAATCAGGCGAACTACACGGTTTAACTCGTGTTCGCGGATTTACTCAAGACGATGCACACATATTTTGTACACCAGACCAATTAGATGAAGAATTTAAAAAAGTTATAGATTTAGTACTTTATGTATTTGGATCATTAGGTTTTGAAAACTTTACAGCGCAAGTATCAGTTCGCGATTTAAGTAATCCTGATAAATACATAGGTTCGGTTGAAAATTGGGAAAAAGCTGAAAATGCAATCATAAGTGCAGCTAAAGATAAAGGCTTAAACTATGTAATAGAATCAGGTGAGGCCGCTTTCTATGGACCAAAGTTAGATTTTATGGTGAAAGATGCTTTAGGACGTAGTTGGCAATTAGGAACCATACAAGTAGATTACAACTTGCCTGAACGTTTTGATTTAACATATAAAGGTTCTGATGATAAATTACACCGCCCTGTAATGATTCACCGTGCACCATTTGGTTCAATGGAACGTTTTATTGCTATTTTATTAGAACATACAGGTGGTCATTTCCCATTATGGTTAATGCCTGAACAAGTTATCATATTGTCTTTAAGCGAAAAATATGAAAATTATGCGAAAAAAGTTTTAAATTTGTTGGAAAATAACGAAATTCGCACCAAACTTGACGATCGTAACGAAACCATAGGTAAAAAAATTCGTGAAGCTGAATTACAAAAGTATCCGTACATGCTGATTATTGGCGAGGATGAAGAAAAAAACAATGTGATTTCGGTACGTAAACAAGGTGAATCAGGTAAAACAAACACATCAATGACTATTGAAGATTTTACATCTTTAATTCAAGATGAAATAAATAAAACCATAAAACAATTTTAAGTTTAACCGCTTGACAACAAGCATAAAATTATATACCCATAGCAGTACATCACAGAAGAGGTTTTAAACCTCAGGAAAAAAAGGAAGACGCACACAAAACTAATGAAGCAATTCGTGTGCCTGAAGTTCGTTTAGTAGGCGATAACGTAGAACCAGGAGTTTACAAAACATCACAAGCATTAGCTATGGCTGATGAACAAGGATTAGATTTGGTTGAAATTTCTCCAAATGCAGCCCCTCCTGTTTGTAAAATTATCGATTACAAAAAGTTTCTTTACGAGCAAAAGAAACGTGACAAAATGTTGAAGGCTAAAACTGCACAAATTACGGTTAAAGAAATTCGTTTTGGTCCACAAACAGACGAACATGATTACGAGTTTAAAAAGAAAAATGCCATGAAGTTCCTTAAAGAAGGCGCTAAATTAAAAGCATTTGTATTTTTTAAAGGAAGATCTATTATCTATAAAGAACAAGGTCAAATTTTATTATTGCGTTTAGCTCAAGATCTTGAAGAATTTGGTAAAGTAGAAGCGATGCCTGTTCTTGAAGGTAAAAGAATGACAATGTATATTGCACCTAAAAAGAAAAATTAGTATTTTTGCAAAATATTGTTAAGTAAGATAACATAAATACCTAGGACAAATGCCTAAAATGAAAACAAAATCTAGTGCTAAGAAACGTTTTACCGTTACTGGTTCTGGAAAAATTAAAAGAAAACACGCTTTTAAAAGCCACATCTTAACAAAGAAGTCTAAAAAGCGTAAATTAGCTTTAACTCATTCTGGTTTAGTACATAAATCAGACGAAAGAAGCATTAAAGAACAATTAAGAATAGTTTAATCTATTTATTGTTTTTTAGGTTAAAACAATTTAATAACCCTGGAGTGGGCCGATTGAAATAAAATCGAAAGTGGTATAAAAAACTACCCGCCTTACTACAAAAAAATTTTAAAATTATGCCAAAAGCAAATAATGCAGTAGCATCAAGAGCAAGAAGAAAAAGAATTTTGAAGCAAGCCAAAGGTTTCTTCGGAAGACGTAAAAACGTTTGGACAGTAGCTAAAAACGCGGTAGAAAAAGCAATGAAATATGCTTACCGCGATAGAAAACAAAAGAAAAGAAATTTCCGTGCGTTATGGATTATGCGTATTAACGCTGGTGCTCGTTTACACGGAATGTCTTATTCACAATTCATGGGTAAAATCAAAGCTAATAACATTGAATTAAACCGTAAGGTTTTAGCAGATTTAGCAATGAATCACCCAGAAGCTTTCACAGCTATCGTTAATAAAATTAAATAAACGTTTGTAAAACCCGTTTATCTTACTTATCATAAAAAAAACCTGCTTTTAGCAGGTTTTTTTGTTTTAAATACAATATTTATGCTTTAAGATTAATACCTTTGCAAAAATGATTTTTTTATGCAAGAATTACAAAATATTGTAGAGCACGCTTGGGAAAACCGAGAATTGTTGCAACAAGAAGAAACACAAATAGCCATTAGAAAAGTTATTGATTTAATTGATAATGGTGAATTACGTACTGCACAACCAATTGACGGTGGATGGCAAATTAACGAATGGGTTAAAAAGGCTGTAGTTATGTACTTCCCTATTCAAAAAATGGAAACATTAGAAGCTGGTATTTTTGAATACCACGATAAAATGCCTTTAAAAAGAAATTATGCTGCAAAAGGAATACGCGTAGTGCCTAATGCTGTTGCGCGTCATGGTGCATATATTTCGGCGGGTGTTATCTTAATGCCATCATATGTAAACATTGGTGCATATGTAGATGAAGGTACTATGGTTGATACATGGGCTACTGTAGGTTCATGTGCACAAATTGGTAAAAATGTACATTTATCTGGTGGTGTTGGTATTGGTGGTGTTTTAGAGCCATTACAAGCTGCACCAGTAATTATTGAAGATAATGCATTCATTGGATCACGTTGTATTGTTGTAGAAGGTGTTCGTGTTGGTAAAGAAGCCGTTTTAGGTGCAAATGTTTGCTTAACTGCATCAACAAAAATTATTGATGTTACTGGCGAAACTCCAATAGAATTAAAAGGTTATGTACCTGAACGTTCTGTTGTTATTCCTGGTTCTTACACCAAAAAATTTGAAGCAGGTGAATATCAAGTTCCATGTGCATTAATTATTGGTAAACGTAAAGAAAGTACCGATAAAAAAACGTCGTTAAACGATGCGCTACGTGAGCATAACGTAGCCGTATAAAATAGTAAATCCCTTTGCAGTGCAAAGGGATTTTTTTTATAAACGATTAGCAATAATATTCTTAACAACTTCGGGGTTAATCATTGTTGATGTATCACCAAAATTATCTAATTGATTTAAAGCTATAGACCTTAAAACACGACGTAATATTTTTCCCGATCTGGTTTTAGGTAAATCGGTAACAAATTGAATTTTATCTAATTTACCAATTGGTCCGTAATGATCTGCAATTAATTGATTGATTTCTTTCTTTAAATTATCTTTATCACGTGAAGTTCCTTCTAATTTTAATGAAATATATCCATACAAAGCATTTCCTTTAATATCATGCGGAAAACCTACAACTGCCGATTCTGCAACCGCTGGATGTTGATTAATTGCATCTTCAATAGGAGCTGTACCAAGATTATGGCCCGAAACAATTACCACATCATCTGCCCTACCTGTAATTCGGTAATAACCTACTTCGTCACGTAACGCATTATCGCCAGTGAAATAAGTTCCAGGAAAATCGGAAAAATAAGTTTTTACAAAACGCTCGTGATCGCCCCAAATAGTTCTTGCTATAGAAGGCCATGGAAATTTTACACACAAGCTACCCATAACTTGGTTACCTTTAATCTCGTTGTTTTTATCATCCATTAAAACAGCTTGAACACCCGGTAATGGCAACGTTGCATATGTTGGTTTTGTTGGAGTTACACATGCAATGGGAGCAATTAAAATAGCCCCAGTTTCGGTTTGCCACCAAGTATCAACAATTGGGCATCGTTTTTTGCCTATAAAATCGTTAAACCAATGCCACGCTTCTTCGTTTATTGGTTCGCCAACCGATCCTAAAACTCTTAATGAAGATAGATTATGTGATGCAACGTATGAATAATCAGCTGTCATTAACGAACGTATAGCTGTAGGTGCCGTGTAAAAATGTGTGATTTTATGTTTATCAATTATATCCCAATAACGCGATGGATTCGGAAATGTAGGAATTCCTTCAAAAAGTACCGTTGTTGCCCCATTTAATAAAGCGCCGTATAAAATATATGAATGCCCCGTTATCCATCCTAAGTCTGCCGTGCACCAAAAAACATCTGTATCATTATAGTTAAATACATTTTGAAAACTATAAGCTGTTTGTACCATGTATCCTGCAGTTGTATGAACCATACCCTTTGGTTTACCTGTTGAACCTGATGTATATAAAATAAATAAAGGGTCTTCGGCATCCATAATTTCGGCTATATTTGTATCGTTAGCATCTTGATACAAATCGTTAAACCACACATCACGTAAAGGATTAAAAGCAACTTGTTCATTTGTACGTTTTACGACTAATACTTTTTCAACTGAAGTTACATTTTCAATTGCTTTATCAACAATTTCTTTAATTTTTATTGATTTATCTCCTCTAAAACCTCCATCGGCCGTAATTATTAACTTTGCATTACAATCTTCAACTCTTGAACGAATGGCAGCATCTGAAAATCCGGCAAAAATAACCGAATGTATTGCTCCAATTCGTGCACAAGCCAACATGCTTATGGCTAATTCGGGAATCATAGGTAAATAAATACAAACTCTATCGCCTTTTTTAATACCTAACGATTTTAAAACATTGGCTGTTTTAGCAACTTTTATATACAATTCGTTGTATGTAATGCGCTGAGCTTCTTCTGAAGGGTTATTGGGTTCAAAAATAAGAGCCGTTTTATCGCCACGTTTTGATAAATGTCGGTCGATACAGTTTTTAGTAATGTTTAATTTTGCGTTTACAAACCATTTTATTTCCCCTTTAGGAAAATCAAAATCAAAAACTTTATCCCAACCCTGATACCATGTGAAATTTTCTTCGGCAATTTTACTCCAAAACTTTCTTGGTTCACGAACCGATTTTTTATAATGTTTAAAATATTGCTCTAAATCGGCAATTTTATAATAACTCATAATTAATTGTGTAGTTTAGCATACTAAAATTAATAAAAAAAGGAATATTTATGAGTAAAATATTCCTTTTTAATAGTTTTATAAATCAATTAAAATGCAAAGTTGGTTTGAATTGATTGATTAAATTCATTAATGATTTCAGAAACTACTTCGTTAACAGGTTTAATCTCATTAATTAACCCCACAATTTGACCAATTTCCAGTTCACCATTATCTACATCACCTTCAAACATACCGCGCTTTGCTCTGGCTCTGCCTAAAAGTGATTTTAAATCATCTACAGTAGCACAATTTTGATATGCTTCTGCAACTTCATTAAAAAATTTATTGCGAATTAAACGTACCGGAGCCAATTCCTTTAAAGTTAAAAATGTATCGCCTTCTTGTGCATTAACACAAGTATCTTTAAAATGTTGATGAGCCGAACTTTCTATTGTCATTGCAAAACGTGTACCCATTTGCACGGCATCGGCACCTAAAATCATGGCTGCATGCATGGCTTTACCTGTTGCAATACCACCAGCAGCTATTAACGGAATTTGTAGTTGTTTTTTAACCATTGGTATTAAGGTAAACGTTGTAGTTTCTTCTCTACCATTATGCCCACCTGCTTCAAAACCTTCTGCAACAACAGCATCAACCCCAGCCTCTTGAGCTTTTAGTGCAAATTTTGTAGAACTTACAACATGTACAACCGTAATACCTTTTTCTTTAAGCCAATTTGTATATGTTTTAGGATTTCCTGCTGAAGTAAATACAATTTTCACACCTTCTTCAACAATAATATTCATTATTTCTTCTATATTTGGATACAACATAGGAACGTTTACTCCAAAAGGTTTTGAAGTTGCCAATTTGCATTTTTGAATATGTTCGCGCAAAACTTCAGGATACATTGAACCAGCGCCTATTAAACCTAAACCACCTGCATTACTAACCGCTGCTGCTAATTTATAACCGCTGTTCCATATCATTCCACCTTGAATAATTGGATATTTTATATTGAATAGTTGAGTAATTTTATTCATTTTTTTATAGTTTTATACAAAAATAGAAAAACCAAGCTTATTTTGCTTGGTTTTTTATTGTTTTTAAATATTTTTAAAGTTTAGAAATTACGCCCGAACCTAATAATTCGTCGTTAATATGCCACGATACAAATTGCCCTTCGGTTATGGCAGATTGAGGTTCATTAAATCGAACAAACAATCCTTTTTCGGTTTGATGTAATGTTGCGTTTTGTAATGGTTGGCGGTAACGTATACGCGCCATTACTTCCATTTGTTCACCATTCTTTAGTCTTAAATCTTCTCGAATCCAATGAATTTCATGTGATTGAACCAATAGTGTTTTTCTAAACAACCCAGGATGCATATTTCCCTGACCTGTATAAATAGCGTTATCGTTTACATTTGTATCAATAATAAACAAGGCTTCTTGCGTTCCTCCTACATTTAAACCTTTACGTTGACCCATTGTAAAATAATGAGCCCCATTGTGTTCACCCACTTTTTTAGCCATTTCGGGTGTATATTTAACCGATGTTGCTTCCCAAAGCAATTCATCATCTAAATCGTTAAAAAATGGCTTTGATTGATTGTAAACATCGTTATTCTTAGAAACTTCGTATATGATACCTTTTTTGGGTTTTAACTGTTGTTGCAAAAACTCAGGCAAACGTACTTTTCCAATAAAGCAAAGTCCTTGAGAATCTTTTTTTGCTGCTGTAATTAAATTATTTTTTGCAGCAATTTCTCTTACTTCAGGTTTTAAGTATTCACCAATTGGAAACAAAGCTTTTGCTAATTGCTCTTGCGATAGCTGACATAAAAAATACGATTGATCTTTATTTGGATCTTTACCCGCTAATAATTTATAAACTGTTTTTCCGTTTATAATTTCTTCTTCTTTTCTGCAGTAATGTCCAGTAGCAACATAATCGGCACCTAATTCTAATGCAATTTTCATAAATACATCGAATTTAATTTCACGATTACATAAAACATCCGGATTGGGTGTTCTACCGTTTTCATATTCATTGAACATATAATCTACAATACGCTCTTTGTACTGTTCACTTAAATCAACTGTTTGAAAAGGGATTCCTAATTTATCAGCAACCAATAAAGCATCGTTACTATCTTCTAACCAAGGACATTCATCGGAAATAGTAACTGTATCATCGTGCCAGTTTTTCATAAATAAACCAATAACTTCGTATCCTTGATCTATTAATAACTGCGCTGCAACGCTTGAATCTACTCCACCTGAAAGGCCTACTACTACTCTTTTTTTCATTTTTTAAAAATCGAAAAGCAAAGTTACGATAATTGATTGAGTTGTTTTTTATTTAGATTTATTTTTAGGAACAATTAGCTTTCCGTTAACATATTCGGCTTCATCGGTAATTTTACCATTAGCATCACGTATGATTAATTTTCCTTCTAAAATCCCATTTTTATAATTTGCTTCTTTAATTTTTACACCATTTTCAGAAAATTGATTAGCAATACCATCTTCAATTCCATTTTTGTATTGTAGTTCTTCAGATAATTTACCTGAAACATAAAAAGCTTTTTTTATACCATGAAGTTTATCGTTTTTGTAAGGCTCTTCAGACATAACATTTTGACCATCTTTATGATAAATCTTCCAAACACCTTCTTTTGATTTGTTAATATAAACTCCTTCAGACATTTTCTTTTTTCCATTGTAAAAAATAGAATATACAGAACCATCTGCTTTAAATTCTTTAGTAGCAATTAGCTTTTTTTCAGCTTCATCTGCATAAAACTTAAAAACTCCAATCTCTTTTCCATTTTTAAAAGTCCCTTCGTATTTAACATTATTTGTTTTTGAATAATAACCAATCCAATTACCTTCACGTTGGCCATTTGCATTAGTTTTATTTACATCTTGTGCATAAACAGCAATCGATCCCGATACAACAGCTAACGCTGTAAACATATATTGTTTCATTCTTTTATTAAGTTTAATATTTCAAAAATAAGCATTATGGATTTGATTCAGCAATAATTTTGCCATAAATAAATTTAAGTTTGCTTAATTAAAAAAATACATTACAATTTGAAATAATCTATATTCTAAAGTATAAAAAAAGAAAATCCCAATCTTTTCAGATTGGGGTTATACTAAAAAAGGCGACGACTTGACCGAAGGGACACGCCGCACCTATGAAAAAAAAGAAAACCCCAATCTTTTCAGATTGGGGTTTTACTAAAAAAAGGCGGCGACATACTCTCCCACATTAAAATGCAGTACCATCTGCGCTATCGGGCTTAACTTCTCTGTTCGGAATGGGAAGAGGTGAGCCCCGATGCTATAACCACCTTAAGCTTTTGGTTTATTACACTTGTAACAAACTATTTTGTTAACATATTTTCGATACTTTTTGTAGATTATTTCAAGTTTAGTCTTAATACTAAATTCTCAATACTATTTTTATAAAGCAATTCCTAGAGCACATAAGCTTACGGGCTATTAGTACTACTTGACTATGACATTACTGCCTTTACATCTGTAGCCTATCAACGTTGTCATCTTCAACGACCCTTTAAAGAAATCTCATCTTGTGGTGGGTTTCGCGCTTATATGCTTTCAGCGCTTATCCCTTCCCAACGTAGCTACTCAGCGATGCACCTGGCGGCACAACTGATACACCAGAGGTTAGTCCAATTCGGTCCTCTCGTACTAGAATCAGATCCACTCAAATTTCTTGCGCCCACAGTAGATAGAGACCGAACTGTCTCACGACGTTCTGAACCCAGCTCGCGTGCCACTTTAATGGGCGAACAGCCCAACCCTTGGGACCTTCTCCAGCCCCAGGATGTGACGAGCCGACATCGAGGTGCCAAACCCCCCCGTCGATATGAGCTCTTGGGGGAGATCAGCCTGTTATCCCCGGCGTACCTTTTATCCTTTGAGCGATGGCCCTTCCATGCGGAACCACCGGATCACTATGCTCTACTTTCGTACCTGATCGACTTGTTAGTCTCGCAGTCAAGCTCCCTTTTGCCATTGCACTCTACGCACGGTTACCAAGCGTGCTGAGGGAACCTTTAGAAGCCTCCGTTACTCTTTTGGAGGCGACCACCCCAGTCAAACTACCCACCAAGCAATGTCCTCAACATGTATCGAGTTAGATCTCAGATAAGCAAAGGGTGGTATTTCAACAATGACTCCACAACGCCTAGCGACGCCATTTCATAGTCTCCCACCTATCCTACACATCACTTATCCAAGAACAATACTAAGCTATAGTAAAGGTGCACAGGGTCTTTTCGTCCCACTGCGGGTAATCGGCATCTTCACCGATACTACAATTTCACCGAGCTCATGGCTGAGACAGTGTCCAGATCGTTACACCATTCGTGCAGGTCGGAACTTACCCGACAAGGAATTTCGCTACCTTAGGACCGTTATAGTTACGGCCGCCGTTTACTGGGGCTTCAATTCAATGCTTCTCCGAAGATAACATCTCCTCTTAACCTTCCAGCACCGGGCAGGTGTCAGGCCCTATACTTCATCTTACGATTTGGCAGAGCCCTGTGTTTTTGATAAACAGTCGCCTGGACCTTTTCACTGCGGCCAGCATTGCTGCTGGCGACCTTTCTCCCGAAGTTACAGGTCTATTTTGCCTAATTCCTTAGCCATGAATCTCTCGAGCACCTGAGGATACTCTCCTCGACCACCTGTGTCGGTTTGCGGTACGGGTTGTAATAATCTAAGTTTAGAAGCTTTTCTTGACAGCCTTTAGGTACACTATCACTTTGCCCGAAGGCTCCGTGTACTATCGCATTTCTCCAAGTTCGACGCATTTTACTATCAAACCTATAGGTACGTGCTTTAACGAACTATTCCGTCAGTTCGCGGTACTTTCACCACTGCGTCACTCCATCACAACTATTACAAGTACGGGAATATTAACCCGTTGGCCATCGACGTCCCCCTTCGGGTGTGCCTTAGGTCCCGACTAACCCACAGCTGATTAGCATAGCTGTGGAAACCTTGGTCTTACGGTGTGCGGGTTTCTCGCCCGCATTATCGTTACTTATGCCTACATTTTCTTTTCTAAACAGTCCAGCAATTCTCACAAATCACCTTCTACCCAGTTTAGAATGCTCCCCTACCACTTGTATTTACATACAAATCCATAGCTTCGGTAGTATACTTATGCCCGATTATTATCCATGCTCGATCGCTCGACTAGTGAGCTGTTACGCACTCTTTAAATGAATGGCTGCTTCCAAGCCAACATCCTAGCTGTCGGGGCAATCAAACCGCGTTTTTTCAACTTAGCATACATTTGGGGACCTTAGCTGATGGTCTGGGTTCTTTCCCTCTCGGACATGGACCTTAGCACCCATGCCCTCACTGCTGTAAATCATTTATTAGCATTCGGAGTTTGTCAGGAATTGGTAGGCGGTGAAGCCCCCGCATCCAATCAGTAGCTCTACCTCTAATAAACTATATCAGCGCTGCACCTAAATGCATTTCGGGGAGTACGAGCTATTTCCGAGTTTGATTGGCCTTTCACCCCTACCCACAGGTCATCCGAAGACTTTTCAACGTCAACCGGTTCGGTCCTCCATTTGGTGTTACCCAAACTTCAACCTGCCCATGGGTAGATCACACGGTTTCGCGTCTACCACTACTGACTATAGCGCCCTATTCAGACTCGCTTTCGCTTCGGCTGCGTAACTTAATTACTTAACCTTGCCAGCAACGGTAACTCGTAGGCTCATTATGCAAAAGGCACGCCGTCACCCAACGAATGGGCTCCGACCGCTTGTAGGCGTATGGTTTCAGGTTCTATTTCACTCCGTTATTCACGGTTCTTTTCACCTTTCCCTCACGGTACTGGTTCACTATCGGTCTCTCAGGAGTATTTAGCCTTGGCGGATGGTCCCGCCGGTTTCAATCAAGGTTTCACGTGCCCCGACCTACTCAGGATACCACTATCTAATACTTCACTTACCTATACGGGACTATCACCCTCTACGGTTCATCTTTCCAGATGATTCTAATTCGCTTAGCTTAAAATGTCGTGGTCCTACAACCCCAAAATTGCCGTAACAACTTTGGTTTGGGCTTCTGCGCGTTCGCTCGCCACTACTTACGCAATCACTTTTGTTTTCTTCTCCTCCGCCTACTTAGATGTTTCAGTTCAGCGGGTTTGCTCACCTATCGGTGTACTATGTCTTCAACATAGTGGGTTGCCCCATTCGGATATCTGCGGATCAATTCGTATGTGCCAATCCCCGCAGCTTTTCGCAGCTTATCACGTCCTTCGTCGCCTCTGAGAGCCTAGGCATTCCCCATACGCCCTTATTTTGCTTATTGTGCTCTACTTTAATCCCTAAAGATTAAATGTGCTTTATATTATTTCTAATATTATTCTACTTTTTAAATGTATCTCAATATGTCAATGAACTTTTTTCGCTTGATGCGAATTGTGGAGAATATCGGAGTCGAACCGATGACCTCCTGCGTGCAAGGCAGGCGCTCTAGCCAGCTGAGCTAATCCCCCATTCTTTTAGCTTTCAGTTATCAGCCGTTAGCTTTCAGCGGATTGTTGATAACTCAACTTCTAAAATTTCCTTTTATGGTATTTTTCACAGCTTTTTAATTCGTAATTTTCTATTTCGTAATTAAAAGTAGTCCCGGGCAGACTCGAACTGCCGACCCCTACATTATCAGTGTAGTACTCTAACCAGCTGAGCTACGAGACTCTGTAATTTTTTACCTTTTTTTTGAACTAACAGTTAAGAGTAAGAGATTTTTAAACCATCTCTAGAAAGGAGGTGTTCCAGCCGCACCTTCCGGTACGGCTACCTTGTTACGACTTAGCCCTAGTTACCAGTTTTACCCTAGGCAGCTCCTTGCGGTCACCGACTTCAGGTACCCCCAGCTTCCATGGCTTGACGGGCGGTGTGTACAAGGCCCGGGAACGTATTCACCGGATCATGGCTGATATCCGATTACTAGCGATTCCAGCTTCACGGAGTCGAGTTGCAGACTCCGATCCGAACTGTGACCGGCTTTATAGATTCGCTCCCTATCGCTAGGTGGCTGCTCTCTGTACCGGCCATTGTAGCACGTGTGTGGCCCAGGACGTAAGGGCCGTGATGATTTGACGTCATCCCCACCTTCCTCACAGTTTACACTGGCAGTCTTGCTAGAGTTCCCGACATTACTCGCTGGCAACTAACAACAGGGGTTGCGCTCGTTATAGGACTTAACCTGACACCTCACGGCACGAGCTGACGACAACCATGCAGCACCTTGTAAATTGTCCGAAGAAATATCTGTTTCCAAATACGTCAATCTACATTTAAGCCCTGGTAAGGTTCCTCGCGTATCATCGAATTAAACCACATGCTCCACCGCTTGTGCGGGCCCCCGTCAATTCCTTTGAGTTTCAGGCTTGCGCCCGTACTCCCCAGGTGGGATACTTATCACTTTCGCTTAGCCACTCAGTCCGAAAACCAAACAGCTAGTATCCATCGTTTACGGCGTGGACTACCAGGGTATCTAATCCTGTTCGCTACCCACGCTTTCGTCCATCAGCGTCAATCGTTGGTTAGTAACCTGCCTTCGCAATTGGTATTCCATGTAATATCTAAGCATTTCACCGCTACACTACATATTCTAGTTACTTCACCAAAATTCAAGCCCTACAGTATCAATGGCAATTTTTTGGTTAAGCCAAAAACTTTCACCGCTGACTTATAAGGCCGCCTACGGACCCTTTAAACCCAATGATTCCGGATAACGCTTGGATCCTCCGTATTACCGCGGCTGCTGGCACGGAGTTAGCCGATCCTTATTCTTACAGTACCGTCAAGTTCCCTCGCAAGGGAGTGTTTCTTCCTGTACAAAAGCAGTTTACAATCCATAGGACCGTCTTCCTGCACGCGGCATGGCTGGTTCAGACTTGCGTCCATTGACCAATATTCCTCACTGCTGCCTCCCGTAGGAGTCTGGTCCGTGTCTCAGTACCAGTGTGGGGGATCTCCCTCTCAGGACCCCTACCCATCATCGTCTTGGTGTGCCGTTACCACACCAACTAACTAATGGGACGCATGCTCATCTTATACCAATAAATCTTTAATATCTGAATGATGCCATTCCTATATCCTATAAGGTATTAATCCAAATTTCTCTGGGCTATCCCTTAGTATAAGGTAGATTGCATACGCGTTACGCACCCGTGCGCCGGTCTCAAGGAAGCAAGCTTCCTCTACCCCTCGACTTGCATGTGTTAGGCCTGCCGCTAGCGTTCATCCTGAGCCAGGATCAAACTCTTCATCGTATGTTTTTTATATTTTTTGATGTGTCGTTTAAAAACGTAATCTCTTACGCTCTTACTCTTTTTTTTCTGTTAATCCAATATGTCTATGAACTTGTCTCTTCTTCTGTCGCTTTGTTTCTTAAAGCGGTTGCAAAAGTAGTAACTTTTTCTAATCTACCAAAACTTTTTTTAGTTTTTTTTGAAAAAGTTTTTTTTGTGGGCGATAAGGGATTCGAACCCCTGACCCCCTCGGTGTAAACGAGGTGCTCTGAACCAGCTGAGCTAATCGCCCCTATTTTGTTTTTTTGAACGGACTGCAAAGATAACAACCTTTTGTAATACCATCCAAATTTATTTTTTACTTTTTTTTTCTAGGAACGTGTTGCTTGCTGTGCTGCTAAGCGGGTGCAAATATACCACCCTTTTTTTGGCTTTTGCAAGCTTTTTGCAAATGTTTTTTTAGTTTTTTTATAACCTACTTAATTGTAGTAATTTACGAATTATGAATTTTGAATTACGATTGTTGTTGGGGTGTTTTTACTAAATAAAACATACTTACTATATGTAATATTACTTTGCCTGTTCGCTTCGCTAGGGGCTTTTGGTTTTGAAATTTTTTATTTTTTTACAACAGTTTACACTCATTGGCACGGATTTTATATTTACAGCAAAGTGTTTTATAGTAAAACAGCCTTCATACGTGTGTATAGAGGCTGTTGGTTTTTATTGCTTATTGCACGGGCAAGATGCCCGCGCCAGCGTGGGGCTTATTTCTTACTAAATATTTCCATATAACCTGAAGAATTATCACCTATTTTATATTCATCTAAATCAAAAATAAAAAAAATATCTTCTCCTGAATATCCATAAACCACTTCAACAGATTCACCGGCACTAATGCCTTTACTAAAACTAATTTGCTTTTTGTATAGTTCTGTGCCTTTTATAAAAAAAATATTCTTTTTATAATCACCTAACATTGCTAATTTTAGATCAAACGTATTTTTATTAAAATTATTGAAATAATATATTTCATTTTTCATTAAATCAAGATAAATAACGTCTTCTGATCCATTTGAATCTCTAAATTCCTTTATTATATATTCTGAATAAATATAGTACTTTTGATAAACTTCATATAATTCATGACCAGTCCCTTTGACGGGATTATGTCTATAATTAAGTTCAGAATACCAATAATCATCCTTTTTTTCAAAAACCCTCTTTGTTTTTTTTCCATCCAATATTGCATTAATAATAATATTATTACTATTTAAAGTAATTGGTTCAACCCAAGCAGTTTTGTCTAAAATCATTTTAGGTTTTGACATTTGCATACTTTTATACTCAAATGACTTTAAATCATTTAGCTGATTAGCACAACTAAATAAAAATAATATAAAAAAATAACGAAGCATATATTTTATCATCTTATAAAATTATTTTGAATACCTAAATTAAATCCTTTTTTCACAGCTCGATAATTATTCTTAAAAGTTCTATTCGTATCACTCCTACTGTAACTTGGACTTTTATCATTTTTATTCATAGACAAGTTAAAAACAGTTCTCGATTGTTGACCCCGTGCGGACACTGTAAAACTATTCATTGTCTCACTATCTTCAGGATTTAAACTTTTCAACATATTCTCACCTCCATTAAATCTATACCCGCCGATCAATAAATGCTGAGAAGTTATTACCCTAGCATCTAACTGCTTAGACATACTTTGAGTTAACTGAGCTCCTTTTTCTCCTCTCCCTGCATTACATGCTAAAACAACTAAATTTTTTCCACTTAACTTATCACCTAAGGCACTTAAAGTTGAAGAACTATTCTTATTATTTACTTTAGTACTGCCAATGCTAAAAGAACCAGAATTTCCGTGAGAAGTCAAGGCAAATGTTCCAACATCAGAACCATCTGTTTTTAATTGTGATAGTCCTTTAGAGAAACCGGAAATATCATCAACCAACATAATAGGTATACCTGATTGTTTAGCATTGTTATAATCCATAGAAAATGCAGAATCAGAATTATAGTTACTTGGGATTACAGCCATTGTTCCTATATCACTCCCCGGTTTATAATTTACGAATGAGTAACCATCTCTATTTTTCGGGCCACCTTCTCCGTCTACAGCACTCATCCCAGTTGGGTCAATTAAATTTATTGGATTGTTATGTACGTAATGATATGGTGTCCACCCTGTAAACTCTTCCCCGAGCGGACCCACACTTACAAATATACTAATTCTTGGGTTACTTCGTCGGGCTCAGCATAAACTCCATAACGTGCGCCGTAATAATACATTTGCGTAGCATCATCTAATTCAGCGCTTTGCGCGGTTCGTTCGTCCAAAGCTCAGCCCGCTTTCTCCTCCGAAATCGTTGAATTTGTAAATAAATTGAAATGCGTGATTTTCACAAAAGGAATATTAAGTCTTAAACAACTTTAAAAACTGCAAGCCTGCGTTAGGGATGGCAGCGGATAGCCTTTTATTGGCGACTGAGGCACTCGAAGCGCCGATAAAAGCTATGAACGTACAGCCCGACCCGCCAATTTACCGCTATGCTTTGTTGTACTGTTTGGGTGTTTTTACTTGTATTTAGTGCTAAGGCGGTTTGTGAGGGGAACGCCCAAAGAAAGCAACTTACGAATTATGAACAGATTAGCTGTTTTTAAAAAAACTTTGGCCATTTTATTAGGTTTTATGGCTTTTTTGCTGTTATATTTGCAACCAATATTCTACGGGTGTAGTTCAAGGGTAGAATAGCGGTCTCCAAAACCGTTGATGGGGGTTCGAATCCCTCCACCCGTGCACAAAAAAACCAGCATTTCTGCTGGTTTTTGTTTTTATAAGCCAAATTGTAATCCTAGGCTCCAATAATTTTGATCGATTAAATTATCAGTAAACACTGGGTTTAAATCGTATTTAAACACCAACTTAAATTTATCTGTTCCTGCGTAAGCCATTACACCGTACTGAAAGTTGGTTACGTTCCAATCGCCTTTTTGATGTTCGTACACTTTATACCCATCTGCTTTTGTGTATCGTAAAATTTGTTTAGAATCTACATTATATCCTAAGTAAGCACCTAAACCAAAATTATAACCTTCGTTGGTTTTAAAACGGCGGTTTGCATTGTTGTAGGTTTTTGTTGTTGTTGTAAAATCTAACGAAAAAGGCACTGTTATATAAGCATTACGTAAATATGTATAGCCTTTGCGTAAGTTTTTTGCCGATGCTGTTGTGCCTGTTTGGTTACCCATAACCATAAACTCGTTATTTTGTGTTGTTGCCAAACCGTTGTAGTTTATACTTAAACCATAACGCACCCCCCATTTGTTATTGTTTTCATTGAATGGTGTACGTGCAGCTATTCCTACTTCGACTGTATTTGAACGCATATAACCGAATTCTGAATTTGCAAAAGCCCCATCGGTAGCTACGTTACCTACACCAAAGGCAATGAATATTGATGATTTTGTACGGTATTTTGCAACTGTATCGGCTTGTACACCCATTGCAAGATCAAACGGACTGTCTGATTTTCCCCAATCGTAATCGTATTGCTTGGTTGGTTCGCCTTCTTGCACTGTTACTTCTTCTACTTCAATCACAGGTTCGTAGTACGATGTGCCTTCTGCCTCAACTGATTGCTCGTTTGTAAATTTTGTAATGATTTGATATGCTTGTTCTTTGGTTATTTTTGAACCATCTACTTGAGCATTCACAACTTTGATTTTATCGGTTAATGATAATTCATCATTTGCGGCTGCTTCTTTTATTGCAGTGTTTTGTTGAATAATTGTATCAATACTTTGTGCGTGAACTGTTGCTGTAAATGCAAATATTGCAAAGCATAATAGTTTTTTCATTTTTAAGTAATTAATTTTATAAGTGAATGTGTAATTTACAAATTTGTTGCATTTTGTTTATACCCACATTGCGTTTTAACATTTTATTAAGATTTAACAATTAGCCCGGATTGCAGCGGTATCCTTTTATCGGTGGCTGAGGCACTCGAAGCGCCGATAAAAGATATAGCGGAAAGCCGGAAACAGCTTCAAATAAAAAACCTGCAAATTGATTACTCTTTTTGAATTATTCTTTACTATTAATGATTCCAAAGATTTATTTTAGAAATAATTTGCCAATTTGTAGATTCTTTCTTTTCTAAAACCAATAATTGCCCAGAACCACACAAACCTCCGCAATAATATCCGTAATAAACAGCTGCATAATTTCCTGAAAAGCTTACTTTAGAAAATTCAACTACCCAATTTGATTGAAATTTTTTATCAATTTGATCCCAACCCTTAATAATATCTCGTTTAAAGAAAGAATGGAATTTTCTTTTCCTTATTGGTTTAAGATTAAATATTGAATCGACGAAAGATTTGATTTCTATTTTTTGTGGCGAAGTTTTTAACAAACCTAAAATAGCATCTTGATAATTTTGATCTGTTTCATACTTTTTTATTGATTCATCATCAAAAAAACTTGAAAGTATCAACTCTTGATCAGCTTTTAAATAATTTAACAACTCATTTGAATCATCACCTAATTCTACATTTCTAATAACAAGAATTGTATTTTTATTCGTCCAGTTAATTTCTTTATTATTGATTATGGTTGAATATATTTCGTATTCATTATAAGGCTGACCATAAACATCAAACTTTGATATATTAAGAAATACAATTAGGAAAAGAATGGTTCTGATATATTGAAACATATTTTATTTTTGAACCAATATACTAAAAACTTCGGAATTTATAGCCCGGATTGCAGCGGTATCCTTTTATCGGTGGCTGAGGCACTCGAAGCGCCGATAAAAGATATAGCGGAAAGCCGGAAAAAGCTTCCAATAAAAATAACGAAACATCAACTCATGACGAGACTCTGAATCAAGTTCAGAGTGACAAAATTAAAGTAAATTATGATTTATTAGCTAATTGCCCGCAAGCTGCATCAATATCTTTACCTCTACTTCGGCGTACTTTTGCAACAATACCAGCATTGTTTAGTGCTTTAAGGTAGGCATCAATTACATTTGGATCGGCTTGTTGAAATTCACCATCGTCAATTGGGTTGTATTCAATAATATTTACTTTACAAGGTACATATTTACAAAATTTTACTAAGGCATCAATCGCTGCTTTATCGTCGTTAATACCTTTCCAAACCACATATTCGTAAGTAATTTTACTTTTAGTTTTACGGTACCAATATTCTAAAGCTTCGCGCAGTTCGGGTAATGGAAAACTTTTGGTAAATGGCATGATTTTATTTCGTGTTTCTTCGATTGCCGAATGTAACGAAACAGCCAGTTTAAATTTCACCTCATCGTCGGCCATTTTTTTAATCATTTTTGATACACCCGATGTGGATACGGTAATGCGTTTTGGTGACATTCCTAAACCTTCGTCTGACGTGATTTTATCAATGGCTTTCATTACATTGGGGTAGTTCATTAACGGTTCGCCCATACCCATGAATACAATATTAGAAAGCGGACGGTTATGATACAAACGACTTTCTTGATCGATTGCTAGTACTTGATCGTAAATTTCGTCGGGTGCTAAATTGCGCATGCGTTTTAAACGGGCAGTTGCACAAAAGTTACAATCTAAACTGCAGCCTACTTGGCTAGAAACACAAGCTGTTGTACGGGTTTCGGTTGGTATTAAAACCGATTCTACTATTAACCCATCGTGTAAACGCACGGCATTTTTTATGGTGCCATCGGTACTGTGCTGCATGGTATCAACCAGAATATGGTTAATTACAAAATGTTGTTCTAACATTACACGTGTTTCTAACGATAAATTGGTCATGTCGTTAAAAGTATGTGCGCCTTTACTCCACAACCATTCATACACCTGATTGCCGCGAAAAGCTTTATCGCCTTGCGCTACAAAAAAATCGCGTATTTGTTCTTTGGTTAAACTACGTATGTCTTTTTTTGTTGTATTCATTTTGCAAAGTTACAATATTTTACAAGTAGTTTGCACGCAATGGTGTTGTTTGGCTATCTTTACTAAAAAAATTATCATGCATTTTATTTCGGAAGAATTAGAAAACTATATTGCCCAACATTCGGCCGCCGAACCCGATCTTTTACAGCAGTTAAATAAAGAAACATATCAAAAAGTTTTGCAACCGCGTATGCTAAGTGGGCATTTTCAAGGACGCGTTTTAAGCATGCTTTCTAAAATTATTTACCCTTTAAACGTGTTAGAAATTGGCACTTATACAGGTTATGCTACACTTTGTATGGCCGAAGGTTTAAAACCCAACGGTACTATTGATACCATTGATATTAATGAAGAAGTTGCCGATATACAACAAAAATATTTCAACAAAAGCACTTATAGCCAGCAAATTAACCAACATATTGGCAACGCGTTAACCATTATTCCTACACTAAACAAAAAGTTTGACTTGGTTTTTATTGATGCCGATAAAGAGAACTATATTAATTATTGGAATTTAGTAGTGCCTTTAATGAATAAAGGCGGAATTATTTTAAGCGATAATGTACTTTGGAGCGGAAAGGTTTTAGAGGAATTAAAGAAAAACGACAAAGCCACCCAAATACTTTTAGAATTTAACAAACTTGTAAACAATGACCCAAGAGTTGAAACTGTTTTATTACCCATACGCGATGGGCTAACTGTTAGCAGGGTTTTATAATACCTTTTACATTAGTTACACCAATTTTACTTATTTGGTATTGGTTTAAAATACTACACAAAAAAACCTACAAGGTTTGTAAGACCTTGTAGGTTTGGTTACTATATATTTAAACTTACTTTTTTATAAGCTGTTTAACCGCTGTACCTTGTGCGGTTTGTAAATATAATAGATACGTACCACTTGCTAAATGTTCTACGTTAAGTTGTATTTCTGCTGGGTTGTTGTAAGCTTGCGTGCTTACTTGTTTACCTGCTAAATTATACACCGTAATTTGGTTTACCTGCATGTTCTCTTCATTGGTTATGTTTACCATATTGGTTGCTGGGTTAGGGTACAAATTAAATTTTGTAGCCAGCTGCTTGTTAGTGTTTAAAATTACACTTGGTGGCACTGCATTTAAAGCAGTAACTTCAAAATTATCAAACCTATGTACAGCAGTATCAGAATGATAAGATGCGATTTGCAAATGGATTTTTGAAATACTTTCAGTAGTTAAAAAATCACCAACCGCACCTGCACCTACAGTAGGTATAATAAGGTACATTTTTTTATTAGTGTAATCAAAGTAAAATACAATTTTTAACCATGTATTTCTAGGAACAGTAGGATTGCTTGTAAAAATGTTTCCAATTGTTTGTGGAAAACAAACACCGCAATTTGTTTGTACAAAATCATTCCTGTCATAATAAAGAAAGCGGATTAATTGGGGATTAACCACACCATCTAAAGTAATTGAACATCTTGGTATTGAAGTTGCTGTAATTGTATTATTACCCGTAAATAAATCAAATTCTATTTTTAAAACATTGTTACCCACCGTACGGTTGTTCCATAAAGCTTCAATTCCTTTTTTTGAAGCCACATTTTGTTTGAATGATGTATCTTGAATAAAGGGACTTGTAATCTCCAACACATTGCCTCTACCGGGTTCTGTTACAATTTTAAAATCATTAAGTCCTACATAAGAACTCCCTAAGGTGGAATATGTTTTAGTTTCTAAATACCAACCGCCTTGTCCTGGCGTTGTACCGGTATAATCGGTACCTACAATACCCGGGGAAAGGTTATTAAAATTTTCAGAGTACAAAACTTGCGCGTTGGTTAAAGGTGTAATTAACAGTAAAAAAAGGGGTATGGTGTGTGTTATAACTTTTTTCATAATTAATTATTTTAAGCACCTGTTTGCGAGTTGTTGTTTTCGGCGTCCATCTCGTTAAAAACGCTGTTGGTTGTACAAGCTGTAAGGGCTAGGGCTATTACCCCCCCCACAAAATTTTAGGCAATTTTGTCATAATAAAATATTAGATTAGTTGTTTGTAACGTAAATATACTAAAAAAATTAACATTTTGTTAAAAAAAATAAATATAAAGTTAAATACTGGTTTATATAAAAAGCCTATACTTTTATAATATTAAATAAAAAAACCTACAAGGTTTTGAAAACCTTGTAGGTTTGGTTGGTCTATTTTTAATTTATGTGATACTTTATTAATTGAAGTTTAACAACACAAACTTTAAACCTTAAGCTTTAAACAATACAACAAACCGCGATAATTAAGAACACCCACAATTACCATTGTTGCAGTTGTTTTTATTATTCTTTTTTAAAACAAACTTTTTAAGTAAGTAAGCTACTGCCAAACAAAGTGCTATGTAAACAATTACGTTTTGCATTGGTTTTATTTTAAAAGTTGATAGGCTATTAAAGCCGCAAAATATGCAACGGTGGTCATGAAAGCCATTTGTATAAAAGTCCATTTCCACGAATTGGTTTCTTTTTTTGTTATGGCTACGGTAGATAAACATTGCATTGCAAAGGCATAAAACAACAATAACGATACACCTGTTGCCAGTGTATAAACTGCAGTGCCATTAGCATGTTTTTCATTTGCCATACGGTTTATTATCTTGGCTTCGTCATCGGCTGCATCTTCGCCTAAATTGTAAAGCGTTGCTAAATTACCTACAAAAACTTCGCGCGCTGCAAACGATGTTAACACGGCAATACTTATTTTCCAATCGTAACCTAGTGGTTTAAAAACAGGTTCAATACTTTTACCTATAATACCAATATAAGAGTGTTCTAACTGGTAGCCCGAAATTTCGCTTTGCAAATCTTCATCCGATAAATTATCGTTTATGTGCTTACCCGTAACAATTTGTGTAGCGTTGCCAAAAGTTTCGGTTGGTCCGTGCGAGCCTAAAAACCACAAAATTATAGATAACGCTAATATAATTTTACCTGCACCTACTATGTAAGATATTACTTTATCGTACATATTTAACAAAACGTTTTTTAAAATAGGTAACTTATACGTAGGCATTTCAATTACAAAAAACGATTTGCGTTGTGCTTTTATAATTTTACTTAACACCCAACCTGCAAATAATGCCATTAAAAAACCAAGTACGTACATCATTGTCATTACAAATGCTTGCAAAGGTATAAAGCCCAACAAATAGGTTTTAGGTACAATTAGCGATATGATGATTATATAAACAGGTATACGTGCCGAACAGGTTGTAAAAGGTGTAACCAACATGGTTATTAATCGCTCTTTAGGATTTTCAATAGTGCGGGCACTCATTATTGCAGGTATGGCACAAGCTGTACCCGATACCAATGGCACTACCGATTTACCACTTAAACCAAAAGGTTTCATAATACGATCCATTAAAAAAACCACTCGACTCATATATCCGGTTTCTTCTAAAATAGATATTAAAAAAAACAAAATGGCAATTTGCGGCACAAACATCAATACACCACCTAATCCAGGAATTAAACCATTTGCAATTAAATCGGTTAATTTACCTTCTGGAAATGTTGCAGAAGCCCAAGTAGATAAATCTGCAAACAAACCATCAACAAAATCCATTGGGTAAGCAGCCAATTCAAAAATAGAACCATAAATTAATAAAAGTACCAATAAAAATATAACGTAACCCCAAATTTTATGAGTCAAAATACGATCGAAACGCATACGTAAATCAGTAGCTTTACTGGTATTCACTGTATATGTTTGCTTTAAAATATCGTTAATAAACTGGTAGCGTTTAATGGTTTCGCGCTGTTGTAGCTTTTTAATTTCAGATGTTGATAAATCTAGATTATTTGCTTTAAAGTCAGTTGTATTAATAGCTTCAAAAGGATACACACCTGTTTGTGTAAGCCAAATTTTGTAAAGATTTTTGGTTGGAAACACCTTTTCAATGGTAGAAAAATGGTTTTCGTTTACCGTTTTTAAATCAAAAAAAGGCGTATTTTGTGGTTGATTAAAATTTAAAATGGCTTGTTTTAAAGCATCAATTCCATGGTTTTTTCGTGCCGATAACAACACAATTTTTGTATGCAAGGCATTTTCTAAGGCCGGAACATCAACAAAAATTCCTTTTTTATCCATTTGATCGGCCATATTTAAGGCTAAAATCACCGGAAAGCCCAAATCTTTAACTTGCGAAAAAAGGAACAAATTGCGTTTTAAATTTTCTACTTCGGCTACAAGTACAACTACATCAGGAAAATCATTATTTTGGGTATCAAAAATAGCGTTAAGTGCAATTTCTTCATCTTTAGAATTTGGATTGATTGAATAAACACCTGGCAAATCTACAATATTTGCTTTAGTATCATTGGTTAAATGAAACGTACCCGTTTTGCGTTCTACAGTTACACCTGGGTAATTGCCCACATGCTGATTTAAACCTGTTAAAGCGTTAAAAACCGATGTTTTACCAACATTTGGATTGCCAATTAATGCTATTTTTAGTTGTTTCATGTATTTTTTAAATCAATTCCACTTCTATTTCCTTTGCTAAATCTTTGCGAATACTTAAATAAGAGTCGTTTACCTTTATATAAATAGGATCCAATAACGGAGCAATTTGCAACACTTCAACAATATTTCCAGGTAAACAGCCCATTTCAATTAGCTTTAAAGGCACGTTATCGGTATTTATTGCAATTATTTTTCCTTTTTGGCTCTTCTTCAAAAAATTAAGAGTCGTCATTTATTTAGATTTATTTTAGATTGCAAATCTACTCATTAAAAAAGGAACTTTAAATAAGTTTTTAAAATTCCTTAACGTTTAATTTACTTTAAAAAGCTAATTCTTTTCACGAAGCCATTTAATATCTTCTAAAAGCTGATTCACATTTTTAGTACCATCGCCTTTATCTTTATCTAAATTAGTACCGTCGTAAAAACCACGAATGCGCTTGTTTTTATCAATTAAAATAAAATTTTCGGTATGAACCATATCGTACAATTCTCCTGATGTTTCAGTTTTTACAGCTAAGAATGATTGACGTGCTAAATAATAAATAGCTTTTTTATCGCCCGTTAACAAGTTCCATTTGGTATCAATCACTCCTTTTTCATCGGCATATGTACGCAATACTTCGGGGGTATCTATATCAGGAGTAACCGAAAAAGAAAGTAATTTTACATCGGGCATATTCTTAATTTTATCTTGCAACCACACCATATTATCGGTCATTTTTGGGCAAATAGTTGGGCAAGTGGTAAAAAAGAAATCGGCTACATAAATCACATCATCGTAATCCTTCTCCGTTATGGTTTTATTGTTTTGATTTTGAAATGAAAATTGAGCAATCTGATGTTTTAATTTATTGTTTTGGTGTTGTACCAAACTATCAACCAACTCGGGGTTTACCATTGCTGGTGTATAAATAGGTAAATGCTTTTGGGGTTTTAACGCTTTGTAAAACAACACAAGTATAATAACCGACAATACTCCAAGGGTAATAAACAAGTAGCGGTAACGATAAAAAAGAGCCTTCATTACTTAAATTTTGTGCAAAATTACAAAACCTTTCAACCAAAAACGGTTAAATAACTTATAAAACAGTCTTTTAATTAAGCAATATTTTTATTTTTGTAAGGATATACCTAATCAATTAAAAAATGAATAAAAAATTTATGTTTTTACCTGCAACCTTATTAATGATTGCAACAGCAACGGTTCAGGCACAAGATAAAGCAAACCAAAACCATGGTATTAATTTAGAATACATGGATAAAAACGTAAAACCAGGCGATGATTTTTTTAGATATGTAAACGGTGAATGGTTTGATAAAACCGAAATACCCGCAGACAGAACACGTTGGGGAAGTTTTGATGAATTACGCCAAAACACCGATATTGATGCACTTTCTATTTTAAAAGAAGCCGTTAACAACAAACAGCTAGATCCAAAATCAGATCAAATGAAAGCGGTTAACGTTTTTAAAACGTATTTAGATTTAGAAACTCGTAACAAATTAGGAATTAAACCTATTCAATCAACGTTAGATCAAATTAACAAAGTAAAAAATACAAACGATGTAATTACGTTGTTAAAAGAAAAGATGCCCGAAGGTGGTTTAGGCTTTTTTGGTTTATACGTTAGCGCCGATGCTATGGATTCTAACAAAAACGTTGTGTATGTATCACCAGGAAGTATTGGTTTACCCGACCGTGATTATTACGTTTCTAAAGATGCCGATTCACAAGACAAAAAACAAAAATACGAAGTACACGTTGCCCGTATGTTACAGTTTTTAGGTATTGATGAAACTTCGTCTAAAAAACAAGCAGCGCAAGTGGTTGCTTTAGAAACTAAAATGGCCGAAGCACGATTAGACCGTGTAGAACGCCGCGACCGCAGAAAAACTTACAACCCAATGGCAGTTGCCGAATTGCAAAAACTAACACCAACTGTAAATTGGAATAATTACTTAACAACAGCAGGTTTAAAAAATGTAGATCAGGTAGTGGTTTCTATGCCTAAATATATGGAAACATTAGAAAACATTTTTAAAACAGCTAATATAGAGGAGTTAAAAGCTTATTTACGTTGGACTTTAATCAATAAAAACACTGGTGTTTTAACCACAGCTATTGATGAAGCAAACTTTGATTTTTATAGCAAAACGCTAACAGGTGCCATTGCACAACGACCGATTGAAGAACGTGCGTTGCAAGTTGTAAACGGAACGGTTGGCGAAGCTTTAGGTAAATTGTATGTTGAAAAGAAATTTCCGCCAGAAGCAAAGGCTAAAGCAAAAGAAATGATTGATTATGTTTTTATGGCTTTTGAAAACCGTATTAATAATTTACCTTGGATGACACCTGCAACTCGTCAGGGAGCAATCGAAAAACTGCGTAAATCAACCGTAAAAATTGGATATCCTGATAAATGGGAAGATTATTCTAAGTTAGAAATTAAAGCACCTGAAAACGGCGGTACGTATTATGAAAACATGAAAAATGTAGCGCGTTGGGGCTTTGCAAAAAACATAGCCGAATACGGCAAACCGGTTGATAAAACCAAATGGGGCATGTCGCCACAAACGGTAAACGCTTATTTTAACCCAACCAACAACGAAATTGTTTTTCCTGCAGCAATTTTACAACCACCTTTTTACGATTACAAAGCCGATATGGCTGTTAATTTTGGAGGAATTGGTGCAGTTATTGGTCATGAAATTTCACATGGTTTTGACGATTCTGGCTCAAGATACAATGCCGATGGAAACTTAGTAAACTGGTGGACAGAAGACGATTTAAAACAATTTACAGGTTTAGGTGGTTCCTTAGCAGATCAATATTCGGCATTACAACCGTTGCCAAACACTTTTGTTGATGGTAAATTTACCTTAGGCGAAAACATTGGCGATTTAGGTGGTGTAAACGCAGCTTACGACGGGTTGCAATTGTATTTAAAAGATAAAGGCAACCCTGGTTTAATTGATGGCTATACGCCTGAACAACGTTTCTTTATTTCGTGGGGAACTATTTGGAGAACAAAAATGCGCGATGAAGCCATTAAAAACCAAGTAAAAACCGATCCGCATGCGCCAGGTATGTATCGTGCTTATGTACCGCTACAAAATGTAGATTCGTGGTATAAAGCTTTTGATATTAAGCCAGGTGATAAATTATACGTTTCACCAGAAAAACGAGTAAAAATTTGGTAATAACAAAAAAGCTGTTTCAAAAATTTGAAACAGCTTTTTTATACGTTTAAAAGTTTATTAAAAACGGTATCCAATGTTAATACCAGCGTTTAATTCAACAGCCATAAATTCATCGGCAACATCTTCGTTAAAATTTCTACCAATGTTTACAAAAGGTGCAACTGTAAAAGCATCGTTTTTAACCAATTTATAACCTGCTCCTACCCCAATAATAAACGAATCCATATCGGTTTTAACTCGGGTATATTGCCCTTCAGCAACTTTAACATCGTGCTCATAATCGCCAAAACGGAATTTTAAAAACGGTTGTGCGTAGAAGCCCGAAGCGTGTTCACCATCGTTTCCACCAAAATAAAAACTATAATTTACGGCAATTGCATTGGTATTAAACTGTTTAAACTTGTCCGCTTTTTTATTTTGACCGTAATATGAAAAACGATCGTTAATTAACAAATCTACCCCAACTGATTGGTCTTTATCAATAAAGTGTTCGTAACCAACTTCAACCGATTGGTTTACTATTGTATTAAAAATATTTAATTCAACTTCGTTTAAAGCTTGTGCTTGTACCCCCAAGGTACTACCCAGTACACAAATTGCTAATACTACTTTTTTCATAATCTTATTATTTTATACAAATATAAAAAAATTGGTTTAGTTTCTACCTTTTTCGTTTGGATACAAAGAAGGCAGTGCATCGCTTTGCCAGTATTCTTTTGTATCAACATTTAAAATAGAAAGTTTACCGGTAAAAGCTGCGCCAGTATCAACATTCCAAACATTTGCAAAATTCATTGGAGCCGATTCGCCAAAACGTATCACAGGTGTATGCCCAACATAAATTTCGTTATACAATTTTAATCGTTGCGGATACCTTACACTGTTGGCGCTTAAAGTACCATCAACTGCCATTGCCGTTTCCCACAAGGTTCTGTCCCACCAAAACATTCCCCTAAAATATTCAAAGGTAACGCCCTTTAAATGGGTAAAGCCCGCATGTACAAATAAACGGTTGTGTTCATCAATATAATATTCATTTAATTGCTGTAAAAAGGCAATGTGTTTTTCAATTACACGTAACGATATATTTTGGTAAGCTTGAACGGTTGCTTCGCCGCCGTGAAAACGCCATAAGGCATTATCGTCTTCTTTCTTTAGCCATTTTAAAAGCATTTCTTCGTGGTTTCCTTGCATAAAAACGCAGGTGTATGTTAATGAAAGCTCAATTAAAAAATCAAGAACTGCTGGTGTTTCACTCCAACCATCTACATAATCGCCTAAAAAAATTAAACGATCTTTCGTTGTAACATTGGCGCGTTTTAAAACTTGTTGCAAGGCTTTTAAACCACCGTGTATATCGCCAATTACAAATGTTTTATTCATTGTTTTGAGTTTCGTATTTTAATTTTCTAAGAATGCGCATTACTTCTTTAAACGATGTAAACAAAAAGGGCTGTTTGTATTTTTTAAAAACGTCTTTATGGTTAATTAGCACATTTTTAGCATTGTTAAAACCGTGAAGATAACACAACATAAGCGAATAGCAAAGATTTTCTAAATCGATTTGTTCTATGTTGGTTAAACGTTTATTGTTTTTCAGCTTATGTAAAAGTGCAGTGTAGTAATTGTATAAGTGGTAAAGGTGTTTTTTATCGATTTCGGGAATTTTAAAAACTATTTCCGAAGTAATTTGATAGCTCATTGAATTGCTAAACGTAATTTTTTGTACGCTAAAAGGCAAGTAACGGTTATTTTTACGAAAACCAATTTTAACATATTCAGTAATAATAAAAGCGTCATCCGTATAAACAATCGAAACTTCGTCAAGGGCAGAATAAAATATTTTAACCTGTTCGTTAATTAATTCAATATCAACTCTAGAAAAAAAACTTTCGTTGTTCTTAATTTTTTCAACACCAGCCCAGCAAACTGTAAAATACTCTTTAAAAACCTGATATTTAGGTTTCATATCGGGGTGGGTTTTGGTCATAAAATGCAAAACGCTGTCAATAGTATTTTTTAAATTGGTAGCCGATGCATTTAAAATACTGCTAACCACAGCTTGGTTGTTTATTTGGGGGGTAATGTATTTAGGATGCGAAATGCTACCAATGCGTGAAAAAGCAGCTTTTTCATCAATTGTATAAATGCGTTTTTTAAAAAAACAAACGCCTTTTTTGGGATATATTGTTACCAAACCAACCACCATTCCGTTTTCTAAATGCGGAAAAATAACATTTTCGTATTGTATTTGGGGTGGATTTTCTAAATACGCATTAATTAAATTTTGAATATGGCTGTCATCGTAGAAATAAGTACCTACAACTGTGTTCTTTTCATCTTCAATTCCAACCAAAATAAACGATTGGTTGTTGGGGTTTGAGTTAGATAATGAACAAACATGCTTTAAAAATTTGGCTTTCCCCTCTAAAGTATGTAAGTTTAGCTGCTGTTTCTTGTCGTAGAAACTATTTTCGGCATGGTGTGCTAACAAATTTTTAATTAATAGCCGCTTATTTATCACAATTAGTAGTTTTATCTTAAAATTATAAAAAGAAAATGATAATTCATACTTAAAACAAAATCTTGTGAAGCATTTTTAACCATTTGTTAACAAGTTAAGCAAATAAATTTTAATCAATTTGTATCAGAAAAAAATAATACATACAAAACAAAATAATGGAAGCAACAACAACCACTACGGACATTCGTACGATAAACGACAAAATTGAACGCGAAAGTGCGTTTATTGATTTGCTTATTGCCGAAATGAACAAAACAATTGTGGGGCAAAAACACATGATTGATCGCTTGTTAATTGGTTTGTTAGGACAAGGGCATATTTTATTAGAAGGTGTACCAGGACTTGCTAAAACATTAGCAATTAATACACTTGCAAAAGCAGTACACGGTACTTTTAGCCGCATACAATTTACCCCCGATTTATTACCTGCCGATGTAGTAGGTACCATGATTTACAACATAAAAGAAAACGATTTTAGCATAAAAAAAGGACCTATTTTTGCAAACTTTATCTTGGCCGATGAAATTAACCGTGCACCTGCTAAAGTACAATCGGCTTTATTAGAAGCCATGCAAGAAAAACAAGTTACCATTGGCGATACTACCCATAAACTACAAAAACCTTTTTTAGTTATGGCTACCCAAAACCCCGTAGAACAAGAAGGAACGTATCCGTTACCTGAAGCCCAAATGGACCGTTTTATGCTTAAAACTGTAATAGAATACCCAAAACTTGAAGAAGAACGCTTAGTTATTCGTCAAAACTTATCGGGTACCACACCTACCATAAACCCAGTAGTAAGTTTAGAACAAATTTTACGTGCGCAACAAACCGTAAAAGAGGTTTATATGGATGAAAAAATTGAAAAATACATACTTGATATTATTTTTGCAACCCGTTATCCCGAGCAATTTAAATTAGAAAATTTAAAACCATACATCAGTTACGGGGCATCGCCGCGTGGATCAATAAATTTAGCAAATGCTGCAAAATGTTACGCTTTTATTCGTCGTCGTGGATACGTTATACCCGAAGATGTGCGTGCTGTTGTGTTAGATGTGTTGCGCCACCGCATTGGTATTACTTACGAAGCCGAAGCCGACAACATTACAAGCGTTGATATTATTAACAAAATTGTAAACGAAATTGAAGTGCCTTAATATTTTGTGTCAAGTTTAAAGCAATTTAAAACAAAGAAAACTTTAAACCTTAAACTAACGAAAAATTGGATACAAAAGAAATATTAAAAAAGGTTAGGCAAATAGAGATTAAAACCCGTAGGCTAAGCGATCATATTTTTTCGGGCGAATACCATACGTCTTTTAAAGGCAAAGGTATGTCGTTCGCAGAAGTACGTCAATACCAATACGGCGACGATATTCGGGCGATAGATTGGAATGTAACTGCACGTTACAATGAACCCTTTGTGAAAGTTTTTGAAGAAGAACGCGAACTAACCTTAATGTTACTTGTTGATATTAGTGGCTCGCAAGATTTTGGATCAACAAATCATTTTAAACGCGATATTGTTACCGAAATTGCAGCAACCTTAGCTTTTTCGGCAACTACAAATAACGATAAAATAGGTTTAATTTTATTTTCTGATCAAATAGAATTGTTTGTTCCGCCCAAAAAAGGCAAATCGCATATACTTAGAATCATACGTGAGCTTATTCAATTTCAACCAAAAAGCAATCAAACAAATATTGCACAAGCACTTGAATATCTTTCTAAAGTAATGAAGAAAAAAGCAATTGTATTTGTTTTATCAGATTTCATGACTAAAGATTACGAAAAAATTCTTCGTATAGCTGCCAAACGTCACGATATTACAGGTATAAAAGTTTACGACAAACGCGAAGCCAACATAAACAACATAGGCTATGTATTAATGCAAGATGCCGAAACTAGTGAAAACCTATATGTAAATACTGGCGACGCTAATGTACGTAAAGCGTACAGCGAATATTACCAAGATTTAGAAAATTATTTTACAAAAACTTTTACTCGCAGTGGTGCTGGTGTTATATCAACTGGCACACATGAAAGTTACGTTAAAAAACTATTGGCTTATTTTAAAGCACGTTAAATTATGAACAAAATAGTAGTTACGTTATTGTTTAATATTATTGCTTTTGCAGGTTTTGCACAAGTAACAACAAGCGTAGATTCTACCCAAATAAAAATAGGTTCGGCGTTTAACCTAACCGTAAAAGCTACTACTAAACAAGGTAGTAAAGTAGTTTTTCCCAATCAACAACTTATTGGTGCGTTTGAAGTGTTAGAACAATCTAAAGTTGATACCGTTGCAAACGATACAAACATAGAACTTACCAAAAAATATACGTTAACTCAGTTTGATGCTGGTGATTATGTAATACCACGTTTATCGGTTTATATCGATGGGAAAAATTACCAAACCAATTTGTTTAACATAAAAGTAAACAATGTACAAGTTGATACTCTTAAACAACCCATGTACGATATTAAAGCACAAATGGGCGGTGAAACTAATTCTGAATCGTTTTGGAAATACCTTATAGCACTTATTGCTTGTTTACTTGCAGGTATTGCAACCTATTTTTTAATAAAACGCATACAAAACAAAAATTTAACCGAAGAAGATTTATACAAAACCCCACTTGAAAAAGTAACAAAAAAATTACAACTTTTAGATGCAAAACGTTTGGTTGTAAATGGCGATGTAAAACAATATTATTCTGAAATGACCGATGTTATTAGGGATTATATTGAAGAAGTTTTTGAAATACCTGCTAAAGAATCAACAACATCAGAACTTATTCAGCATTTGATTCAAACCATTCAATCAAAAAAAATACAGCTTACAAAAGAAACCATTAACAATTTAAAACGTGTTTTACAAACAGCCGATTTAGTAAAATTTGCAAAATCAGAACCTTTAATTAGCGAAATTGAACAAGACCGTAAAGTTTCTGAAACAGTTTCGGTAACCATAGATAAAGCAATTCCGCGTTTTTCTGAAGAACAATCAGAACGCGTAAAACTGCGCGAACGTCGTTTCAAAAAACGCAAACAAATGCGCATTTTTATACCAATTGCTGTTACCGCAACTTTGCTTTTAACAACAGGTGTGGTTTACTTAGTGCAATCAATTCGTTCAGGTGCAGAATACAGTATGTTTGCATCAAACAAAAGTTTATACAAACGTGATTGGGTAACATCAAATTACGGATTTCCTGCAATACAACTAAGCACACCCGAAGCGTTAACACGCGTATTACAACCGCAATCAACCAAAGAAAAACAACAATCGCAAAGCAGTGTTTTTGCATATTCTAATTTAAAAACCCAATTAATTATTGCAGTAGGTACCACAGCTACACAAACAAACGATTCAGTACAACTAGAACAATTAGTAAAGCAAAAAATTGAAATTGTTAAAAAAGAATACAGCGGTAAAAACGTTACCTACAATGCCGAAGAATTTACACAAAACGGCACAAAAGGCATACGTGCAAATGGCACGTTAGTGGTAGAAAATTTTGTGTCGGGTCAAGCCATTAAAATGCAATACGATATGTATATTTTTGCCCAATCAAACGGCATACAAGAAGTAACGGTTTTGTTCAAAGAAAACGATGAATACGGTGCAAAAATAAACCAACGAATTATTGAATCTATTCAATTAAATGTAGCAAATACAAATGAGTAATATAACCTTTTTAAATCCGCACTTTTTTTGGTTGTTATTACTATTACTGCCTTTAGGTTGGTATTGGTTTGTTAACCAAAAAAACGAAAAAGTTTCATTAAAAATAAGCAACTTACAAGGTTTTAAATCACAAAAAACCTTACTAACTCAATTATATCCGTTGCTATTTGTAGCACGTGCATTGGCTTTTACAGCTTTGGTAGTAGCTTTGGCGCGCCCACAAACTATTGATAGCAGCACTAAATCAAAAATAACAAACGGTGTTGATATTGTTTTAGCCACCGATGTTTCGGGTTCGATGCTTTCACGCGATTTAAAACCAAATCGCTTAGAAGCATTAAAAAAAGTAGCTGCTGAATTTATTAAAGATCGAGTTGACGACCGCTTTGGAATAGTTGTTTATGCTGCCGAAGCGTACACAAAAGCACCTGTAACCAGCGATAAAAACTTACTTTTAAACCAATTAGCCGATGTAAAATACGATCGTATTATTCAAGACGGAACCGGAATTGGCGTTGGTTTAGCAACAGCTGTTAATAGGTTAAAAAATAGTAAAGCAAAAAGCAAAGTAGTTATTTTAATGACCGATGGCGTAAACAATTCAGGGTTAATTGATCCGCAAATGGCTGCCGATATTGCTAAAGAATATAAAATAAAAGTATATACAATTGGTATTGGCACCAACGGATTAGCAGAAACACCTGTTGCTGTTTTACCAAATGGCGATTTAAAATACGATAAGGTAAAAGTTGAAATTGACGAAGTTTTAATGAAAACAATTGCCAAAAAAACAGGTGGTAAATACTTTAGGGCAACTGGAACCAACCGCTTAAAAACAATTTACGACGAAATTAATCAGCTTGAAAAAACAAAAATCGATGAACAAAAATTTGTGCAACGTACCGAATTATTTCGCCCGTTAGTGCTTTTAGCATTGATTTTGTTAATAGCAGAATTTATTTCTAGAAAAACATTATTTAAAGGATTCGTGTAATATGTGGGGATTAGATGCACCTTTTTATTTCTACTTACTACTGTTAATACCAATATTAATAGCAGTTTACCTTTGGAATACCCTTTGGAAAAAAAAGAAAATTAACGAATTTGGCTCTGGTAGCTATTTAAAACGTTTAGCACCCGAAGCGTCAACCACAAGCAAACCACTTACAAAATTAATACTATTGGCAGTTGTTGTATTTGCGTTAATTATTGCTTTAGTTAATCCAAAATTTGGTACAAAAATAGAAACCGTAAAACGCCAAGGTGTTGACATAGTTTTTGCAATAGACGTTTCTAAAAGTATGTTGGCCGAAGATATGGCGCCAAATCGTTTAGGAAAATCAAAACAATTGGCTACACAAATCATAAACAGCTTAGCCTCTGATCGTATTGGAATTGTTGGTTACGCAGGTTCTGCATTTCCAATGTTACCTATAACTACCGATTACGGAATGGCAAAAATGTATGTTCAAGATATGAATACCGATATGGTTTCAAGCATGGGAACAGCTTTAAGCCAAGCTATTGAAGTAGGTAGTAATTACTTTGATGATCCTAAAACCAGCAAAGTAATGATATTAATTTCTGATGGTGAAGATCATGGCGAAGGTATAAACGATGCCATTGCTATTGCAAAAGACAAAGGCATTAAAATTATTACAATTGGTGTGGGTACACCAAACGGCGGACAAATTCCTATTAAGCAAAACGGAAAAATAGTTGATTACAAAAAAGATACCGACGGAAATAATGTAATAACCAAACTAAACGAAACTACTTTAAAAGAAATTGCCCAAGGTACAGGTGGTATTTTTATGTATGGAAGCAATACCAATGAAGTAATACAAATTGTTGATAAAACCTTACAAAAAATAGAAAAAACCGATTTTGAATCGCAACAAATCGCCGATTTTCAATCACAATTTCAATGGTTTATTGCTTTAGCATTACTCCTTTTAATAATTGATAGTTTAGTGTTAGAACGCCGCACCGCTTGGATGAAAAAATTAAATTTATTTAACGAAAAATAACATGAAAAACCTTTGGTATATAGTTATGATACAGCTTGTTATGCTAAATGTTATTCAAGCACAATCATACAAATCACAAATTGCAACTGGAAATAAAAGCTTTAATGTAAAAAATTACACTAAGGCAGAACACGCCTACCGTAAAGCAGCTACTAAAGAAAACCAAAACGCTGCGGCTTTATACAATACCGCAAATAGTATTTATAAGTTACAATCTATGAACGAAGCCGTTACGGCTTACCAATCGGCATTAAAATCAGCAAAAACCAAAAATGAAAAACATCAACTTTTTCATAATATGGGCAATGCTTTTATGAAGTTGAAAGATTATAGCAATGCCGTTGAAGCATATAAAAATGCCTTACGTAACAACCCAACCGACGAGCAAACGCGTTACAATTATGCGTTAGCTAAAAAAATGCAAAAAGAAAATCCAGATCAAAACAAAAACAACAAACAAAATCAGGATCAGAACAAAGACAAAAAAGATCAGGATAAAAAAGACGACCAAAACAAAGATCAGAAAGAAAAGAACGATCAGAATAAAGATAAAAAAGAAGACAAAGGCGATCAGGATAAAAAAGACCAACAAAACAATAATAACAAAGAAAACCAAAAAGAAAAAGAGCAACCAAAACCTTCACCACAACAACAAAAACAAAACCAGTCTAAACAACAAATGGATAACATTTTAAAAGCGTTAGACAATCATGAAAAAGGAGTACGCGAGCGCATACAAGGGCGTGAACAAAAAGGCAAACCTGTAACAACCCCAACAACTAAAGATTGGTAAACCTATGATAAACAAACAGTTTATATATACACTTTGTGCATTATTTACAAGCATTTTTACATGGGCACAATTGCAATTTTACACTCAAGTAAGTGATCAATCTATTGGTATAAATCAAGTGATAGAGGTACGCTTTACTATGAACGAAGATGGAGATGATTTTAAACGACCATCGTTTGAAAATTTTGAAATTTTAGGTGGTCCCATGCAATCAGTTAACCATAATTGGATAAACGGAAATACCAGTATGGAAAAAAGTTTTTCGTTTTATATTCAACCTAAAAAAAAGGGAACATTAACAATTGGTTCGGCATATATTACTTTTGAAGGTAAGTTGTACAAAACAAAACCATTAAGCATAAAAGTAGGCGATGCAGTTCAAGAACAACCACGCCAACAACAACGTCGTCGTGATCCATTTGCTATTTTCGATGAAATGGAAGAAGAACTATTGCGCCGCCAAAGACAAAGGCAACCTCAACTACCTAAAAACATTGGTCAAGGCATTCATTTGGTAGCAAAAGTTTCAAAAAACAGCGTATATGTTAACCAACCCATAACAGTTGAATACGGTTTATATGTTAGCGACCAATCAGGCTTTAACACATTAGCTATTAAGCAAATGCCTAAGTTTAAAAACTTTTGGAATCATACCATCGATTTAAAACAAGAAGCTGTTTCACGTGCCGAATTAAATGGAAAAAGCTATCGTTATTTACCGTTACAAAAAGCTGTTTTATTACCACAAAAAGATGGCGCTTTAAAGGTTGATGCATTTGTAGTTGAATTAGACGAGCAGTATTACACAGGCCGAACTGATGTTTTTGGAACCCCTGAAATTGGTTTACGAAAAAAAACATATTCATCGGGTTCAAAAACAATACGAGTAAAACCGTTACCTATTACAAACCAACCCGTAAATTACACAGGTGCGGTAGGTGCTTTTAATTTTACGGTAAACGCAAACAAAACATCTTTAAAAGCTAACGAACCTTTAGAATTAACCCTAAGCGTTCAAGGAAAGGGTAATTTAGATTTATTAACATTGCCAAAACCCGAAGCACCAACTGCTTTGGAGCTTTATGATCCCGAAAAAATAAACCGTGTAACTAATAGTATTTCGGCTGGAATGGAAGGCACCGTTGCCGAAAAATACGTAATTGTACCGCAATACAAAGGCACATATACCATTGCTCCTATTGCTTTTTCGTATTTTGATACCGCTACAAGTTCCTATAAAACAATAACGTCGCAACCTATTTTAATTCAAGTAACCGAAGGTCCTGAATTACCTAGAAACGGTTCTTTAAACAATAAAAATACCGTTACAAGTAAGTTAGAAATACAACCATTAAACCCAACAATTAAATGGTTTAACAGTAATTTCATCACTCAAAACAAAATGTTTTATGTTTGGTGGTTAGCGCCTTTACTACTTTTACCAATAGTTTTTATAGCTAAAAATGCATCCGACAAAAAAGGAAGCGATATTAACGGAAACAAATTAAAAGCTAATAACAAACTAGCTAAAAAATATTTATTGGCAGCCAAAATGCAAATAGGTAACAAAGAAGCTTTTTACGAAGCCTTAGAACGTTGCTTACACAATTATTTAAAAGCAAAATTAAAAATTGAAACTACCGAAATGAGTAACGATACCATTACCGAATTGTTACAAAACAACCAAATTAGCAATGAAGATGTATCGACCTTTATATCGATAAAAACAACCTGTGAAATGGCTCGATACGCACAAATGGACATTCAAACCATGCAAAACGATTACGATTTGGCAGTTCAGTTAATTCAATCAATAGATAAACAAATTAAAAAGTAATATGAAACAGTTAATCTTGCTTTTTTTAAGTTTACTTTTTTCTTTTCAACTATTTGCAAAAGAAAACAACGATGTGCTTTTTAGTAAAGGAATAAAAGCTTTTAACCAGAAAGATTACGAAACATCGGCACAGATTTTTGAAAACCTTCTTAATGGTGATTCTTTAAACGCAGCTTTACACTATAATTTAGGTACAAGCTATTTAAGGTTACAAAATACCCCATTAAGCATCTATCATTTAGAAAAAGCGTTAAAAATAAAACCTGAATACGAACCAGCACGCATTAATTTACATTTTGCCGAAAAACTTAAAACAAAAATTACAAAAGGCAATTTGCCAATTCCGCAAAAACAAATGTTATACAGCGTTTTTAATTTTTTACAACCAAACACTTGGGCGTATTTGGCAATTGCAAACATGCTTATAACTGTAATTGCATTAGTAAGTTATCGTTTAATTACAAATGTAACTTCTAAAAAAGTTCTTTTTACGCTTAGTATTTTCACATTGCTTGTAAGTTTAGGTTGTTATTTTGTGTCAAGAAACCAGTCAAATTATTTGTTAACGAACAATTATGTTATTGTAAATAATAAAGATGTTTTGTTAATGAACGAACCTAGAACAGTTGCAAAAATATACAGTACCTTACCCCAAGGCGAAAAAGGATTTATACAAGAAGAAACCAATCAATGGATTAAAATTCAGTTGCCTAACGATAGCATTGGCTGGGTAGAAAAAAACAAAGTTTTAAAATTTTAAAAAAAATGGTAAGCAAAATGTCTTACCATTTTTTATTGTTACTTTTAATAAAAGTTAATCATGAATCAACATACCACCTTAACTCTAGAAACCTTACAAACATCATTTTTAAAATGGCGCAATTTTTCTTTAAATGATCGCATTTCAATTGTAAAAAGTATAAAAGAAAAGTTACTTCAAAACAAATACAAATACGCACACGCCATAACTACCGACATGAACAAACCCATAAAACAAGCCATTGCCGAGGTTGAGAAATGTGCCTATTTATGTGAATATTATATTGAAAAAGCGCCGCAATTTTTACAAAATCAAGAAATTTCTACTAATTGGCAAAAAAGTTATGTAGCCTTTCGTCCGTTGGGTGTACTATTAGGCGTAATGCCTTGGAATTTTCCTTTTTGGCAAGTATTTAGGTTTGTAATTCCAAACTTACTAACAGGTAATGTATTTGTATTAAAACACGCAAGTAACGTGCCTTTAAGTGCACAAGCATTAGACGATGTTTTTAATGTTGATACCATTTCTTTTCCTATTTATAAAAATTTACCTATAAATAGTAGCGAAGTTGCACAAGTAATTGCACATCCAATAATTAAAGCAATTTCGTTAACTGGAAGCGAAAATGCAGGAAAATCGGTTGCCGAAACAGCAGGAAAGTATCTTAAAAAATGTGTTTTAGAATTAGGCGGAAGCAACGCTTTTATTGTATTAAACGATGCCGATTTAAACTATGCAGCCGAAAAAGCAGTGATTGCCCGTATGCAAAATGCCGGACAAAGTTGTATTGCCGCAAAACGCTTTTTAGTACATGAAAATGTTTACGAACAATTTACAAACTTGTTTAAACAAAAACTTGAAGGTTTAATTTTAGGCGACAAATACGATGAAAAAGTAACATTTGGAGCTATGGCAAGAGAAGATTTAGCAATAGAATTACAAAATCAGCTAGAACAAAGCATTGCAATGGGTGCTAAAATTGTATCGGGTGGTAAACGCAATGGTGCTTTTTTTGAACCTACGTTAGTTACCAACATAAGTATTGACATGCCTGTTTTTAATGAAGAAACATTTGGACCGATAGCTGCTATAATGCCTTTTAAAACCATTGATGACGCTATTGTTTTAAGCAACAAATCAAACTTTGGGCTAGGTGCAAGTATTTTTACAGCAAATCCTGAGCAATTAACCAATTATTTGCATTTGTTTGATGAAGGCGCTTTGTTTATAAACGAAATGATTGCTTCGGACCCACATTTGCCTTTTGGTGGAATTAAAAATTCTGGTTACGGACGCGAATTATCGCATTTTGCTTTTTATGAATTTGCAAATATTCAAACCGTTGTAATACAGTAATTAAAAAAGTTCTGTAAGTATTTCAATTGATTTTACTTGTTTAAAACCAGCGATATGAATTTCGTAATACGCAATTAAAAGTTTTAAAACTGTTCTGCGCTCTGTATTGGTAAAGGTATTTTTAAGATTAAAAAGCGAAATTGAAAATAATTTTCTAAACAAAACTGTTTCAGCTTCGTTTAAACAATTAGGAGTGAAATGATTGGTAAAACTACCTTCGTGCGGATTAAAATAAATAGAATTTTGGTCTGAATCATCGGGATAAAAACCTAAATATTTTGTTGTTTGTAGCAAAAACCACAAATGAAAATCGGCGGTAAAAGGGTGTTCATCAAACCAAATTAAAGCGGTTTTTAAAAACAGAAAAAGTTCGTTATTAGGTAAATCGTCTTTAATGCTATAACTTAAAACTTCGGCCAAAAAAATACTTACTGTGTTTTTGTAAAAATCAACCGAAATAGTTTGGTATGCGTAAGCCAATTTTAATTCGCTAATATATTCTAACGATGCCTTATTTTTATGTAAAGCATCAATATGTAACAAATTTAACGACTGAAAATAAGCGCTGTTTAAACCCTTGTTTTTTGCAGAAAAAGCATTGCGAATAAAGTATGTTTTTAAACCAAAATGTTGTGTAAAACACTTTACCACCAAGCTTTTTTCTTGATAGCGCAACGCATTTAAAACAACCGCTTGGGTTTTAACCTGCATTAGCGTATAATCATAACTTTTTTAACCGTATCTAAACCACCGTCTTGCGATGAAATAAATATCATATAAACGCCCGATGGTACTTTAGCACCTGAAAAATTTAAAGTATTCCAAGTTACAGTTCCACCCAACGATTTGGTTTCAAACACTAAATTTCCAGCTACATCGGTAATTTTAACGTTGGCATCGCTTACTAAACCGCTAATCTTTACATCTCCTGTAAAGCCAGGTTTCACCGGATTTGGATACACTTTAACAGCATCTAAAGTAGTAGTTGGCGTTGTTGCAAAGTTTTTTAAAGATACAATACCATTGCGCGATACAAAAAACACTTCACCTGTAGTGCCGTCTATAGTAATTGCGGTAATGTCATTACTTGGTAAAGGCGAATTTTCTGGCGTAAATTTGTAAATGGTTTCATATGTATCGGATATCAAAAACACACCCGACTCTGCAATTGACACCCATTTATTATTTGATCCATCAACAGTAATGGTTAAAATATTTTGTTCGTAAAATAATTCTTCTGCCTGCCCCTCGTGCTCAATTACAATATTTGTAGGATTTAGCTGCGAACTAGTTAAAAACTGATCTACATTTTTAATAACTCGTAAGCCTTTTGATGTACCTATCCATAATTCGTTATTATAATCTAACGCAACTGCTTGTACATTATCACTTGGTAAATTATGTGTTGATGTTATTTGCATGGCTTTGTTACTACGCGTTTCGTTAAATGCATACAAACCTCCTAATCGGCTACCAAACCATTTGGTACTGTTTTTATCGATTACTGGCTGTAAGTACGAACTTCCAAAAGGGCTTCCAATTAAAACATTTGAAGTGTATTTATTCCATTGATTATTTTTATCAATAGTAATTAAAGCAGGATTTGTAATAGTATTAGTCATCCAACCAGTACCATTTTTATCAAAAGTTACCCCGTACACACGAACATCGTTAGGTATTAATGGCTCTAAAACATCGGTATTTTGATCGTTATAAACGGTAAGTTGTTGCTGGTTTATATCCCAAATTCCTAAACCATCGTGAAACGTACTTATATAGGCAAAATTTGGTTTTTGTGGATTAAAACTAACATTTACAGTTGCATTTAAACCATTTAATTGCGCATTACTAATATGCTGCCAATTCTCTAAGTTTTTTAATGTACTAATGCCGTATTTTGTTAATCCATTAGGCTCGTAAGGATTCATATCTACACCATAACCGCCAAAAGTTACCCATAAATCTTTATTGTTAAGTACCGCTGCAGAAACATTATTACTTAGCGGACCACTAGGCGAAATAGCTTCGGGTTGTTTGGTTGAAGAAGGCACTTTTAAGGCTCCATTTGTATTCGTAGCTACAAAATAATTTCCGTTAGAGAAAGTTGCATCTGCAACACCGCCTTTTTCGGTAAATGAATAAGTAAATTCGTTATAAACAATTAAGTTGGTACTACGCAAACGCGCCGCTTCTTTTGTAATTTCAATTAAAACATCGCCCGAAACAGAAAACTTTTTAAATCCTTCCCAAACCAAATCAATATTTTCTATAACATTTGTTTCAGAAATGGTATTTAACGATAAATTTTCTTTTACACCAATAAGTTTTCCTGCAAAAGTGGTTACATCTAACCAATTATTAAAATCAATTACTTGCCAATTATTGTAATCAATTAAATTAGTGTTCATTAAGGCTTTTTTTAGTCCTTCGTTTTCAACCGTTGCAAACATTTGATTGTTAAAAATAGCTATACTTGCAACGTTTGCCATTTCGCCTCCAACCGCAACGTAATAGGTATCGCCAAAATGATTATCGTTTAAACGTACAGCTGTAATACCATAACCAGTTGCCAAGTATGCAAAACCGCCTTGAAAAATTATTTTATTAATTATTTTTTGATTATCGGGAATGTTTGTTTTAGTAAAAATATCGTTTAAATGATATATTTTATCTGCAGCTAAATCTATTAATGCAACTTTACCGTTTTTACTACCAACTACAATTTTTTTGTATTCTTTAGAGTATCCAAGCGTGTTTATTTCATCAATTTTTAAACCGCTTATGGTGTTGTAAATATGGGTTTCTTTACTATTTTCGTTATAAGCAAACACAGCGTTATCTGTTGCAAAATAAATATTTTGATTGTCTTTTTCTACCGCAGTATTTTCTTGGTACGAGTAATATCCTTTCCACAACTGGTTGGTTTGTGCCGTTGAAACAAACGAAACTAAAAAGAAAAAAAGTTGATAATAAAATTTCATACAAATGTGATTTCAAATAATGAAACGTTTTTTTTATAAAAATAGTATAAATTAAGATACGTATTGCAAGGAAATAAAAAAAGTCGATTTTAAAAAAAATCGACTTTTAAAAATTTATCTTAGTGCTTGTTCTATATCTGCAATTAAATCATCAATATCTTCTACACCAACACTTAAACGCACCATATCATCAGTAACGCCAATTTCTGCGCGTTTTTCTGCAGGAATTGAAGCATGTGTCATCAACGCAGGATGATTTGCTAACGACTCTACCCCACCTAATGATTCTGCCAAAGTGAATACTTTTAATTTTTCTAAAAACGAAATAGCATCGGCTTTTGCACCTGTTTTAAAGGTAAAAGAAACCATTCCACCAAAACCTTTTGGCATTTGCTTTTTAGCTAAATTATGCTGTGGATGCGATGCTAAACCGGGGTATAAAACTTTGTCAATTAAAGGATGTTGTTCTAAAAAATCGGCTACTTTTTGGCCATTAAAACAATGGCGTTCAACACGTAAATGCAATGTTTTAATACCACGTAAAACCAAAAAGCTTTCTTGTGGACCTAAAGTTGCACCTGTTGCAAATTGGGTAAAATGCAGTTGCTTACCTAATTCTTCATCTTTAATAATTAAGGCACCTGCAATTACATCAGAATGGCCGCCTAAATATTTAGTAGCCGAATGCATAACAATATCTGCACCTAAATCTAAAGGTTTTTGTAAATATGGAGTAGCAAATGTATTGTCTACAGCAAACAATAAATTGTTTTGTTTAGTGATTTTGGCAATTGCTTCAATATCGGCCAATTTCATTAACGGATTTGTTGGTGTTTCTATCCAAACCAATTTGGTTTTATTGTTAATTTTCGATTGAAACAACTCTAAATCATTGATGTCTATAAAATGAAATTTTATTCCTAAATCTTGATAAAAACGCGTAAACAAACGGTATGTGCCGCCGTATAAATCGTCCATAGCAATTACTTCGTCATTCGGTTTCAACAATCGCATAACACAATCAATAGCAGCTAAACCCGACGAAAAAGCTAAACCACGAGCGCCATTTTCAATACTTTCTAATGCGTGTTCTAAAGCAGTGCGTGTAGGATTATCGGCACGGCTGTATTCGTATCCAGTATGCACGCCTGGACTTTTTTGTGCAAAGGTTGATGTGTGATAAACCGGTGGCATTACGGCTCCTGTAGTTGGATCGTGATGTTGCCCGCCGTGTATAACTTTGGTGTTGAATTTCATAATTTGGGCTCTTTAAAAAATAAGAGCAAAGATACCATTTAAAACCGACTAAAATTTATAGATTTGTTTTAAAATAAACAGATTCAGGTGCAATGAAAAAACTTTTACTATTTATTTGTTTATCAATGTGTTTTTGGGGTTGCAAAAAGGAAAATCAGTTAAAAGTATCTACAAAAACGTATCGTTTAAATTCAGAATTTAACTGCGTACAAAACAATTGTACCTATGCATACATTGAAGTGCCTTTTTTTGAAGGAAAAAAGAAAACAGTAAAACCTATAAACGATAGTATTTTTAATTTTATTGAACAAACCATTCGTTTTAAAGGCGATAAAAAAGTAAAATCGTACGATACCTTAGCGCTAAATTTCATAAACCATTACAATGAAGTTTACCTGACTTATCCAGAAAACGCATTGGCTTGGGAAGCAAATTTCAAGGTTAGTAACAACTCTATGTCATCAAAATTACATCAAGTAGTTTATGAATATTATTTGTTTATTGGTGGTGCGCATGGCACACAGGCTACTAAAGTGTTTATTTTTGATACAACAACAGGGCAAATTCTTCCTAAAAATGAACTATTTGTAAATTTTAAAGGATTTAAAAATTATGCCGAAACCGAATTTAGAAAACAATTAAATGTTTCTGGTAGTTTAAAAGATAGTGGTTTTAATTTTGAAAACAATCAATTTCAGCTACCTAAAAACTTTTACCAAACCAACACCGAGTGGATTTTACATTACAACCCAAACGAAATAGCAACTTTTGGGCAAGGAGCAATTCAAATAAAACTTTCAAACAATGATGTTGAACGTTTTTTAAATCCTATTTACTTTAAAAATTAATTATTTTGAGTGTTTATAAAAGTCTTTTTAAATCAACTTTAGTTTATGGTATAGCTGCTGTAGTTCCCAAAATGATTGGGTTTATTATGGTACCTTATCACATAAAGTGGATGAACAACGAAAATGTATACGGTAGTTACAGCGTTTTGTTTACTTGGATTATGATTATGAATGCGTTGCTTTCATTTGGTATGGAAACAGCTTTTTTTCGCTTTTATAATAAGTTAGACGATAAAGAAAAAGTAAAAAACAACGCCCTTTGGTTTATTTTAGCAATTACCGCCGTGTTTACATTATTTACATTGGGCTTTAAAACACAAATTGCACAATTAATGGATAAAGATCCTTTAATAATTGCAATTATTATTGGTATTTTGGCTTTAGACGCCTTAGTGGTTATACCGTTTGCTATTTTACGTGCGCACCAACAATCAAAAAAATACACTATTTTAAAACTTATAAATGTTGTAGTAAACGCTCTATTAACTGTATTTTTTTTATATAGTATTCCTATGTTTATTAACAACAATCCTACCACTTCTATTTCACACTATTTTAGTTTAAATTTTCAGGTAGGTTACGTTTATTTAGCTAATTTAATTGCCAGTTTAGTTACTTTTTTAATGCTTTTTAAATGGTACAAAGGTTTAAAATTTACTTATGATTGGAAGCTTAACAAAGAAATGATAAAATACGCATTTCCTGTTATGATTGCTAGTTTAGCTTTTGCTATTAACGAAGGCATTGACCGGGTTATGATTGAAGAAATTTTACCAAAAGGCATTGGCGAAGCCGAAGCTGGTAGATATTCTGCCTGCTACAAAATTGGAATCTTCATGATTTTGTTTCGTATGGCATATTCATTAGGTATAGAACCCTTCTTTTTTAATTATGCAAAAAACAGCGACGCCCAAGAAAAATACGCAACCATTACTAAGTATTTTGTTATTTTTGGTAGTTGCGCCATGCTTGTAATTATTGTTTTTGCCGATTTATTAAAACCGTTTTTAATATCTAAAAAAGAATATTGGACTGCCATGGAAATTGTGCCTTATATAGTATTGGCTAATTTTATGTTAGGCATTTACACCAATTTATCGGTATGGTACAAACTACGCGATAAAACACATATTGGCGCATTAATATCTATAGCAGCAGCATGCTTAACCATAAGTTTAAATTACATTTTAATACCAGCAGTTGGTATTGTTGGTGCAGCAGCTACATCAATGATTGCTTATTTGGTAATGATGGTTGCATCGTACTTTATAGGTCAAAAATATTATCCAATACCTTACAACACTAAAGCAATTTCAATGTACTTAGGTATATCGGTTTTATTTTCGTTTGGATATTTTTACAATTTCAGAGAAAATTATTTTATAGGAATCGCATTCATTCTTATCTTCGTAGGATTGATTTATTATAACGAAAAAACAGTGATTAATCGACTTTTAAAATCGATTCAAAAAAAATAGATAAATGAAAATAAACATCATTAATAAATCGCAACACGCCTTACCAAGTTACGAAACATTAGCATCGGCAGGCATGGATTTACGCGCAAATTTAAATCAACCCATAGTTATCGAACCTATGGAGCGCGCTTTAATACCAACAGGTTTGTTCATAGAATTACCCATTGGTTACGAAGCACAAGTACGTCCGCGTAGTGGTTTAGCATTAAAAAAAGGCATTACGTGTTTAAATTCGCCAGGTACAATTGATGCCGATTACCGTGGTGAAGTTGGTGTAATTTTAGCCAATTTATCAAAAGAAACCTTTGTGGTAGAAAACGGCGAACGCATTGCACAAATGGTTATTGCAAAGCACGAACGTGCCGAATGGGTTATAGCAGAAGAATTATCAACAACAGAACGCGGTGCAGGCGGATTTGGCAGCACTGGTGTAAAATAATTAAGAATACAAAATGAAAATAATCGTACCAATGGCAGGTCGTGGCTCACGCTTGCGTCCACATACCTTAACAACACCTAAACCATTAATCCCTATTGCAGGCAAACCAATTGTTCACCGTTTGGTTGAAGATATAGCTAAAGTAATCAATCAACCTATCGACGAAATTGCATTTATCATACACGAAAGTTTTGGCAAAGGTGTTGAAAAAGATTTAATTGCAATTGCCGAAAAACTAGGCTCAAAAGGAACCATTTACTACCAAAACGAAGCTTTAGGTACCGCTCACGCTATTTTGTGTGCTAAAGAAAGTATGCAAGGACCAATTGTTGTTGCATATGCCGACACGTTGTTCCGTGCCGATTTTACATTAGACGCAGCTGCCGATTCTGTTATTTGGGTTAAGGCTGTAGAAGATCCTTCGGCTTTTGGAGTAGTACAATTAAACAATAAAAACGAAATTGTTGATTTTGTTGAAAAACCTACCGAATTTGTTTCTGATTTAGCAATTATTGGAATTTATTTCTTTAAATCGGCCGAAAATCTACGAAGTGAATTAGAATATCTTTTAGATAACAATATTGAAAAAGGCGGCGAATACCAATTAACCGATGCTTTAGAAAACATGAAACAAAAAGGATTGCGTTTTGTGCCTGGTAAAGTTGATGAATGGATGGATTGCGGAAACAAAAACGTAACGGTTGATACCAACAACCGCATGCTGAACTTTTTACACAACGATGGCGAAAATATGGTTGCTGCAAGTGCAACTTTAGAAAACGCAACTATTATTCCACCTTGTTATATTGGTGAAAATGTAATTTTAAAAAATGCAACGGTTGGTCCTAATGTTTCGTTGGGTAACAATTGCAAGGTTGAAAACGCAACCATAAAAAACAGTTTAATACAAACCAACGCCACCGTAAAAAATGCCGATTTAGACAATGCAATGATTGGTAATTTCGCAAGCTTTAACGGCACGTTTACCAACATAAGTATAGGCGATTACAGTGTGTTAGAATAATCATAAAAAAATCCGTGTTCACGGATTTTTTTGTTTCTTTATAGTTTAATTTTTTAAAATGAAACATTTTTTATTTTTATGCAGTGTTGCATTTTTGGCAGTAGCTTGTAAATCAACAAAAAAAAACACAACTACTACTGAAAATCAAGTTGAAAACAACTCAAAAATCATAGTTGTAAAACCAATTGAAACCAAAACAAATGCAGCAAATGAAAACAAACGCGCAGTAGCACAAATTGCAACTGCACATTACGGGTTGTTTAACAATTTTAATACGTTAAACATTATTGCCGATGTACATTATAAAGATAAAAACTTAGACCAATCACCAATTGCTGATATTAAAATTGAAAAAAATAAGCAAATTCTTATAACCGTAAAAGCACTTTTTGGTGTTACTGTTGCAAAAGTATATTTAACACCTGAACGCGCCAGCTATTACGAAATTATGGGATCGCATTACGATGGTGATTATAACTTTATAAAAACTTTTTTAGGCACAGAAGTTACTTATGAAAACGTTGAAAACTTATTGCTGGGTAAGGCTTTCTACGATTTAAATACAAATAATTATCAAAAAATAAAAAATAACGAATTAGAATTAAAACTGAACCAATTTTTAATGCGTTTGGTTCTAGGATCTAAGAATCAAGTAGCTTCTACAGAGGTAACCGAGAATAAATCGTCAGATAAATTGGTTATTCAATATCCAATGTATCAATCAAGTGAAAACATCTACCTTCCAAAAGAAATAAAGATTCATGCAATGCGTAAAGACGATATACAAATCAGTATCGATTACAAAAAAGTTTCGGTAAATCCATCAATCGATTTTAAATATAAAATCCCAAGTGGTTCCAAAGCTATAAAAATTTAATTATTTTTGAACAAAATTCAATTTAATGTACCGTATTTTATCAATCATATTCTTACTATTATCGTTTAACTCGTTTGCACAACAAGATTACGAAGCACAACAGCGTAAATTAGAAGAGCGCAAAGCTGCTATTTTAAAAGAAATTAAAGAATTTCAAACCTTGCTTAAAACAAATAAAAAGCAAGAACGTAATATTTTGGCCGAATTAAACGAACAAAACAAAAAAATAAAACTACAAAGTCAACTTATAAATAATTCGCAAAAGCAAATTCGCAATTTATCTAACGATATTTACGTTAACACTTTAGCTGCCAATAAATTAAGACGGGAGTTAGTAGTTTTAAAAGAAGATTATGCAAAAACCATTGTAAAATCGTACAAAGCTCGATCAGAACAAAACCGCATCATGTTTATACTTTCAAGTAATAACTTTTTGCAAGCTTACAAACGCATGCAGTATATTAAACAATATGCAAAATACCGCAAATCACAAGGCGATGAAATTAGAGCTAAGTTTGAAGAATTAGATCGCATTTCAAACCATTTAGAATCACAAAAAAACAAACAAAAAGTAGTTGCAAACGAACAAGAAAACCAACGTAAAGAACTAGAAGGTGAACGCAACAAACAAAGCGAACTAATGGCTTTGGTTAAAAAAGACAGCAAAAAATTTGCGGATCAAATACGTAAGAAGCAACAAGAAACTAAAAAAATTGACCAGCAAATAAAAGCAATAATTAAAAAGATTATTGAAGAAGAAAACCGCAAGCGCCGCGAAGAAGAAGCACGCCGCAAACGCGAAGAAGAAGCACGTAACGCAAAGGCAGGAACCAAAACAACAAACAAACCAACAGTTACTAAAGCAAGTACAGTAGGTAGGTTTGATATGACACCAGAAGAAAAAGCGTTGGCAACAAGCTTTAGCAACAACCGTGGACGCTTACCTTGGCCAGTAGAAAAAGGCTATATTTCGGCACGATACGGAACGGTTAAACACCCTGAATACGATATTGAATACGAAAATCACGGTATCGAAATTTCAACAGAAAAGGGCGCAGCGGTTCGCAGCGTTTTTGAAGGTGAAGTTTCACAAATTCAATTAATTGGTAATTCCCGTACGGTGTTTATTCGTCATGGTGAATACATTTCAGTATATCAAAACTTAGCATCGGTAAGCGTTTCTAAAGGTCAAAAAGTTTCAACCAAACAAAAAATTGGAACCGTAGGAACAAATTTTGAAGGTGTAGCCGTTTTAAAATTCTTAATTACTAAAAACAGCGATTACAATAACCCACAATCGTGGTTAAGCGCCAAATAATTATGAATATGAAAAAACCTTTTAACTTGCATAAGTGGATTAACGAAAACCGCGAATTGCTTAAACCACCCGTTGGTAATAAGAATATATATACCGAATCGGACGATTTTATAGTAATGATAGTAGGTGGCCCAAACGCACGCAAGGATTACCACTACAATGAAACCGATGAGTTTTTCTTTCAGTTAGAAGGCAGTATTTCAATTAACGTGCAAACACCAAAAGGCAAAGAAACGGTGCATTTAAATGCTGGCGATGTTTTTTTATTACCTGCCAAAACGCCTCATTCGCCCGCACGTACCCAAGGTTCGGTAGGATTAGTAGTTGAAGCAAAACGTACAAATGCAACCGATGGTTTGTTATGGTATTGTGAAAAATGTAATCATAAATTACACGAAGTGTATTTTACATTAAACAATATCGAAAAAGATTTTTTACCACATTTTAAACACTTTTACACGTCTGAAGATTTAAGAACTTGTAAAAACTGTGGTGAAATTATGCAAGCCGATAAACGCTTTATTGAATAAAACATACCCTTATAAATAGTTATTAACTTTTATCAAAAAAAACAATGCATTCAATTTTAAAACAATTAGGTTTACAATCTACAAACCTAGGATCATCAACCGGATCAAATTGGTTTGCAAATGGTTCAAAAATTTCATCATTTACTCCTGTAAACGGTTCTTTAATTGGCGAAGTAACTACTTCGTCAACCAACGATTATGAACAAGTGCTTACCACAGCCGAAAAAGCTTTTAAAGAATGGCGCTTGGTACCAGCACCTAAACGAGGTGAAATTGTACGCCAAGTAGGCGATGCTTTACGTGAACATAAAGATGCGTTAGGTAAATTGGTATCGTATGAAATGGGTAAAAGCTTACAAGAAGGCTTAGGCGAAGTACAAGAAATGATTGACATTTGTGATTTTGCAGTAGGTTTATCGCGCCAATTATACGGATTAACTATGCATTCAGAACGACCAATGCACCGCATGTACGAGCAGTACCATCCGTTAGGAATTGTAGGTATTATATCTGCATTTAACTTTCCGGTAGCTGTTTGGGCGTGGAATGCTGCTTTAGCGTGGGTTTGTGGCGATGTATGCGTATGGAAACCAAGTTCTAAAACTCCGTTATGCGCCATTGCTTGCCAAAATATTATATCAAAAGTATTTAAACAAAACAATGTACCAGAAGGCGTTAGCTGTTTAGTTACAGGAAATGCTTCGGGTGATTTAATAAATAACGACAAACGTGTACCTTTGGTATCGTTCACAGGATCAACACGCATTGGTCGTCATGTATCAAAAACAGTTGCAGAACGTTTTGGTAAAACCATTTTAGAATTAGGCGGTAACAACGCTATAATTGTATCAGAACACGCCGATTTAAGTATGGTTTTAGTTGGTGCTGTTTTCGGGGCAGTAGGTACTGCAGGTCAACGTTGTACATCAACAAGAAGATTAATTGTTCACGAAAGTGTGTATAATAAAACTATTGAAACATTAAAAAGTGCTTACAATCAATTAAAAATAGGCAATCCGTTAGATGCTAGCAATCACGTGGGTCCACTAATCGATACAAAAGCGGTTGAAGATTATGTAAATGCTATTGAAAAAGCCAAAGCCGAAGGTGGTACTATAATTGTTGAAGGTGGTGTTTTACAAGGTAACGGATACGAAAGCGGGTGCTACGTAAAACCATGTATTATTGAAGCACAAAATCATTTTGAAATTGTTCAAGAAGAAACCTTTGCTCCTATTTTATATGTAATGAAATACAGCACTATTGAAGATGCGATTGAAATTCAAAACAATGTACCACAAGGACTTTCTTCATCTATATTTACAACAAACATGCGCGAAATGGAATTATTTTTATCACACGCTGGTTCAGATTGTGGTATTGCAAACGTAAACATTGGTACATCGGGTGCAGAAATTGGCGGTGCTTTTGGAGGAGAAAAAGAAACAGGTGGTGGTCGTGAATCGGGCTCTGATGCTTGGAAAGTATATATGCGCCGACAAACAAATACAATAAATTACGGTAAAGAATTACCATTAGCTCAAGGAATAAACTTTAACTTATAAAAAATGAAAAAATTAGTATTAGCAGGTGCATTATTGTTTTGTGTACAATTTGCATCGGCACAAACAACAGATTTCAAAAAAGATGTAATTACATACATACAAGCTTCAGGTTCAGCATCGCAAATGACAGCGGTTTTAGAACCACTTTTAGAACAAATGACTGATGAAAACAAAGCGGCATTTACAAAAGAATTAAACCAAATTTTACCAAGTTTGTACGATAAAATGGCCGATTCAATTATGCGTTTTTACACACATGAGGACATTAAACAAATGATTGAGTTTTACAATTCACCTGTTGGTAAAAAAATACAAGCTACCACTCCAAAAATGACAAAAGAAATGATGGAAGTTGGTCAAGAATGGGGAATGACAGAATTACAAAGCGTATTAATGAAATACATGCAATAAGTAAAAGAGGTTTAAAAACCTCTTTTTTTATACTTAAAACATAAACTTTTGCGCTACTAAAAAAATTTGTACATTAGTGTCTTATTTCAATTTAAAAAAATTATGAAAAAAATTATCTACGCAACAATATTGGGCTTAACAATGCAGTTTGGATTTGCACAATCTCCCGATGCGGAAACTTTTGTAACAAACATGGGCGTTAAAACACAAATAGAAGGCGCTAAACAGCAAATTTTACCAACAATTATTGAAGAGAAATTAGAAGAGTTTAATAAAGAATTTGATGCTTTAGCTACAAGTTTTGTTACCGATTTCACTAAATTAATTGATGAAAATTATGATGTTGACGAACTTAAAAAAGCAAATGTTACTTTTGCCGAGAAAAAAGAATTAGCGCAAATTTTACCAAAAGATACTGCTGTTTTTGAAGAAAAAGTAAACACATTACAAATAGAAACCGGCATGATGATTCAAAGTATTATTGCAAAATACGGCAAACCAAATGCTTTAAACACCGAAGAATAAAAAATGAAATAATAAAGGGGGTAAGTAAATTAACCCCTTTTTTTATAAAACCATAATATATGAAATGCCCTTGCTGCTCTAACAAATTATACGCAGAATGTTGCCAACCGTATCACAATAAAGAAAAAAATGCACCAACTGCCGAAGCTTTAATGCGTTCGCGCTTTTCTGCATTTGCCATACCAAACGGCAACTATTTATTAAATACCACCTTGCCTGCAAAACGTAAATTTCATAGTGTTGAAGAATTACAAGAATGGGGCGAAATTAACAATTGGGTTAAATTAGAAATTGTGAATGTACCCGCAGAAAATCAAGTGGAATTTAAAGCATTTTATATTGATTACGAAGGAAAAGCTCAAATTCATCATGAATTATCAGTATTTCAAAAAATAAACAACCGTTGGTTTTATGTTTCGGGCGAATTTTTAAACGATAACTAATCATGTGAATATGGGAAGAAGAAACGAAACCAACCGATTGGCACATAAAAAAAAGGTAGATCAAAAAAAACAAAAGGCTACAACTGCCGAAATGCTTCGCAAAGAAAAATTAAAACAAATTCAACAAAAATTCAATCAACAAAAAATGTAACGTATTCAATTAAAAACATACTTACTTAAAAAACACCCTCTAAAATTACAATTGTTATGATAGAAATTAAAGAACTGCACAAATCTTATCAAATGGGTAAAAATGCTTTGCATGTACTTAAAGGCATCAATTTTAATGTAAAAGAAGGTGAATTTGTTTCTATTATGGGAAGTTCGGGTTCAGGTAAATCAACCCTTTTAAACATTATTGGTATTTTAGACGAAGCAGACGAAGGTTCGTATATCTTAGATGGAGTTCCTATTAAAAACCTAAACGAAACCATTGCTTCACAATACCGCAATCAATTTTTAGGATTTGTTTTTCAATCATTTAATTTAATAAATTACAAAACGGCTTTAGATAATGTTGCTTTACCGTTGTATTATCAAGGCATGGCCCGTAAAGAACGTATGGAACGATCAATGCACTACCTTGAAAAAGTAGGCCTTGCAAATTGGGCTAAACATTTACCAAACGAAATGAGTGGTGGGCAAAAACAACGCGTTGCAATTGCCCGTGCACTGGCATCAAACCCAAAAGTTTTATTAGCCGATGAACCTACAGGTGCTTTAGATACCAAAACATCGTACGAAGTAATGGAACTTATCCAACAAATTAACGATGAAGGCAAAACGGTTCTTGTTGTAACGCACGAACCCGATATTGCAAACATGACCAAACGTATTGTTTATTTAAAAGATGGGCAAATAGAATCGGATAAATTTGTTAACCAAATAAGAGCATCGCAAAATGTTTAGTATTGAACGCTGGCAAGAAATATTTGAGGGGCTGTCAAAAAACAAACTCCGAACGGTGCTTACAGGTGTATCGGTTGCATCAGGTATTTTTATTTTAGTGATTTTATTAGGGGCAGGTAACGGAATTCAAAACGGAATTCAAAAACAATTTGAACAAGATGCTGTAAACCGAATTACCATTTGGCCTGGTGTTACTCAAATGGAACATAACGGTTTAGGCGTTGGCAGAAAAATACAATTACGCAATACAGATTTCGATTTAACAACTACACTTTTTAGCGATTATATTGAACATAAATCGGCTGTATATTCAGTTTGGAGTGGCAATATTGTTTACAAAAAAGAAACAGGAAACTATCAGGTTGAAGGCGTTCATCCCGATCAACAATTTATAGAAAACGCATCAATATCACAAGGTAGATTTATAAACCACAACGATATTTTAAATTACGAAAAAAACGTAATTATTGGCAAAAAAGTAGCAACCGATTTGTTTAAAAAAGGAGAAAATCCATTAGGCGAAAAAATAAACATTTCGGGAATGATTTATAAAGTTGTAGGCGTTTATACCGATCCGGCTGGCGAGCGCGAAGAAAGCAGAGTTTTTATACCAATTACAACTGCCCAAAAAGCATACAGCGCCGGCGATAACATTCGCAGTATGGCATTTACACTTAAACAAGGCGAAAATTTAGATAAAGCCGTAGCCGAATCGCAAGAATTTTCAAACAAATTAAGTACATTTTTAAAAGCACGCCATAACATTGCTCCAACCGATGAAGGTGCTTTGGTAATAAACAATTCGTTAGAACAAGCCAAAAATATATATATAGTAACCGGCAGTGTTAAAGCCTTTTTTTGGTTTGTAGGTATATGTACCATAATTGCAGGGGTGGTAGGCGTTGGCAATATTATGTTAATTATTGTAAAAGAACGTACCAAAGAAATTGGCATACGCAAAGCATTAGGTGCTTCTCCATTTTCAATAATTACTATGATTTTACAAGAAGCTGTTTTTATTACTGTTATTGCAGGTTTTTCGGGCTTAATTGCAGGTTTAATTGTTTGGGAAGTAATTGCCCCACATGTTGAAGCCGACTTTTTTACGCGCCCCGAAGTTGATTTTAATGTAGCCATTACCACACTTATCATTTTAATTGTTGCTGGCGCATTTGCAGGTTTTGTTCCTGCTTATAAAGCTGCTAAAATTAGACCAATTGTTGCACTCAGAGGAGATTAGTTATGTTTAACCGAGATAAATGGAACGAAATTATTGAAGCCCTTTCGGCTAACCCATTCAGAACCATAATAACAGCTTTTGGTGTGTTTTGGGGTATTTTTATTTTAGTGATTTTACTTTCTGCTAGCCAAGGTTTACAAAATGGCATTAAAAAGCAAATGGGAGGCTTATCTACAAACACCATGTTTATGTGGACACAAAGTACTTCTAAACCCTATAAAGGCTTGCCACAAGGTAGAAATTTCAACTTTAAAAACAGTGATGTTGATGCTATTAAACGCAATATTAACGGACTAATGTATGTATCGCCACGTAATCAATTAGGTGGTTATAGAGGCAGTAACAATGTGGTGCGTGGTACAAAAACGGGAGCTTATACTGTGTATGGCGATTATCCTGAGTTTATCCTTCAACAACCAATGAACATTCTAAAAGGTCGATTTATAAATTATGGCGATATTGAAAAAAACCGCAAAGTAACCGTTATTGGCGAAGGGGTTATTCGTGAACTTTATGAACCAGGCGAAGAAGTTTTAGGTTCGTATATTAAAGTACAAGGTGTAAACTTTTTAGTGGTTGGTGTTTACAAAAGCATATCTAATATGGGTGGAAATGCCGAAGAAAGTCAAAAACAACTTTTCATGCCATTTACCACCTTTCAACAAGCTTTTAATTACGGTGATGTTGTGGGTTGGATGGCTATTACTGCTAAAGACAACACACCAATTACCGATATTAAAAAAAATATTTTTAATTTATTAAAACAACGCCATACCATTGAACCAACAGATGAAAGAGCCATTGGTCATTTTGATTTATATCAAGAATTCAAAAAAATAAACGGCTTATTTTCAATACTTACTGCAGTTTCATACATTGTAGGTATTTTTATTTTAGGTTCAGGTATCATTGGTATTGTAAATATAATGCTCATAATTGTTAAAGAACGTACGCAAGAAATTGGCATTAGACGCGCTTTAGGAGCAACACCAGCTGTTATTATTAAGCAAATTTTAACCGAATCGGTTGTGTTATCGCTTATTGCAGGCATGGCAGGAATTATCTTTGCATCTATTGTTCTTGCGCTTATTAATTTTGCAATTGAACAAGCGCCTAATAAAGACCAAATTCCTATTGTAAACCCAAGTGTACACTTAGGTGTAGTAGTTATTGCCCTACTTATTTTAGTAATTGCTGGCTTGTTAGCTGGCTTAATACCAGCAATAACAGCTATTAAAGTTAAACCAATTGACGCATTACGAACCGAATAATTTTTAAATTTTACATTAAACCTTAAATAAATAGATCTATGAAAAAAGGTTGTACTATTACCATTTTAGTTTTTTTAGCAATTGCATTTGCAGGTGCTTTATTTTGGGTGTATCAAAAAAATGCACAACCGCCTGTAGTTTATGAAACCGAAAAGGCCGAAATACGTTCCATTTCAAAAAGCACCGTAGCAACAGGAAACATAAATCCTAAAGAAGAAGTTTTAATTAAACCTAATATTTCAGGAATTATTGAAGAAGTGTATGTTGAAGCTGGTGATAACATTAAAAACGGTGATTTAATTGCTAAAATTAAAGTAGTTCCAAATGTTTCTAGTTTAAATTCGGCAAACAACCAAATTCAAACGGCTAAAATCGATTTAGAAAATCAAAAAAGAATCATAGAGCGCCAAAAAACCTTGTTTAACAAAGGAGTTATTTCCGCAAACGATTACGACGCTGCTCAAACCGCCTATAAACAAGCACTGCAGGCGTACAATGCTACCGTGCAAAGTGCCGAAATTATTAGAACAGGTACCACAAAAGGCTTAAGTAATATTGCACAAACCTTAATTAGATCAACCGTATCGGGTATGGTACTTGATGTTCCCGTTAAAAAAGGAAACCAAGTTATTGAAGCCAATAATTTTAACGAAGGAACAACCATTGCTAGTCTTGCAAATGTTAATAACATGATTTTTGAAGGAAAATTAGACGAATCTGAAGTTGGAAAAATAAAATTAGGCTTACCCTTAGAAATTACTATTGGTGCTATTGAAAACAAAAAATTTGATGCAGTGCTAGATTACATTGCTCCAAAAGGTGTTAACGAAAACGGCGCCATGCAATTTCCTATAAAAGGGACTTTAGTTAATAAAGATGCCACTTTTATACGTTCGGGCCTTAGTGCAAATGCTTCTATTATCCTTTCAAAAGTTACAAATGTATTGGCTATAAAAGAAGGTTTGGTACAATACGATGAAAAAACTAAAAAATCGTTTGTTGAAGTGATGGTAGGCGATCAAAAATTTGAAAAACGCTTTGTAGAACTTGGTGTAAGCGATGGTATTTACGTTGAAATTAAAAAAGGAATTACCAAAAACGATAAAATTAAAGTTTGGAACCAAATTAAAAAGTAATGTATGAAAAACTTTAGCTTGCTACTTAGCGTTTACTTGCTTTTTGCTGTTCAGGCGTTTGCACAAAAAAAGTGGACGTTAGAAGAGTGCATTCAACACGCATTAAACAACAACATATCTATTAAACAAATAGAACTTGATAACCAATTGGCTGCCATTGATCAAAAAGATGCATACGGTAGCTTTCTTCCAACATTCAACGCTTCGGCTTCACATTCATGGAACATAGGTTTAAATACTAATATAACAACGGGTTTGTTAGAAAATCAAACCACGCAGTTTACATCGGTTGGTGCATCAGCAGGTGTTGATATTTACAAAGGTTTGCAAAACCAAAACCGTTTTCGCAAATCTAAATTGGCTTTGATATCTGCCCAATATCAACATTTAAAAATGGAAGAAGATGTTGCCTTAAACGTGGTAAATGCCTATTTGCAAATTTTATTTAATAAAGAAAATTACAAAGTACAAACCCAACAATTTAATGCCGATAGTTTACAATTAGTACGTTCGCAAGCATTAGTAGATGCTGGAATGATACCAAGTGGCGATTTGTTTGATATGAAAGCTACTTTAGCAACTGATAAACAACGCATTATTCAAGCCGATTATAATTTGCTAATTTCTAAAATGAGTTTGGCGCAATTGCTGCAATTAAAAGATTTTAAAGATTTTGATATTGATGAAGTGGCGTACGAATTTCAACCAAATTCTATTTTTTTCGAAACGCCTGAATCCATCTTTTTAAAAGCTAAACAAGAACGTACCGAACTTAAAATAGCCGAAAACAATGTAAAAATGGCCGAAAAAGATATTGAAATTGCAAAAGGCGCTCGCCTACCCTCGTTGGTTGGGTTTTACAGTTTTAGTTCACGTGTTTCGTACGCCAATCTCCCAAATGGTTTAGGCGGTGTTATGGCGCCTCCACCCTTTTTTGAACAATTAGATACATATAAAGGTCATAATTTTGGTTTGCAATTAAACATACCTATTTTTAACGGCTTCAGCGCTAAAAACAATATAGAGCGTACTAAATTAAATTTAGAAAAAAACAAATTGGCTTTATCGCAATCAGAATTAGATTTAGAACGAAATATCTATACTGCGTATGCCGATGCCAAAGGTGCTTTAGAGACCTATGTTGCAACACGCGAAATGTTAAAAGCACGTGAAGAAGCTTTTCGTTACACAAAAGAACGATATGAAAACGGTATGGCAACTGCGTTTGACTATAACCAAGCGCAAACACTATTTGTAAACACCCAATCTGATTTATTGCGTACTAAATACGATTATGTTTTCCGTACGCGCATACTTGAGTTTTATTTTGGTATACCCATTATACCAAACAACTAAACTTTTACAATAAAAAATAAAAGCGAAAACTAATCAGTTTTCGCTTTCTTTTTAAAACAAGCTTCCTTGTATTTCTTTAGGTTTGCTAAGAAACGGAAATTCTTTTAAAATTTTAAATTGTTTTTCGGTTTGGTTAAACTTTCGTAAAGTAAGGTGGGTAATTTCAAAATCAAAATGTACTTGTGTAAATAATTGTTGCGCTATTTGTAAATTTTCGGGCGATAACTTTCTTGCAATAGACATATGCGCATTAGTACTAGTAATTGTTTTTTTAATTTGATTAGATTCCTTAATAATCTGTTTCATTAAAAAAGTAAAATGTTCCGCAGAATTTTGGTTCGGTTTTATGTAAAAAGCACCATTATCAAACCAATCAAAAGCATTACAAGTGGTATAAAAAGGTTTAATATGTGCGGCAATACGTTCTAATTGCAAACAAAATATATCTTCATTAGCTTCGCTTTCTTCAAATTCAAAAATAGTAAAATGCGCTAACGAGTTTTTGCTATTAAACCATCCTATTTTATTTGCTAACAGCAATTTCATTTGCTTTATAGCGATAATAGTTTGCAAATTGGGCATAAAAACCACCGAATATTTTGCCATTTTGTTTTTGTTCAAATATCGTAATAAGCAATCAATTAAAGTATTAAAGCACCTATTTAATTAAAATATTTGCAAATTTTTAAATAACTTTACCCCTTAGAAACAATTACATACAATGAACAACACACTTAAAGTTTCTGTAAACAAAGAATACAACTTTGATATTACAGAAGAGCAACTGCTTGCAGCCGATGCAGTGAGTTTAAATAAAGAAACCTTTCATGTGTTGCACAACAATACTTCATACCACGCAAAGGTTGTGCATACCGATTTTATTAACAAAACTTACACAATTGTTGTAAACAACAACGAATATGTGGTAAACATTGCCAACCATTTAGACCAACTTATTAAAGAAATGGGCTTTGAAGTAGGTAAAACCAAATTGGTTAATGCCATTAAAGCTCCAATGCCAGGCTTAATTTTAGAAATTAACGTTACTGTTGGCCAAGAAGTGAACGAAGGTGATAACTTATTGATTTTAGAAGCCATGAAAATGGAAAATAGTTTTGATTCGCCACGTGCTGGAATCATTAAATCTATTGCGGTTACTAAAGGTCAGGCAGTTGAAAAAGGTCAGTTATTAATTGAATTTGAATAAAAATAGAAATAAGTACCAAGAATAAAGTAGCAAGAAATTCTTCTTCTCTTAGTAAAATGGTCTTTTTCTTTTATCTGAAATAAATCATGAAAAAAATATTAGTTGCAAACCGTGGTGAAATTGCACTGCGCGTAATGAAAACAGCAAAAAAAATGGGAATTAAAACCGTTGCTGTTTATTCGGTTGCCGATCGCCAATCACCACACGTAAAATTTGCCGACGAGGCTGTTTGTATCGGTGAAGCACCATCAAATCAATCGTATCTTTTAGGCGATAAAATCATCGAAGTATGTAAACAATTAGGTGTTGATGGGATACATCCAGGATACGGATTTTTATCAGAAAACTCAAAATTTGCCGAATTAGCAGAACAAAACGGAATTACATTTATCGGTCCAAAATCACATGCTATTGAAGTTATGGGCGATAAATTAGCAGCAAAAGATACCGTAAAAGCTTACGATATTCCAATGGTTCCTGGTTTAGACCACGCCATTACCGATATTAACGAAGCTAAACAAGTTGCAAAAGAAGTTGGTTTTCCTATTTTAATTAAAGCATCAGCCGGTGGTGGCGGTAAAGGTATGCGTGTTGTTGAAAAAGAAGCCGATTTTGAATCGCAAATGCAACGTGCTATTTCCGAAGCTACTTCAGCTTTTGGTGATGGTTCTGTTTTTATTGAAAAATATGTAGGTTCACCACGCCATATCGAAATTCAAGTAATGGCCGATACTCACGGCAATGTGGTTTATTTGTTTGAACGTGAATGTTCGGTTCAGCGTCGCCACCAAAAAGTGGTTGAAGAAGCACCATCGGCTGTTTTAACTCCCGAAATTCGCAAAGCAATGGGCGAAGCTGCTGTAAAAGTAGCCAAATCATGTGATTATGTGGGTGCAGGTACGGTTGAGTTTTTGTTAGATGAGAACAAAAACTTTTACTTTTTAGAAATGAACACACGTTTACAAGTAGAACACCCTGTTACTGAATTAATTACAGGTGTTGATTTAGTTGAAATGCAAATTCGTGTAGCGCGTGGCGAAGTACTTCCAATCAAACAAGAAGATTTACAAATAAAAGGTCATGCCTTAGAATTGCGCGTATATGCCGAAGATCCTTTAAATGATTTCTTACCATCGGTTGGTAATTTATCAACTTATATTTTACCAGAAGGCGAAGGGGTACGTGTTGATAATGGTTTTGAACAAGGTATGGACGTACCTATTTATTACGACCCAATGCTTTCAAAATTAATCACATACGGCAAAGACCGTAACGAGGCTATACAGCTAATGTTAAAAGCTATTCAAGATTATAAAATTGAAGGTGTAAGTACCACATTGCCTTTTGGAACGTTTGTTTTTAAACACGATGCGTTTGTTTCGGGTGATTTTGACACGAACTTTGTTAAGAAGTTTTACAGTGCCGATATCATTAAAGAAAATCAAGCAAAAGAAGCCGAAGTTGCCGCTTTAGTAGCATTGCAACAATATTTGGCTGACCAAAAAGTTTTACGCGTACCAACAAAGTTGTAGGTATAACAATAAAATATTGAAATAAATACAAGTGACTAACAATCTTTCAAATACAAAATTCTTTTCACAAATTGTTGATTTATTACTATCGGCAAAAAGTAATGTAGTGCGTACCATTAACCAAACAATGGTAACAACCTATTTTCAAATTGGAAGAATGATTATTGAGGAAGAGCAAGATGGTAAAGATCGTGCAGAATACGGAAAAGGTCTTTTAAAAGAATTGTCAAAAGCGCTAACAAAAGAATTTGGCAAAGGTTTTTCTGTTCAAAATTTAGAAAGAATGCGTTTATTTTATCAAACGTATTCAATTTCCTCAACACTGTCGAGGATTTCTGAAAAAGGTCAAACACAATCTAACGAATTTCAAAATGCTGAACAACAAAATATTTCTGTAAATTTCAACTTAAGTTGGTCGCACTATTTAAAGCTCATGCGGATTGAGGATGAAAACGAACGCAAGTTTTATGAAATAGAAGCTGCTAAAAACAATTGGAGTGTGCGTGAATTGGAACGTCAGTATGACTCTGCTTTATATACACGATTAGCCTTAAGTAGAGACAAAGAAAAGGTAATTGAACTTGCAGAAAAAGGACACATTATTGAACATCCAAAAGATGCTATAAAAGATCCATATATTTTAGAATTTATTGGCTTACCTGAGCATTCCGCTTATTCAGAAAATCAGCTAGAGGAAGAAATAATTAACAAATTAGAACATTTTCTACTAGAATTAGGTAACGGATTCACATTCGTAGCAAGACAAAAACGTATTTCTTTTGATGATAAACATTTTTGGATCGATCTAGTTTTCTATAACAGAATTTTAAAATCGTTTGTTTTAATTGATTTAAAAATTGGTGAATTAAAACATCAAGATATAGGTCAAATGCAAATGTATGTAAATTACTACGATAGAAAAATTAAATTAGAAGACGAAAACAAAACCATTGGAATTATTCTCTGTCAAAATAAAAGCGAAGCAGTAGTAGAATTTACATTACCTGAAAATAACGAACACATTTTTGCTAGTAGATATAAAACCGTACTTCCAAGTAAAGAAGATTTTAAATCACTTATAAGAAAACAACAAAATATATGAATACAAAATTTGATATTTTAAATAAAAAAATAGCCGAAACCAAGCTAGGTGGCGGTCAAAAGCGTATCGACGCACAACACGCTAAAAAGAAATTAACCGCTCGTGAGCGTATTGAATATTTTTTCGATGAAGGTTCATTCGAAGAAATCGGGGCTTTTGTAACACACCGTACCAAAGATTTTGGTTTAGACAAAGAACATTATTTAGGCGATGGTGTAATTACTGGTTACGGTACCGTAAACGGACGTTTAGTGTACGCTTTTGCTCAAGATTTTACGGTTTTTGGTGGAGCTTTATCTGAAACACATGCCGAAAAAATATGTAAAGTAATGGACATGGCCTTAAAAGTAGGCGCACCAATGATTGGTTTAAACGATTCTGGTGGCGCACGTATCCAAGAAGGGGTACGTTCGTTAGGTGGATATGCCGATATTTTCTTCCGTAATGTACAAGCTTCGGGTGTAATACCACAAATTTCGGCTATTATGGGACCATGTGCTGGTGGTGCTGTTTATTCGCCTGCTATGACCGATTTTACTATGATGGTTGAAGGCTCATCGTATATGTTTGTAACCGGACCAAATGTTGTAAAAACAGTAACTAACGAAGAAGTTTCGGCCGAAGAATTAGGTGGTGCATCAACACACTCTACAAAATCGGGGGTAGCACATACCACTTCTGCTAACGATGTAGAATGTTTAGAAGATGTGAAACGCTTATTAAGCTATATACCACAAAACAACCAAGAAGTTGTTGAAGATTTACCTTTTGATTTTGGCGATGAAATACGTGAACAGCTAAACAACATTGTGCCCGATAATGCCAACAAGCCTTATGATATGCACGATGTGATTAATAATGTTATTGACGAAGATTCGTTTTACGAAATTCATAAAAACTATGCCGAAAATATTATTGTAGGATTTGCACGTATTGGTGGGAAATCGGTTGGTATTGTTGCAAACAACCCTATGTTTTTGGCAGGATGTCTAGATGTGAATTCATCAATAAAATCAGCACGTTTTGTACGTTTTTGCGATGCTTTCAACATTCCCTTATTAGTTTTGGTAGATGTACCAGGATTTTTACCAGGTACCGATCAAGAGTGGAACGGAATTATTGTACACGGAGCCAAACTATTATACGCATTATCAGAAGCTACTGTGCCAAAAGTTACCGTAATTACGCGTAAAGCCTATGGTGGTGCTTACGATGTAATGAACTCTAAACACATTGGTGCCGATATGAACTTTGCTTGGCCTGGTGCCGAAATTGCCGTAATGGGAGCAAAAGGCGCATCGGAAATTATTTTTAAACGCGAAATTGCCGAAGCAGCAGACCCAGCAGCTAAATTAGCAGAAAAAGAAGCAGAATATGCCGAAAAATTTGCAAACCCATACCGCGCTGCTCAACGTGGTTTTATTGATGAAGTTATTTTTCCACAAGATACCCGCAGAAAATTAATTAAAGCGTTTAAAATGCTTGAAAATAAAGAGGTAGCAACACCAAACCGCAAACACGGAAACATACCGTTGTAGCAGTTTGTTTTTATAAAATAGAAAGACCGTTCAGCCCAAGTTGAACGGTCTTTTCAATTGAAAAGACCGTTCAGCCCAAGTTGAACGGTCTTTTCAATTGAAAAAAAATTAATATTAAACCAGCTTTTCGTGTCTGATTATTTTTGCATTAATTATAAAGTAAACCGATTCTACAATATTTGTACAATGTTCACCAATACGATCAATGTGTTTAAGCGCTAAAATTAAATGTGTACCCGAAACAACTGTTTTTGAATTAGTTTTCATTTCATTGATAATTGCTAATATAACCTCATCAATTTTTTGTTTAAGCTGCGTGTTTAACGTAAAAATTTCTTGTATTGCATTTTCATCTAAAGTTTGAAAACAAATGTTTGTTTTAATAGCCATAGATTCAACTTCACGAGCAATTTCTGAAATTTTAAATTTTGAAATTAACTGATGTTTTTCGTTAATGTATTTATTCAACTTAATAATACTCATAGCCAAATCGCCCATACGTTCAATTTCGGCACTGATTTGAGTTGCCGACATGATAAAGCGTAAATCTTTAGCTACGGGTTGTTGTAATGCAAAAATACCTTGACATATATCGTCTATTTTTACATCAAGCTTATCTATTTTATTTTCTGTTTTTTTAACTTCTTTTTTTTCAGAAATGGGTTCAGAAAGCAAAACGCCAACTGCTTCAAATATCTGACTTTCGGCAAGATTACTCATTTTTACAATTGCATTTTTAAGTTTTGCCAATTCTATTTCTATTTGTGATGCCATTTTAATTTAAATTTTTAATAATGAATTTAATAATGCGCTAACTTTAGATATTAACCAAAACGTCCGGTAATATAATCTTCGGTTTGCTTTTTCTGCGGCTTGGTAAATAAAGTTTTGGTTTTATCAAACTCTATTAATTCGCCCATATAAAAAAAGGCAGTAGCATCGCTCACACGTGCTGCTTGTTGCATGTTGTGTGTTACAATTACAATGGTATATTTCTTTTTCAAATCAAATATAAGCTCTTCAATCTTAGCCGTAGAAATTGGGTCTAAAGCCGATGTAGGTTCGTCCATTAATAAAACCGATGGTTGTACAGCCAAAGCACGTGCTATACACAAACGCTGTTGTTGACCACCTGATAACTCAAACGCCGATTTTTTTAATTTGTCTTTAACTTCGTTCCAAAGAGCCACTTGTTCAATTGAAGTAATAACGCGTTCTTCAATTATTTTTTTATCGGTAATACCGTTAACTTTTAAACCATATGCAACATTCTCATAAATAGATTTTGGAAATGGATTTGGTTTTTGGAAAACCATACCCACGTTTTTACGCAAATCATCAACATTTTTATTTTTAGCGTAAATATCTTCACCGTCTATTAAAATAGAACCTGTTAATTTGGTGTGATCTATTAAATCGTTCATACGATTTAACAAACGTAAATAGGTTGATTTACCACAGCCTGAAGGGCCAATTAAAGCTGTTACAGTGTTTTCTTTCATTGAAAGCGATACATTGTGTAATGCTTGTGTTTCACCGTAATAAAAATTGATATCTTTTGATTCTATTTTATGCATACTAATTCATTTTTACTTTTTTTCCAAAATATTTTCGAAGTGAATTCGCCAATAAATTAGAAATTAATACAATAATAATTAAGATAAGTGCCGTACCGTAGGCCATTTCGCGAGAAGCTTCGATATTTGTTCCGCTGGTTGAAATAACATATAAATGATAAGGTAACGCCATAGCCTGATCAAATATTGAAGTTGGAAGTTTTGGTAAAAAATACGCCGCAACTGTAAATAAAATAGGTGCTGTTTCACCAGAAACCCTTCCTATAGATAAAATTAAACCTGTAATAATATTAGGAAAAGCAATAGGAAAAACCACTTTACTTGTAGTTTGCCATTTAGTTGCCCCTAAACCTAAACTAGCTTGCCTAAAGGTATCGTCAACAGCTTTTAACGATTCTTCTGTTGTGCGAATAACTACCGGTAAAACTAATAACCCCAAGGTTAATGACCCCGCAAGAAGTGAATCGCCAAATTCTAATTTGTTTACAAATAATGCCATACCAAATAAACCAAATACAATAGAAGGTACACCGGCAAGGTTATTTGTCATTTGTTTAATTATTTTTTTTATGATACCGTCTTTTACATATTCGTTCATGTAAATGGCAGCTAAAACTCCTACAGGAAAAGCAAAAAGCATACTGCCAATAACCAAACAAAGTGTACCAACAATAGCAGGAAAAATACCGCCTTTGGTCATTCCTTCTTTAGGCATTTCGGTAATAAACTCCCAACTAATTACTCCTATTCCTTTAAAAATAATAAAAGCCAAAATTGCAAAAAGCACGCCAACTACAATATAACTTGTAAACTGAAATAGGGCAAAAGCAACTTTTTGATTTCTGCTTTTTTGTTTTGCTAAACGATCTGTTTTTGTCATTTGTTAATGTTTTTTGTGCGCTTTTTTATTAGTAACCAATTCAACAATCATATTAATACAAAAAGTAATTAAAAACAAAATACAACCTAAAGCAAATAACGCTTGGTAATGTAAACCACCGTTAGCAGCCTCTCCTAATTCGGCAGCAATAGTTGCAGGTATGGTTCGTAATGGGGCTAATAACGTTGATGGCATAACAGCTGCGTTACCTGTTACCATTAAAACTGCCATAGTTTCGCCAATTGCGCGACCTATACCTAAAATGGCTGCAGCTGTAATACCCGAAGCCGAATAAGGTATAACCACTTTATAAATAGTTTGCCATTTACTTGCACCTAATGCTAAACTAGCTTCTTTCATTGCGCGTGGCGTATTGCGCATAGCGTCTTCAGAAATTGTAATGATAGTAGGCAACGCCATTATAGCTAAAACAATACTACCAGCTAAACCGGTTTCGCCTACTGGCAAGCCAAAAACCTTTTGTATAAGTGGTACAATTATTACTAAACCAAAAAAACCGTAAACTACCGATGGAATACCCGACAATAATTCAATTAAAGGTTTTAAAATATTTCGGGTTTTTTTATTGGCAATTTCACTTAAATAAATTGCTGCTGCTAAACCTATTGGCAATGCTATAAGTATAGCACCAAAACTTACCCATAGCGTACCAAATATTAAAGCTTTTACACCCATTTGCGCAATTGGATGAGCGGTTGGATACCATTCTTCGCCCGATAAAAATTCAAAGAACTTTACTTTATCAATATCAAGTTCTTTCCCTGTAAAGTTACTTACTTTGTATTTATCTGAGAAAAAAGCAATTACACCAGGAGTTTTAGTAACATATTCATTTATCTTAGCAGGAAAATGTTCAAAATTAGCACCTAATTCTTCATCGGTGTAAAAATTGGTAATATCTTCGGTTCTAAACAATACAATTGGCTGATCTTTTCCACCTAATTGTTTCCAATTTGTGATTTTTTGATCAAAAATATCTTTAACCTGCTCAGGTTCTAATTTATTAATTGGGTTAGTTGAGTGAACTGCTAATAAAAAACCATCTTCAATTGGTTTTTTACTAAAAACACCTGATCCTTCTATAAATAAAAAAAACACAATTAACACAACCGTAATACTGGTAGCTGCACTACTTAGCATTAAAATAGTTTCGATTATTTTTTCTTTAATATTTTTAAAATTTGTTTTCAAATCTTTTATATTATTTATTTTGCAAAAATACGTTAGGTATTTGTTAGTAATGTTTCAGTTACATTATCCTTATGTTAACTTAAGGTAAAGTGAAAGTTTTATAATCATAAAAAAGGCCATACATTTTACTGTACAGCCTTTTATAATACTAAGTAACTAACTTTTAATTTAAAGGTATATATCCAATTTCTGATACATTTTTTTGACCATTTGCCGATAAAGCATAATCAACAACTGGTTTTACTTTTGCAGCATTTGCCTTATTATAGAAATAAAATAACGGACGTGAAATAGGATATGTTTTATCTTTTGCCGATGCAATACTTGGTGCAACATATACTTTACCTTGATCGTATGACACTGCTAATTGCTTAACTTCTTTAGTTTCGTAAGCTAACCCAACATAACCAATTGCACCTTTAGTTTGCCCAACAGCTTGTACAATTGCACCTGTTGCTGGCATACTTAAAATATTTGATGCGTAGTTTTTCTTATCCATTACTTCTTCTTTAAAAAACTCATACGTACCAGAAGATGATTCTCTAGAATAAGCTACAATTTTAGCATCTTCACCACCCACTTCTTTCCAATTTGTAATTTTACCTGTATAAATACCTTCTAATTGCTCACGCGTTAATTGCGAAACTTTGTTATCTGGGTGAACAATAACCGCTAAAGCATCAAATGCAATAGTAACCGATTCAATTTCTTGTTTAGCTTCAGAAAATTTTAATTTTTCTTCTGTTTTTAAATCTCTTGATGCCATTGCAATATCCGTAGTACCATCAAACAAAGCTGTTAAACCAACACCCGTTCCACCACCAACTACTGTAACAGAAACATTCTTATCAGCCTTCATTAACTCTTCTGCTTCTTTTTGTGCTAAAGGCAAAACAGTATCACTTCCTTTAATTGTAACCGAAGTTTCTGCAGAAGCATTTTCTGTAGATTGTGAGTCATTCTTTTCTTTACCACAACTTAACATTGCCATTAAAGGTAACATTAAGAATAATCCTTTTTTTGTCATTTGATGTATTATTAATTTTTTAGCAAAAATAATGCGCCTATATTACCACATTGTTAACTAAATATTTTGTTATTATTAATCTTGCGTTTATTTTTATTTAAAAACAAATGTAAAAAGTTACCTTTGTAGGTAAACAGAATTTACCTAAATTCTAAATATATTTTTAAATGACAATAGCAAACAAGCACGTAGTTGCAGTAAACTACAAACTTCATACAATTGAAGCAAACGGCGAAAAAGTATTTGTTGAAGAAACCTCAGCAGAAAACCCATTAACTTATTTACACGGTGTAGGAATGATGATTCCTAAATTTGAAGATGAGTTAAACGGATTAACTGCAGGCGATACAAAATCGTTTACCATTACCCCAGAAGAAGGTTACGGTGCAATTGACCCTAATGCCATTGCACAATTACCTTTAGATATGTTTAGTGAATCGGGCTTACCACCAGTTGGGGCAATGTTACCTTTGACCGATGATCAAGGAAATCAATTTCGTGCTGTAGTTGTAGAAGTTACAGAAAACGCAGTTGTAGCCGATTTAAACCACCCAATGGCTGGAAAAACTTTAACTTTTGATATTGAAGTTGTTGCTACACGCCCAGCTACAGAAGAAGAGTTAGCACATGGCCACGCACATGGTATTGATGGAACTGAAACACATTAATAAGTATAACTAACCGCCTATTTTTACGGCGGTTTTCTGTTTTCTATGGCACATAACGATCCTTTACATGGTATGACCCTTCAAAAAATTCTAGAAGAATTGGTTGCTTTTTTTGAAGGATGGGAAACTTTAAGTAAAGAAATTCCTATAAACTGTTTTACAAAAAACCCAAGTATAAAATCATCGTTAACTTTTTTACGTAAAACACCTTGGGCACGTGAAAAAGTAGAACGTTTGTATGTAAAAGTGTATCCTTTTCTACAAAAAAACAAAAAATAGTACCTTTAAACGCATGAAAAATTTACTTTTTTTTATTTGTTTTTTAAGCACATTTTTAGGCTTTACGCAAAACCGATTTACCAAAATTGTAAACGATAATCAATTTAAAACAACAAAAAATCAACTTCTCGATTTTATTAGTTACGATTTTTCGCCTGTAATTTTAGGTTTAAACACTAACCAAACCTATGGCGTAATTGATACACATTTCAAACGCATACACGTTAAAATTACCAACGTACAAAAAGACAGTGTTCAACCTAATTTGTACCATATTAAAGGAAAATCAATGGTAGGCAGAGCCTTAGAATCGTTTAAAGGAACACTTACCTTACACACCATTAAAGAAACTTACCCAATTGTTTTAGATAATGAAACCGTAAGTTTACCAACTGCATATGAAGGTGTTTTATTTGGAAATTACACTTTTTACGAACCTAAAAACAATATTCATTCAGGATATTTTGAAGGTACGTATCAAGGTATGTTTCAAATTACCGAAGAAAACAACGTTTTTTATAACGATTTAGCCTTAGGTAAACCCAATTATTTTAACAATGCGTTTATTGGATATTGGATTGATTATGAAACCAAAATAGCTAAAATATGCAAATGGGCCGATTATCGTGTGCCTGATGTTCCTTTAGAATTTGACCATGGTGTGGAGCGATTTTTACCTGACGAAAAATTCAACCAAAAGGGCTGGAAAACCTATAACGACGCATATTTAAACAACAACTTTAAAGCAAAAGAAGCTGAAGATAATTGGTGGTGGAAATAGTTATCCGTTTTTAAAAAAAGCAATTACTTTTTCTGCTTTTGCCTTACCTATTAATTGAATAATTTCTGCTTCGGGAGTTTCGGCTATGCGTTTTATTGATTTAAACTCAATCATTAATTTTTCCATGGTTTTAGGACCAATACCAGGAATGGTAGTTAAACCGCTGCTTATTGCGTTTTTACTGCGTTGGTTGCGATGAAAGGTAATACCAAAACGGTGTGCTTCGTTGCGCAAGTGCTGAATTACTTTTAAAGTTTCAGATTTTTTATCTAAATACAACGGAATACTATCTCCTGGATAAAATAATTCTTCTAACCTTTTAGCAATACCAATTATTGCAATTTTTCCTCGTAAACCTAAAACATCTAAACTTTTAAGCGCCGCGCCTAATTGTCCTTTACCTCCGTCAATTATAATTAAATCGGGTAAAGGCTCAGCTTCATCAATCATACGGCGGTAGCGACGAAAAACAACTTCTTCCATCGATGCAAAATCGTTAGGTCCTTCAACAGTTTTAATATTAAAATGACGATACTCTTTTTTACTTGGTTTTCCGTTTTTAAAAACTACACAAGCTGCGACGGGGTTGGTGCCTTGTATGTTAGAATTATCAAAACATTCTATATGCCTTGGTTCTTTACTTAAACGCAAATCGGCTTTCATTTGAGCCATTAATCGGTTGGTATGCCTATCGGGGTCAACTATTTTTATTTGTTTTAACTGATCTAATCTGTAATAACGTGCATTGCGCTCAGAAAGTTCTAAAAGTTGTTTTTTATCGCCTAATTTAGGTACAGTAATAGTTATTTTTTCGCCCAAATCAATTTCAAAAGGTACAATTACTTCTTTAGTGATTAATTTAAAGCGTTCACGAATTTCGGTAATCGCAATTGGCAATAATTCTTCGTTAGTTTCGTTTAAGCGTTTTTTTAGTTCTAACGTATGCGAACGAATCACAGCCCCGTGTGCAATTTGTAAAAAATTAACATAAGCCATGGTTTCATCGGCAACAATAGAAAACACATCAACATTATTAATTTTAGGATTTACAATGGTTGATTTTGCCTGATAGTTTTCTAAAATTTGAATTTTCTCTTTAATGTCTTGTGCTTCTTCAAACTTCATTTCGCTTGCATACTGAAGCATCAATTGTTTAAAATCTTTTAAATTTTCTTTAAAATTACCTTTTAAAAGGTGGCGAATGCTTCTAATTTTATGCAAATAAGCTTCTTCAGTTTCTTTACCTTCACAAGCACCTAAGCAATTGCCAATGTGGTATTCCAAGCAAACTTTATACTTGTTGTTAGCAATATTTTGTAAGCTTAAATCGTAAGTACAATTGCGTAACGGATACAATTCTTTAATTAAATCTAACAAAACATGCATGGTTTTACCACTGGTGTAAGGGCCAAAATATTCAGAACCATCTTTAATTAAATTGCGTGTGTAAAAAACCCTAGGAAAACGTTCATTTTTAATACAAATCCAAGGGTATGTTTTATCGTCGCGCAACATAATATTGTAGCGTGGCTGTAGGTTCTTAATTAAGTTGTTTTCTAAAAGTAAGGCATCGGTTTCCGTTTGTACCACAATGTGTTTTATGGTAACAATTTTACGAACCAATACATTTAAACGCGCATTATCGTGGGTTTTATTAAAGTAAGACGATACTCTTTTTTTTAAATTTTTAGCCTTGCCAACGTACAATAACTTTTGATCTTTATCAAAATATTGATAAACACCTGGTAAACCTGGTAAAGTTTGCAGTTGCAATTGTATATCGGGGGTAGTAGTATTCATATTATAACCTGGATAGAACAAATTTACGCTAAGTTTTGTAAATGTTTAAAGTAAAATAGTATCTTTAGTAGTTATTATACAAAATTTAACGATGCACATTACACCAAGAAATTTTGAAATTTTGGGCAAATCAATCAAACCTGGTGAAAATAAAACAATAGAATTGAATATTGCCAAGTTGCATACCATGACCGAATTAAAGGTACCCATTATTGTTACACGCTCACATATTGATGGACCAACTGTATTGCTAACAGCCGGTTTACATGGCGATGAACTAACAGGAATTGAAATTGTACGACAAATAATTCGCAAAGGAATAAACCAACCCAAATGCGGCACTATAATTTGCATGCCATTGGTTAATATTTTTGGGTTTGTAAACCAAGCAAGGGATTTTCCGGATGGACGAGATTTAAACCGTGTTTTTCCAGGATCGGCAAATGGTTCGTTAGCCAGCCGTTTTGCGTACCGTATTATGCAAGATGTAATACCTGTTACCGATTATATAATTGATTTTCACGCTGGTGGTCGCAGCCGTTTTAACGCTCCACAAATTAGAATTGAACCCAATAATGATGAATTAGATGAACTTGCACAGGCTTTTTCTACTCAATTTATTTTATATTCTAACAATATAGAAGGTTCATTTAGAACAGAATGCGATAAATTAGGCAAAAAATATTTATTGTTTGAAGGAGGAAAATCATTAGATATAAATTCTGAAATTATTGAAGAAGGCTTACAAGGCACCATGCGTATTTTAAACAAATTAAATATGCTGAACGATACTTTTAAAGCAAAAACACCAAACAACAGCATTTGTATTGAAAATTCAACTTGGATTCGGGCGCAATATTCGGGCTTATTGCATAATTTTACACTTAACGGTACCTACGTAAAAACCGGCGATTTACTTGGTAAAATTACCGACCCTTACGGACAGGTTGAAGAGCCTATTTTGGCACCTAATGACGGATATATTATTTGCGAAAACCAAGCTTCGATTGTTTTTCAGGGCGATGCTGTTTATCATATTTCAACCAAATTACTAAATGAATAAAAAAGATTTACGCACAAAATACAAAGCTTTACGCAACCATTTAAGCTTAACCGAAATTGAAGATTTAAGTTTACAAATTGCCAACCAAACCTTAAAACTACCTGTTTGGAATAAAGAAAATTATCATACTTTTCTTTCGATAACAGAACACAAAGAAATTCAAACCGATTTTTTATTACATATTTTAAACGGAAAAGATAAAAACATAATTGTTTCAAAATCAAATTTTGAAAACCGTTCCATGCAGCATTATTTATTAACCGATAATGTTATAATTAAAAAAAATGAATGGAATATACCCGAGCCTCAAAATGGTTTTTTAGTAACCGATGAACAAATTGATGTGGTTTTTGTACCCTTATTGGCTTTTGATATTTTTGGAAATCGCGTGGGGTATGGCAAAGGTTTTTACGATACTTTTTTAGCAAAATGCAAACCCAATGTAATAAAAATTGGCCTATCGTTTTTTAATGCAGAACCCATAATTACAGATAGCTTTGAAGGCGACATTAGATTAGATTACTGCGTTACCCCTAATAAGATTTATGATTTTGGTTCGTTTTCGATAAAATAAATTTAACTTTACAAAAAAAATAAAACAACATGAATTACATTACAGAAATACTTATTTTATTGTTTTTAGCAATTACTTTTTTACAATCGGGGTACGATAAAATGGTTGATTGGAACGGAAACGTTGGTTGGTTAAAACAACATTTTGCAAATACTTTTTTAGGAGACAAAGTTCCATTTTCATTAGGAATTATATTGATTCTGGAAATCATTGCAGGTATTTTATCGCTTGCCGGAATCTGGTTTTTATTTAATGGCTGTAAAGAAATTGCTTTATATGCTGGTGTGATTTCGTGCGTTACTTTATTGTTTTTGCTTTTTGGGCAAAGAATTGCTAAAGATTACGACGGCGCTCGCACTATTGTAATTTATTTTATACCAGCAATATTTTTAGTTTTTATACTTCAACAATAATTTTGGCATATTAATTGATTAACCAATTTAAGTTATGAAAAGGAAAATTTATTTTGGTTAGTTTAGTTGTAAAAGTCCCGCAGTTTGCGGGACTTTTTAGTTTTTATAATCTGGCATCCAAGTTATTCCATCAAAAGTAATACTAAAAACAAACCGCATAATTAACAAAGTAATCACTCCTAATAAAAATCCGTATAAATATATCTTTCTTAATGAAAACCTATTTAAAAACCATTTAATAATAAAATAAATAGTACAAATTCCTGTGAGAAGCATCATGAGTGCCCAAATTAATTGATATATGACACCAAACAGTATAAAATCCCATATAATTGGTATTTTTGCAATTATCCAATAAATAAAACACGTAACAGTAGCTATAACGGCAATTTTATCAACAGTTCCATTATTACGCATATGTTTTGGTTTTAAATTACAGCAAATTTACTTAAAAACTTTTTTGTTAAAAACAATTAAAAGCCCTACACCTACCGATATAGCAACATCGGCAATATTAAAAATAGCGTTAAAAAAGGTAAAATGTTGTCCGCCCCAAATAGGCAACCATTCTGGTAAATTGCCTTTCCAAATTGGGAAATAAAACATATCAACTACCTTACCATGAAACCAAGTTCCGTAGGGTTGGTTGCTAAACAAAGTAGCAATTTGCCCATGACTATCGTTAAAAATAACGCCGTAAAAAACCGAATCGATGATATTACCCACCGCACCCGCTAATATTAAAGCAATAGCAACTAATAATATGTTAGAACCTTTCTTTTTTACCGAATCGTTCAACCAATAAACGATACCACCTACGGCTATAATTCTAAATGTTGTTAACAACAATTTGCCGTAATTACCTGGTAGTTCAACTCCCCAAGCCATTCCATCGTTTTCTATAAAATGAATGCGAAACCAATTAAACACTTCAAAACCGCCGTCTAAGGCATAGGTTGTTTTAATGTATATTTTTGAAATTTGATCGATAATAATTACTACAATTGCTAAAAGTAATGCTTTGTTAAACGACATAATATGCTATAATTTTGCACAAATGTAAGGTATTTAAAGGAAAAAAACGCCCTTAGTTTAAGGCGTTTTACATTTTTTTAAACCTTTCTAAAGTTTAAAATTTAGCAAGGTTGTGTTCATTTGCTGTAAAGATATTCAAAAAAACAAAACGTTTAACTTTTTAAAAATAAGATTGTTACAAAAAAAAGCAACCCTATTTAGGTTGCTTTTATTATTTTTTTACGAATAAAAATTGTTTTAATTAACGTTGTTGCAATTTAGCTTCCATACTCATAGTTGCGTGCGGAACCAATTTTAAACGTTCTTTTTCAATTAATTTACCTGTAACACGGCAAATACCGTATGTTTTGTTTTCAATACGCACCAAGGCATTTCGCAAATCGCGTAAAAACTTTTCTTGGCGTGTAGCTAATTGCGAGTTTGCTTCTTTAGATAACGTTTCACTGCCTTCTTCAAACGCTTTAAATGTAGGCGATGTATCATCGGTACCGTTATTTAAATCGTTCATATAAGCACTTTTAATTAAATCTAAATCGGCTTGTGCTTTCTCTATCTTTTTTAAGATGATTTCTTTGAACTCTGCTAACTCAGCATCAGAGTATCTCACTTGTATATTATTTGTTTCCATAACTAATCTTTTTTATTTTGAAACACTAATTTTGGTTATCACATTATCAAATTCAATTTCTGTGCCATTTATTAAATCATCAGTAAAAACAAGCGTTTCGGTTAATGTTTCGGCCTTAATATAGTCTAAATTTGCTTCAACAGCTTGTTGTATTACTTGATTTGGCAACATTTTTATTGTTACTTTATCGGTTACTTCAAAACCTGAATCTTTACGTATATTTTGTATTCTGTTTACTAATTCACGTGCAATTCCTTCTTTGCGTAATTCTTCTGTAATGGTTATGTCTAAAGCTACTGTAATTCCGTTTGCGTTAGCAACCAACCAACCTTCGATATCTTGCGATGAAATTTCCACATCATCGTTAGTCAATTTAACACTATTTCCTGATATTTCCAAAGAAATCTCGTTGTTTTTGTCTATCTCGCTGATCTGTTCTTGTGTAAAATTTTGAATTGCTTTTGCCACATTCCCCATTTCTTTTCCAAAACGTGGACCAAGTGCTTTAAAATTTGGTTTTATTTGTTTTACCAAAATTCCAGAGGCATCGCTTAACAATTCTACTTCTTTTACGTTTACTTCGGCCATAATTAAATCGGCAACTGCTTCAATTTCTGCCTTTTGATTTTCGTCTAAAACAGGAATCATCACCTTTTGTAATGGTTGGCGTACTTTTATCATTTCTTTCTTACGCAATGATAACACTAAAGATGATACGGTTTGCGCTTTTTCCATTTTACTTTCTAACGACTTATTAACAACCGATTCGTTGTACGTTGGAAAGTCGGCCAAATGTACAGATTCAAATGTTTCCTTAGTTGTAGCTTGGGTTAAATCTTTGTAAAGTTTATCCATAAAAAATGGTGCAATTGGTGCCGATAATTTTGCAACTGTAATTAAACAAGTGTATAAAGTTTGGTAAGCAGCAATTTTATCTTGTGCGTATTCGCCTTTCCAAAAACGTCTTCTACACAAGCGCACATACCAATTACTTAGGTTTTCTTGAACAAAATCTGATATTGCACGTGCAGCTTTTGTTGGTTCGTAATCGGCATAAGCTTCGTCTACCGTTTTTATTAAACTGTTTAATTCCGATAAAATCCAACGGTCTATTTCTGGTCTATTCTCTAAAGCAACCTCATCTTCGCTATAGGTAAAACCGTCGATATTTGCGTATAAAGCAAAGAACGAATAGGTGTTGTACAAGGTACCAAAAAACTTACGACGCACCTCGGTAATCCCTTCTAAATCAAACTTTAAGTTATCCCATGGATTGGCATTAGAAATCATATACCAACGCGTAGCATCAGGTCCATGTTCTTCTAATGTTTCAAAAGGATCTACAGCGTTACCTAAACGCTTAGACATTTTTTGACCATTTTTATCAAGTACTAAACCATTAGAAACTACATTTTTATAAGCTTTTTCGCCAAAAACTAAGGTTCCTATTGCATGTAAGGTATAAAACCAACCACGTGTTTGGTCTACTCCTTCGGCAATAAAATCGGCTGGAAATGATTCGTGATTATCAATATATGCTTTATTTTCAAAAGGATAATGCCATTGAGCGTAAGGCATCGCCCCAGAATCAAACCAAACATCAATTAAATCGGTTTCACGCTTCATAGGTTTACCTGTTGATGAAACTAAGGTAATATTATCAACCACGTTTTTATGTAAGTCGATTTTATTATAGTTTTCCTCGCTCATATCGCCTACAACAAAGCCATTAAATGGATTTAAGGTTTGAAGCCCCGCTTCCATTGCTTTTTCAACTTGAGCTACTAATTCTTCAACCGAACCTATTATTATTTCTTCAGATTTATCTTCAGTACGCCAAATAGGTAATGGAATACCCCAGTAACGTGAACGAGATAAGTTCCAATCGTTTGCGTTTTTTAACCAATTACCAAAACGCCCTTCGCCTGTTGCTTTAGGTTTCCAGTTGATTTCTTCGTTTAAATCGAACATTTTATCTTTTACATCGGTAACCTTGATGAACCAAGAATCTAACGGATAGTATAAAATTGGTTTATCGGTACGCCAACAATGTGGATAACTGTGTACATATTTTTCTACCTTAAAGGCTTTATTTTCTTCTTTTAAACGAATAGCTATTTCAACATCGACTGATTTTTCAGGAGCTTCGCCATCGTTATAATATTCGTTTTTAACATATTTACCGGCCATATCGCCCATTTGCGATACAAAACGCCCTTGTAAATCTACTAACGGAACTGGGTTACCAGCATCATCTAACACCAACATTGGCGGTACTTCTGGCGTTGCTTCTTTGGCAACTTTAGCGTCATCGGCACCAAAAGTTGGCGCAGTATGAACAATACCTGTACCGTCTTCGGTTGTTACAAAATCACCTGCAATAACTCGGAATGCATTTTCTGGGTTTTGATAAGGCAACGTGTACGGCAATAACTGCTCATAACGAATACCTACTAAATCGGCACCTTTAAATTCTTTAACAATAAAGTATGGAATTTTTTTATCGTTTTCTGTATAATCTTCTAAAGCATCTTCAGTTTCAACAGCAAAATATTTTCCTGCGAATTGTTTTGCAACCAAGGGTTTTCCTAAAATAACATTTATAGGTTGGTTGGTGTATTGGTTAAATGTTTTTACTAACACATAATCAATTTTTGGCCCAACGGTTAATGCGGTATTACTTGGCAATGTCCAAGGAGTGGTTGTCCAAGCCATGATATCAATTTGTCCAAAACCTTTTAAAAATTCAGGTAACGAATTTTCTATGGTTTTAAATTGCGCCACAATGGTAGTATCAGTAACATCACGATACGAACCCGGTTGGTTTACTTCGTGCGATGATAAACCTGTACCTGCTTTTGGCGAATAGGGCTGTATGGTGTAGCCTTTGTACAATAAGTTTTTATCGTAAATTTGTTTTAACAACCACCATACCGTTTCCATGTATTTTGGTTTGTAGGTTATGTACGGATCGTTCATATCAACCCAATACCCCATTTTTTCGGTAAGATCGTTCCATAAATCGGTATAGCGCATTACGGTGCGTTTACAAGCCTCGTTATACTCTTCAACCGATATTTTTGTACCAATATCTTCTTTGGTAATTCCTAATTCTTTTTCGGTTCCTAATTCTACAGGTAAACCGTGGGTATCCCAACCTGCTTTACGTTTTACTTGAAAGCCTTTTTGGGTTTTGTATCTACAAAAAATATCTTTAATAGCACGAGCCATCACGTGGTGAATACCTGGTTTTCCGTTAGCTGAAGGTGGCCCTTCAAAAAACACAAACGGTTGGTTGCCTTCGCGTGAAGTTACCGATTTTTCAAAGATAGATTGCTCTTTCCAATACTGTAACATTTCACTTGCTACGGTTGGTAAATTTAATCCTTTATATTCTGTGAATTTGGTGCTCATGGTACTGTTTTTAAATTCAATGTGCGAATTTAATGATTTTAGGTTAAACAATGTATTTTTTTAATTTCTAAACAAATAAAAAAGCAATCTTGTAAAAAAGACTGCTTTAATGTTATATTGTACAAAGGCACTTAAAGAAGCCTTACATTGAAAATTTTTACTTTTTTTTGTTTTTTCTACCGTTCATAAATGCTTTGGTATCGCTCATTGGTTTGGTTGATCCGCGGTGACAAGTTGCACATTCTACAGCGTTTTTATAGTTTTTACCAATTGGCGCAAATTCTTTAGCGTTTAGCTCGTTGGTAAAATGGATCATATGACGCGCAATTTCTTTTTGCATAATGCTATCTGATGCTTTATCTTTTATATGGCAATAACTACATTTAACGCCTAAAGCTTTATTGTAGCCTTCCATTAACCCCATTAAACTATCTTTTGAAATATTTTTGGGTAAAACTTTTAAGTTTTTAAAATGATTATCTTGATTGTTTAAATAGGTTGTTCTTGAATGATTGTTGAACGACATAAGCACTAAACCTATCAACAAAAAACTACTTAGGTAAATTAAATTTTTTTTCATAATTACGATGAATTTTAACGAAAGTTACAATTTTTTTTAAAACTACTTTACTGTATCCTTCACAATTTTTAAACTATCTTCCTTCGTTTTATTTGTAGGTTTTGTTTTATTGTACTCTTCGCGAATGGTTTGTTGTTTGTAAATTTCGGTTAAATGCGGTTCAACAAGTTCCTCTAAATCGTTTTTAGACAAATTAGTAATAGAAGGATTTACAACTAGCTGATGCCAAATACCTTTGCTACCAAAATTATAATCGCCATAAACAATTACAGGTGTACCTTTTACTTTAACTGCTTTTTTATCTTCAGTAATCACCCATTGATCGGCCCAATTATACAACCATTGCGCATCGGCATCTAATAAACGTAAACATGAATGCGATGCGGGGTAACCAGGTAAAGCGTACTGATGCCAACCAACACCACCTTTATTACTTATATTAAAATTCCAATTTAAAATCCATTCATCATCAACCGTACTGCGTACTTTTCTACCTTTCCAATTGGTAAAGAATAACCCTCGGGGAGTTTGCGATGCTTTTTTACCCATGTTTGTAGGTCCCCATTTTACTAAATTCCCATTTTCGTAAACTCCATATGCTTGTATTGGGTACGAAAAAATAATTATTTTAGGTACATTCATTAAATTATCTAACGTACGTGGAAAAGGCGAATAATCTATAAAAGCCGATTTAAAAGTATTGGGTACAATTAACGTATCGCGCTTTTTTATGTGATCGGTATCAATACGGTTTAGCGCAGCAATGGTATATTGCTGTTCTTTGGTAAAGGTGTTATAAAACAATTTACGCAACGAATCACTGTTTTTTATAGGCCAATAACTAAATGCATCGCCTTTAAAAACACTAAATTTTTTTGATTTTTTACTTAATTCTAAAGCAACTTTTTTAGCGACTTCTATTGAATCGCTTTTTGCTAATTGAATGGAATCGTTCTTTTTAATTTCAACAGAATCAATTACATTTTCTAAATTATGGTCGTAAACCTCTGAGTCGGTATCACGTTCCATCTTTTCAATTTCATATTCTTTTTTGCACCTAGAAAAAAACAAGGCAAGCAACAATAAAACAATAATTTTTTTCATTTCAATTTTTTTTACGAAAATACTAAAAAAGTATATTTAAAAAAACACCCTTAAATAATTCTAATTAAATAATTTAGCAACAACTATACCGTTCGCATATGTAAGTTAAAATTTGTATTATTTTATTTTAAAACGACTTTTTTTGTCGCTAACAAAACATATATTTGCAACGTTAAAAAGTTAGAAACAACAATAATAAAGCAAGCTATTTAAAAACTATTTTTTATAGAATAATTAAATAAAAAAAGGTATTTTTACCTTAGAAAAGACAAAAGATTATGAGTGCAGATAAAGAAGCAAAATTAAAAGCATTACAGCTTACATTAGATAAATTAGACAAAACCTACGGCAAAGGAACCGTAATGAAATTAGGTGATAGCGCAGTTGAAGAAGTTGAAGCAATATCATCAGGTTCATTAGGTTTAGATTTAGCTTTAGGGGTTATGGGATACCCACGTGGAAGAATAATAGAAATTTACGGACCTGAATCGTCTGGTAAAACAACCTTAACTTTACACGCTATAGCCGAAGCTCAAAAAGCCGGTGGAATTGCCGCTTTTATTGATGCTGAACACGCTTTTGACCGTTTTTATGCAGAGAAATTAGGCGTTGATATTGATAATTTAATTATATCGCAACCTGATAATGGAGAGCAAGCTTTAGAAATTGCCGAAAACTTAATACGCTCGGGCGCCATTGATTTAGTAGTAATTGACTCAGTTGCTGCATTAACACCAAAAAGTGAAATTGAAGGTGAAATGGGCGATTCTAAAATGGGGTTACATGCCCGCTTAATGTCGCAAGCATTGCGTAAGTTAACCGCAACCATTTCAAAAACAAACTGTACCGTTTTCTTTATCAACCAATTACGTGAAAAAATTGGAGTAATGTTTGGTAATCCCGAAACTACAACAGGTGGTAACGCATTGAAATTTTACGCATCGGTTCGTTTAGACATTCGTAAATCAACCCAAATTAAAGACGGCGAACACGTTATGGGTAACCGTACCAAAGTAAAAATCATTAAAAACAAAGTTGCGCCACCTTTCCGTACTGCCGAGTTTGATATTATGTACGGTGAAGGAATTTCTAAAACGGGCGAAATTTTAGATTTAGCTGTTGATTTTGAAATTGTAAAAAAATCAGGCTCGTGGTTTAGTTATGGCGATACAAAATTAGGCCAAGGTCGTGATGCTGTTAAAGGTTTAATTAAAGATAATCCTGAATTGCAAGAAGAATTAGAAGATCGTATTAAACAACATATTAAAGAGCAACAAAATGCTTAACACAAAATCCCTTTCTTATTGCCGAAAGGGATTTTTTTTACGGAAAACTTTCCTAATCCAAAAAAAAGCATCAATTTTGAAAACGCAATGGGGTGCCGCTTTTGGCTGAGATGATACCCATGAACTTTGTTCTGCACCTGATCCGGATAATGCCGGCGTAGGGATTGTAACTTTATCATCTCATCATTTAATTTATTTATATGATGCAGGAAATTTTAAGTAAAACCACTTGGATTGAATGGCTAGGTGTGTTTTTTGCAATGGTGCAAGTTTTATTGGCACAAAAAAACAATATTCACAATTATCTTTTTGGTATTGCTGGTATTTTACTAGCTATGTATGTTAAATTTCATGCCAAGTTGTATGCAGAATTTACGTTAGATTTTTACTACTTAATAATGAGTATTTATGGTTGGCTGTTTTGGAAATTTGGCAAACAACAAACCGAAACTCCAATTTCATTCACAACAAAAGCAGAAAAATACAAAGCAGCTGCAATTGTGGTTATAGCATTTGGTATTTTTTATGTTTTTTTAACCAATTATACCGATAGCGATGTTCCCTTGTTAGATTCGGCAGTAACCGCATTTGCTTGGGCAGGTATGTGGCTAATGGCAAAACGCAAAATAGAGAATTGGGTGTTGCTAAACATAAGTAATTTTATTGCTGTACCGCTTTTAATACATAAAGAACTTTACTTATACGCAGCTTTAACCGCCTTTTTATTTATTGTTGCCATATTTGGATACTTAAACTGGCATAAAATTTTAAAGCAGCAAAAAAATGCATAAATCCGAAATTCAAGAAAAGCTATTAGGATCGAAACAAATTCCTACCAATGTTATTGAACATATTTATAACGAACGATGGCTGCAAATATGGGTTCCTAAAATATATGGCGGTTTGGGATTAAATTTCACAAACGGATTACAACTTTTAAAACAATTGGCTTTTATAGATGGCAGCTTGGGTTGGATGGTAACCTTATGTGCCGGTGCCAATTATTTTTCGCGGAATTTAAAACCACAAATTGCACACGAACTTTTTAAAGACAACTTTACGTGTTTTGGTGGAAGCGGTGCTATTGGTGGAACTGCCGAAATAAAAAACAACGCCTTTTTAATAAATGGCCGTTGGGTTTACGCTACAGGCGCGCCCTATTTGAGTCATTTTACATTAAATGCGGTTATAACAAAGAACAATAAACCCGTTTTAGATGCAAAGGGCAACGAAATGATACGATCGTTTATTATTCCGAAAGATAAGGTAACCATTATTGAAGATTGGAAAGCAATGGGAATGCAGGCTACCGGAACCTTTTCGTTTAATGTAAACAATGTATTAGTTGATGCAGATTACAGCTTTATTTACAACGAATTTTATACCGATGCTGCTTTAGATAAAATTCCTTTTCGCATTTTTGCCGATTTAACCTTGTTGGTAAATTATATTGGAATGGCCGCACATTTTTTAGATGAAGCCGAAAAAATAAGACCACAACTAGATTTATCAACATTTAGAAACAAACTTACAACAAACGAAAAGCAAACCTATTTTTATGCCGATAAAATTGAAATGCTTTTAGAACACAATAAAGATATTTCAGTTGAAGTTCAAACCGAAATTCATCAGTTTGGCGAAACCTTGGTTGCAAATTTATCGCACCAAATTTTAGATCTTTATTTTCAGTTAGGCATTAAAGCATCGCACCCCAGCGAACCTATTCAGCAAATATTTCGCGATTATTTTACCGCTACTCAGCATGCAAATTTTAGAAAAGAATATTGTTGATTGTAATACTTTTAACTGAATTTGTGTTTTTAGCAAATAATTTTTGAACATTGGTGCAACCTTTTTGCTTTTGTTAAATCATCCTATAAATTTATGTGATTTGAAAGCAATATAAGTACACTCGAACACTTTGTTTAAATAAGTTATTTGTTTATATTTGGTTGTAGTGCACAATATTAATCGAACTTTATGGAAAAATACATATTTTCAACATATTTAGTAAAAGTAACTAAAAATAAAAATGATTTAATATTAAGCCTATTTAATGGTCAAGATGATTTTTTAGATTTTAGTAAAAAATTTTTTGATGAAATATTGAAAAATATTCATAAAGACACTGATTCTAAAGATCTATCGAATTTACATTTAACATTAGATGTTCCACCGGTAATTGATTTCGAAAAAAGATGTATTTATGGCTTTCTTTCTTCAGGCGTAAGTGGAGAAGATTACAAAATAAAAGACATTGAGACAAATGAGGAAATGTTTAAGGTTGGTAAAAATCATGCTGCATTTAGAGACGTATTCTTTTATTTACAAATACCAAAAAATAAAGATTATGGTGCATTAATACTTCAAAGGAAATCTAAGTTTGGCATCAAAACTATATTTACGAAAAGTATAAATCAATTTGCAAAAAATATTGGATTTGTGGGATATTATATTCAAATAAACAATATAATTCATGGTAAGGTTTATAATAGAATGATAAGGGAAGGTAATTTAAAAAGAATAGAGTTTATAAAAAGAAAAATACCAAATGACATTGCTGCGTTCTATCAAAATGGAGGAAATGTGGATTTAATACCTGGTACTTTAAAAACGAGTATGTCAGCATCTAAACTTCCTGAAAATTTTAAAAGTTTTGTAGATAAATTATTTAATAATTCTAACAGAGAAAGAATCGAAATTAAGGATATCGATGATTTTGAAGAAGTTGAATTTGAATTAGAACTAAATGGTAAAAGAAAAACGTTTTATGTAGTACATCGAAATAGAATACAACCAGATATTGATGTTACTAATGATTTGCAATATTTTAATAACGAAATAACTATAGAATCTTTAGTAAAACAGGCTGAAACGTTAATTGAAGAAGTAATCTATATATAATGCTTAGTAGAATAAATATATTTAAAATAATAGTAGACCATTTTAATACTCTAAAAGTCTATAAAAGTGAGTCTAAATATATTTCCTTTAGAGATTTTCTTCTATTCATTGGATTTCCTGCATTATTTGCATCTTTTTTATCTATTAAAAATTATACTTTTGAAAGTCAATTATCAAACTTAATTGCAGGTATTTCGATATTCGGTGGTTTTCTTTTCAATTTACTTGCAATAATTTATAGTCAATTAGAAAATATTGAAAACAACAACAATAATATTGAAGATAAAGCTCTTTTAGAACTTAAAAAGCAATTTGTAGACGAAATTCATATTAATATTTCTTTTTGTATTGTTTTATCAATAATCATTGTGCTAACACTACTAATGACAACAATTGATTTCTCATGCTTTTTATACAGCACTGTGATAACTAAAATTATTGTAGGACTTAATTATTATTTATTACTACTTTTTCTTTTTAGCTTGTTAATGGTAATAAATAGAGTTTATATTTTACTCAAAAGAAAGTAAATACTGTTGCTCAAAATTGCTTTTTCTAAATTTGTGCTTTAAGGCAAAATTTAATGTTGATTTTGTATTAGTAAGCTATTTTTCTTATACTGTACTTTTTTTAGAGGAGCTTACACCCCATTAATATCAATAACTAATAAAAAAACATCAAAAATAAAAAATTTCAAAACCCTACCTCACAACTCATTAACAAACTCTAACTATGCTTCAACAACGGTTGTAAAATCAACTCGCGTACTTGGTTTTTTAGGTCGGGTTTATCGCGTTGCGTTAAATTTTGCGTAGCAACAAAAGGGTGTTGATAAATCAACACATTACCCGGGTGGCCAGCAAAAAACCGAAAGGGAAACATTTTTTTTAGTCCAACAAACGTCATGGGCACCACCGGAATTTCAAAATCAATAGCCAAACGAAAAGCACCGTCTTTAAAATCATCTAAAATTATTGATTCTTCGTTAGGCACACCACCTTCAGGAAAAATACAAACACTTAACCCTTTAGAAAGCCTTTCGGCAGCCGCAACCATAGTTTGTTGTCTGCTTACTGCACTAGATCTATCAACTAAAATACAGGCTTTTTTATAAAAATATCCAAAAATGGGTAGTTTAGCCAATTCTTGCTTTCCTACAAAAACAAACGGGTTTTTAACCAAAATAAGCATTAGCATTATATCCATCATCGATGTATGGTTAGCTGTAAGCATATAACTTCTATCGGGGTTAAAATTTTGTTTTGTTACTATGGTTTTTCTAAAACCGGTACCGTAAAACACTGCATAAGCCCAAATACGAGCCAATTTAAAAAAGTATCGGTAAAATTTATCACTTGATAATGAAACAATTAAAAAAGGTGACAGCACCAAAATTACCACTAAAATAATAAGGTAAAACCACGTTTTCCATAAAAACCAAACGGCATTCTTAAAAAGATTCATGTATTTTTTTGTTAGACACTGCAAATTAATAAATAAATAAAATTAACAACTAACGTTATAAACTTTTAAATTTGTAAAAATTTAATTTTTAAAGAATGGCAAAAGTATTAACAGGAGTTCAAAGTACCGGAACCCCACACCTTGGAAATCTTTTAGGAGCTATTTTGCCTGCTATTGAAATGGCAAATAATCCTGAAAATGAAACATTTTTATTTATCGCCGATCTACATTCGGCTACACAAATTAAAGATGCTAAAACATTAAAAGAAAATACCTATAGTGTGGCTGCCACTTGGCTTGCATGTGGCCTAGATACCAACCGTGTTACGTTTTACAAACAATCTAGCGTACCGCAAACCTGCGAACTTACTTGGTACTTAAGCTGTTTTTTTCCTTTTCAACGCTTAACATTGGCGCATTCGTTTAAAGATAAGTCAAGCTATTTAGAAAACGTAAATGCCGGCTTATTTACGTACCCAATGTTAATGGCTGCAGATATTTTATTGTACGATGCCGAATTTGTACCTGTTGGTAAAGACCAATTACAGCATTTAGAAATTACACGCGATGTAGCTGCCCGTTTTAACAACCAAATGGGTGAAACGTTTGTGTTGCCTAACGCAAAAATTTCGGAAGAAATTATGACTGTTCCAGGTACCGATGGCGAAAAAATGAGTAAATCTCGTAACAACTTCATTAATATTTTTGAAGACGATAAAAAGCTACGTAAACAAATTATGGCTATTGTTACCGATGCTACTCCGTTAGAAGATCCTAAAAATCCAGATACCTGCAACGTGTTTGCTATTTACAAATTATTGGCAACGCCAGAACAAACTGATCAAATGCGTGCAAATTATTTAGGTGGAAATTATGGGTATGGACACGCAAAACAAGCGTTATTTGAATTGATTTGCGACAAGTTTAAAGATATTCGTGAAAAATACACATACTATATGAACCACTTGGAAGAAGTTGACCAGTTTTTAACCGAAGGCGCTGCAAAAGCCGCTGTTATTGCCAACGGAACATTGAACCGAGTTAGAGAGAAGTTGGGATATTAAAATGCAAAACGCTACTTTAGAAAAGTGGCGTTTTTTTATTTCATTTTAAACATTTTTCCGGGTAAACCCACAACAATTCCGTTTAGTTCCAACATCATTAATTCAGCATTTAAAACTGGCATTGATAATTGTGTTTGCAAAGCCAATTCATCAATATGTAAGGCTTCGCTTTGTAACGTTTTTAAGATAGTTTGCTGTAAGTCGGTAAAATCATTTAGGTTGATTTGTTTTTTAACTTCCGCTTGTTTCTTTGGTTCAGCAGATGTATTCCAATTTAAATCTGCAATTAAATGTTCAAAATTATAAAGTAACTGTGCACGGTTTTCATGAATCAAACGTAAACAACCTTTACTAAAATCATCATTTATTTTTCCAGGAACTGCATAAACTTCTCTAGCATAACCGTTTGCAAAATACGCCGTAGAAAGCGATCCGCCTGTTTCGGCACTTTCAACTACTACAGTTGCGCTACACAAGCCAGCAATTATACGATTTCTGCGAGTGAACAATTCAGGCACTAAAGTATTAAAACCAGCATATTCTGTTATTATTAACCCATTATTAAACAAATCCTCGTAATATTTCTTGTGCACACTAGGGTACAATTTTTTAAAACTGGTACCCATTATCCCAACCGTAGGCAAATTATTTTTTCTGGCCTGAAAATAAGCCGCAATATCAACACCATAAGCCATGCCACTAACAATTGTAGGCTTGTAAGGCTGTAAATGTTCTATTAATTGCGTTGTTATTTCGTTTCCATAGGCTGAAATTTTTCGTGTACCAACAATAGCTAAACAACGGTTGTTTAAAAGCGATAAATCGCCTTTATAGAACAAAATAATAGGTGCATCAACACATTCTTTTAACAAGCTTGGGTAATCATCATCTAAAATACCAACGCATTGAATATTGTTCTTTAAAATAAAATTTATTTCGTTTTGAATAATTTCGTGTTTATCAAAATTTTTTAAAGCGTTTTCAATATTTTTAGGAAGGTTAAAATCGGCAAAAACAGTTTGCTTACTGTTATCAAAAACAGCCTCAACGCTTTTAAAAGTATCTAAAATTTTACGCGTGTTTAAAACACCAACTCCATCACAAGCCAGTAATTTTAAGTATGCCGTTAACGTATTTATGTGCATGTATTTGTAAAAATTCTTATTATTAATAAATATATATCTTTTTTTGGTTTGAAAAAAATCACGTTATCAATACGTTACAAATCACAAGAACGTTAAAACCAAAATTGTTGATAACATTTGTGAATAAATTTCTGCAAACAATGTTGATTTTCTTATTTTTGCTCTATGATGATCGAAAAACATATTTCCGCATTATTATACCGATACCAATGCGTAACGGTACCTGGTTTTGGTGCATTTATCACCGAAACAGTTTCGGCACGCTTTAACGAAACCAGCCAAACCTTTGTTCCACCTAAAAAAACCATATTGTTTAACAGCTTGTTACAGCAAAACGATGGTTTATTAGCCAACCATATTGCTTTAGAAGAAAACATTTCTTTTAACCAAGCAGTTGCGTTAATTTACGAACAAGTGAACAGCTGGAAAAACACTTTGCACGAGCAACAGGTTATTTACCTAAAAAACATTGGTGAATTAACTTTAAACAGCGAAGATAAAATTCAATTTGAACCAGTAGGTTCAACCAATTACCTAACATCTTCGTTTGGTTTATCTGCAGTAGTAGCAACCGCAATAACAAACGAACAAACAAAACCTACAAAAGTAGTTTCAATATCAAAATCAAAGCCGCGTTTACAATGGGTGCGTTATACAGCCGCTGCAGCCGCTTTAATTGGTTTATACAGTTCGGTTTCAACTTATCAAGAATATGAGTTGTACCAAGAAAAAAAGTTAGCAGTTGAAAAAGAAGTTCAAAATAAAATTGAACAAAAATTACAACAAGCAACTTTTGTAATTGAAACTCCTGAAATTATTACTCAAAAAGTAGCAGAAGTTACTAAGGAGGTTGAAAAAAAACCTTTTCATATTGTTGCTGGTGCTTTTAAAACCGAAGCTAAGGCTCAAATTTTAACTAATGAGTTAAAAGAAAAAGGTTACGAAAACGCTAAATATCTTGACCCTTCTAAACATAATATGCGACCAGTAGTTTACAACAGCTACACATCGCTTGAAGAAGCACAAACCGAATTGCGTTTAATTCACGAAAAAGTGAATAAAGACGCTTGGATTTTTATTGAAAATTAAGCTTAAAAAGACCGTTAAGGTCTTTTTTTTATGTGTATAAATAAAAACTACTACTTTTGTAAAAAATAACAAATATGCAACCTAAAACCCCAAACGATTCTATTACTATTTTAACAGATATTGTTTTACCAGGCGAAACAAACCCTTTAAACAACCTTTTTGGTGGTGAATTATTAGCCCGTATGGATCGCGCAGCAAGTATTACTGCTCGCCGACATTCACGCAGAATTTGCGTAACAGCATCGGTAAACAACGTTGCTTTTAACAAAAGTATTCCTTTAGGAAGTGTGGTTACCGTAGAAGCTAAAGTTTCTAGAACTTTTAGAAGTTCAATGGAGATATTTTTAGATGTTTGGATTGAAGATCGCGAATCGGGTAACCGACAAAAAGCGAACGAAGCCATTTATACTTTTGTTGCTGTTGATGAAATGGGTACACCTGTTGAAGTTCCTGCTCTTATTCCTGAAACAGAAGAAGAAAAAAGCCGTTTTGATGCTGCGCTTCGCCGCAAACAACTAAGCTTGGTTTTAGCAGGTAAAATGTTACCTAGTGAAGCTACCGAACTTAAAGCTTTATTTACATAAAAAAAGAGTAGGCACTAACCTACTCTTTTTTTTTTGAATAATTTAATTATCTACCTCCACGGGTCATTCCACTGCCTGATGAACTTCTTCCGCCACCTATTGAACCACTACTGCGGTTCATTGAAGGAGCTGCAGAACGATTCATGCTTGGAGACGAGCTACGCATCGTAGATGAAGAACTTCTACTTGAACTTGGTTGACTAAAAGTTCTATTTGGTTGAGATGAAATACGTGATGAACGCTCTATTCTTGAACTTGCTGGTGCAGATTCTCTTCTTTCAAAAGTTGAATTTGAACGTATGTTTCTAAAATTATTATTTTCTACTTTAACGCGTTCTGTACTTGTTGAACGAACTCTTGAAAAATCACTGTTATTTACTCTTTGTCTTTCTGAATTTATGGTATTAGATCTACTAAAGCCCATATTACTTCGGTCTAAATTTTGGCTTCTTGAAACACTTTCAGCTCTATTACCGCTTCGCAAACCATTAGCTTGATTCATTGAGGAATTTCTAGAACTTCTCGATGCTTCTAACCCATGACGATTTGTAACATTTTCGTTACGACTTGCAAAAGATCTGTTTGGACTTTTACGTTCTAACGAATTCCCTCTTACATTGTTGTACATTCTATCTGCACGCACCATACGGCGGTTATCAGTATATGAATATCTATTTCTTTGGTCTATGTGCGAATATATATGGCGGTGGTATCTAAACACAGGCATTGGGCGCCAATATGAATAATACGTTGGATAATACCCCCAATACCAAGGTGAATAATACGGACGATATGTTGCTAACCAAAACAAATCAAAAAACACAGGTGTTGAATAATAATAAGGCTCATAAATATAGTTAGGACCATAAATAAATGAGTTACCAACAATTTGTACATGAACTGTTTTATTGCGTTGACGCTCTAATTCGATCGTTGCAACATCTTGAAACTGATCTTGTCCTAAAACTGATTGAATTACAATTACACGCATATCGTTTTCGGCAACTTCAACAACACGTAAATAATCTACATAATTATCGTTGTTTAAATCCAAATTTGATATTTGTGCCGAAGGATCGTTTATTCTTCGCTCAAAATCTTCTAAATCTCTAGATTCGCCAAAAATAGATGCTACTGCTTGCAAATCTAGATTGTCAGAAATATCGTAATTCTGAGCCACAACAGTTGCATTACCTCTGTTGTACTGCGCATTACTTACACTTGCTGTAAGCATGGCTGCTGCTATTAATGCGAATCTAAATATTTTCATTTTTATTGTTTTTAGTTTTTTATTACATTTTAAAAATATCAAGTACTGTGCCAAAGTTTTTAAAACAGAAAAAGACCTCGAAAATCGAGGTCTTTTAACATATAAAAGTATGTTTATTTTTTAGTAATAATAAACTCTGAACGGCGGTTAATTGCATGTTGATCTTCAGTACAATTTTCACCACAATCAACTTTTGGTTGGCTTTCACCGTAACCACGAGCTTCTAAACGATCAGGGCTTATTCCTTTAGAAATAACATATTGTCTTGTTGAACGAGCACGCTCATCAGATAGTTTTAAGTTGTAAACATCACTTCCTCTATTATCGGTATGTGATTCAATCTTAATCATCATTCCTGGGTTACGTTGTAAAATTTGAACTAATTTATTTAACTCAAACGCACCTTGTTGCGTAATATTAGCTTTGTTAAATTCAAAATAAATATCGCCTAATAAAATCTTCTCTGGAATTACAATCATTTCAATTGGTCGTAAAGCTACGTCAATTGGGTATTTACCATTACCCCATTTTTGTAACTCAACATCTCTACCTTCGTAACCTTCTGCAGCTACTTGTAAAGCAAAAACTTTGTTACAGTCGGTATCGTAGCGTACAATTCCGTAAGCATCGGTAAAGCGTGTTTCAATAACATTTTTATCGTAATCTAAGATTGCTACTTCTGCATTTTTAATAATAGCACCTGTTTTTACATCTGTTACTGTAATTACCATTTCGGTAACACAAACCGGACGAACTTTGTAAATATCATCACGCCCTACACGGTTTGTTGACACAAAACCAATACCTTTATCAGGGTAGAATGATAAGTGAAAATCGTCTTTTGCTGTGTTAATAGGGTCACCAATATTGCGAACTGCAGCGTTAGGATCACTTAAATCGTACATATACAAATCTAAACCACCAAAACCTTTATGAGCATTTGAAGCAAATATTAACTTTCCGTCTTCAGATATAAAAGGAAACGATTCGCGACCTTCGGTATTTACTATAGCACCTAAGTTTTCAGGTGTTCCGTAAGTTCCGTCTTCATTTAAATCAACTCTCCAAATATCCATATCACCTACAGAACCTGGCATATCAGATGCAAAATACAATGTTTTACCATCTGGTGTAACAGCTGGGTTACTTACCATGTAATCTTTTGAGTTGAAAGGTACTGGTTCAATATCTTTCCAGCTTTTTCCGTTGTATTTAGCACGGTAAACATGTACCTTATCTTTTTTCAAACGGTTTTTCTTATCTCTTTTAAAATCACCGCTACGGAAACCTTCTGTTGCAAAAAACATAGTTTGCCCATCTGCAGTAACTGTTGTTGGCCCGTCGTGATGTTTTGTATTTAGTTCATTAACTGGCTTAATGTCTATGAATTTATCTTCATCAGAAACATAAGTTGCTGCATAAACATTCAAAAAAGGTTGATTATTCCAGCCATATTTCTTTTTAGATTCGTCACGTGCCGATGCAAAATAAAGGGTATTATCGGTTGTTAAAATACCACCAAAATCAGAAAAAAGAGAATTGTTAATACGGCTGTCTTCAAAAGTAAACAAAGCTTCTTGGCTTCTAAGAGCAGGTATGTAATCTGGATCTTTAAGAAATTCAATTGTACGAGAATCTTCTGGTTTTAAATCGGCGAATTTCTTCATGATTTTGTTCGAAGTATCGTAACGACCACTTGCCTTTAGCATTTGTGCATATTTAAAATAAACCTCAGGATCTTGGTTTGGGTTTAATTCAATTGCCTTTGCATACCATTTAGCCGACTCTACAGTGTTAAATAAATGGTAATAGCTTTCTGCAAGCTGCAATATAACGTAACTATCGGTTTTTTCACCGCGTACTAACTTTTTGTAATGCTCTACAGCTTCAACAAATTCGTATCGTTTAAACAAATTATCAGCATGCTTTAAGCGCTCTTGCGGAGTGCTTATAAACCCTGTGTTTTGTGCTTGTGCGGTATATAATGAACCTATTAATAGGAGTGATAAGTAAATTTTTCTCATGATTTATTTTAGCATAATTTAGAAGAAACGTGGTGAACTGTATACTTTTTTCTTGTAGAAAACATCAAATAATAAAAACACCTCGTGTGAACCTTTTGATGTGAAATCTAATCTAGACGTTGTTTGATCATACGCATATCCAACTCTAATTTTTGGTGTTACTCTATAATTTACCATTGCACCAATTGCATCTTGTAAACGGTAAGTTACACCAAATTCTAATTTTTCATCGTACATTGCGTTAACAGATAAATCTACTGAAACTGGTGATTCAGTTGCCATTTTTAACATGGTTGAAGGTTTAATTTTCCATTCTCTGTTTAAATCGAAAACATATCCACCTGTCAAAAACATATGGGCTACATCGGTACCAAATTTACGATTATTCTTCTCTACATAGGTATTTTTCATAAAATTCGGCATACTAAAACCTGCGTAGTATTTGTTTGTAAAATAAAACAAACCTGCACCAAAGTTAAATTGTGTAGAGCTGCTATCTTCAGCAAAAACAATATCGCTTTTGTTAGGTAAAGTACCGTTAATATCGCTAAAAAATCCAATTTCTTGCATTGTTACCCCACCCTTAACACCAAGTGCTAAACTGTGACCTTGCCCTAATCTAACAGTATAAGATACATCTGCAAATACATTATTTTCACTTACTGGACCAATTTGATCGTTGATATACGATAAACCTACCCCAACATTTTTTGCTACAGGCGTATGTAAAAATGCTGTTGCTGTTTTAGGTGCATCGGTTATACCAACCCATTGTGTTCTGTACAAAACACCAGTAGACAAGTAATCATTAATACCTGCATATGCTGGGTTAAATACACTTTGGTTGTACATATACTGCGTATAATGCGGGTCTTGTTGGGCAAACCCCTTTAAACTTCCTAGTAGAATACAAACTACTGCAACTATACTCTTATTTATTTTCATAAGGACAAATTTATATTTCAATATTACAAAGTTAATTTTTAATTTTTTCTACCATAATTATTGCTAATTATTTCTTTACAAACTGCCGTTGTTAAGAATTTACTAAAATAACAATATTAATTTAATATAATCAAGATTTTTTTCAATATTTAAAAAAAAGTATAATTACATAAAATAATTAACTATTTCTTAAATGCTATTTTAATAAATTTGCAAGAAATACCCCGTTAAAAAAATAAAAAATGTTAGAAAAAGAAGAAATAAATTACGAAAAAGCAATTTTGGTTGGTATAATTACCCAAAATCAATCAGAAGCTAAGTTATACGAATATCTAGATGAACTAGAGTTTTTAACACAAACGGCAGGGGGCGAAGTTGTGAAAAGATTCACGCAAAAAATGGATAAACCCAATCCTAAAACCTTTGTAGGAACAGGAAAGCTTGAAGAAATTGAAATTTTTGTTAAGGAACATAAAATTGATACGGTAATTTTTGACGATGAATTAACACCCGCACAACAAAAAAATTTATCGCGTTTGTTAGACTCGAAAGTGTTAGATAGAACCAACTTAATTCTGGATATTTTTGCACAAAGAGCACAAACATCTTATGCAAGAACACAGGTTGAATTAGCCCAATTTCAATATTTATTACCACGATTAACTGGTATGTGGACTCACTTAGAACGACAACGAGGTGGTATTGGTATGCGTGGTCCGGGTGAAACCGAAATTGAAACCGACCGCCGTATTGTTCGCGATAGAATTGCTTTGTTAAAAGATAAAATTAGAACTATTGACCGACAAATGGCCGTTCAACGCAGCAATCGTGGCGCCATGGTACGCGTTGCTTTAGTTGGTTATACCAATGTTGGAAAATCTACTTTAATGAATGCCTTAGGGAAAAGTGAGGTTTTTGTTGAAAATAAGTTATTTGCTACTTTAGACACTACCGTACGTAAAGTTGTTATTAAAAATTTACCTTTTTTACTTTCTGATACCGTTGGTTTTATAAGAAAACTACCTACTCAATTGGTTGAATCGTTTAAATCGACATTAGATGAAGTTCGTGAAGCCGATTTATTATTACATGTTGTTGATATTTCACATCCAGAATTTGAAGACCATATTGAATCGGTTGATCAAATTTTAAAGGATATTAAAAGTGATGATAAACCAACTATTATGATTTTTAATAAAATTGATGCGTACAAACCAGCTTATTTTGATGAAGAAGATTTAATGATTGAACGTACTTCTAAACATTATTCTATTGACGAGTGGAAGAACACTTGGATGAGTAAAGTAGGTAAAGATTTATCGGTTTTTATATCGGCAACTGAAAAACAAAATTTTGACGAATTACGTCAAAAAGTATACGAAGCTGTTAGGCAAATACATATTACACGATTCCCATACAACAACTTTTTGTACCCTGAATACACAGAAAATGATGCAACAGAAGAATAAAAAAGAGGAACTTAAAAGTTCCTCTTTTTTTTTATCTATTTTCTTTAACTCTTCTTTGTAAGGTTTCCCAAACTATTTTTGAATCGTACTTATTTAATAATTCACTACGTATTGCTTGTATAGAATTATTTGTTTGTTGCATGGTTTCGTTTAAGCTTACCATAGTTTTGTAAGCGGCCAATGCTTCTGTTTCGTTTGCAAATTTTGTTTTTGATGCATTTTTACTTAACCATCGTTCTTTATCATTTGCGCCTTTAAACTTATTGCTTACTTTGTAATCATCAAACTTTTCATAAAAATTTGACGTTGCTGCTTCATACTGTTGCGCTATATTGCTGCTACCTAATTGCAGGTAGGCTTGTTCGTATTTTAAATACAACGCATCTTGCTCGATACTACTTTGTGCAAAACCATTGATTGTAACTAGTAAAAAAACAACGTATATTATATTTTTCATAATCTAGATTTTTAATTATTTTACTTCGTACATTAACTGTATCCAATCTTGATATACTCCTTGTGGCGTTATTACATGCATAAAGTAAGTTCCCGATGGTAATACTTTATCGTTATTATCTTGCCCATGCCATTGGCGTTTGTAGCCTATACCATGTTTGTAAACCATATTTCCATAACGATTGTATATTTTTAATTCTACTACATTATTGTATGTTAAATCTAAATAGTCGTTGTTACCATCGCCGTTTGGTGATATCCCTTTAGGGTAGCTACAGCTTTGAACCATTAACAAGTAACTTTTCACATCTTCACATCCGTATTCGTTTGTTTTTTTAACATAAACTAAATAATAACCCGCTTCGTTTATTACTTGCCCTTCTGCTATATTTGGAATTGTTTTTACTACAAACGAAGCATTTTCGTCTAAACGTTCCATTTTTAAATAAAACTCGTCATTAGTTAAAACTGGCAATTTATATTCATCACATATAAATACGCTTTCTTTTGGCGTTACTTCAACAGGTACTTTTAAAATATTTGCTTCTAAAATTTCGTAACATTCCGTTAAGTCTGCATATTCTATACGTATATACAGTTTGTTTTCGCCCATATTAATCGGGTAATCACGTAATGTTTTTATATCATTTACCTTATTTAAAGCATCGTCTTCTGTTTTGTAATAATAAAAACGTAGTTTATTAATTTCTGCTTGAGATGCAGATTGTGCTGCTTTTATATCGGCTGTTAACGATGTTAAATCATATGTGTTTTGATCTTTATCACAAACAATTCGCTGTAAATCTAACGTATTAATCTCTATCGCAGGGCGCACCTTTATTTTATAGGTTTCCATGTAGGGCTCATCACATGTTTCTACAATTAAAGTTGCTGATATATCTTTTAATTCATCTATTACTACGCTTAATTCACCCTCGCAATTATCTAATTCAGAAACGGTTCCTTTTGTATCGGTAACATTCCATTGTGTACGGTACATGCAAACACCTGCTGGTGCAATACGCCATGATTCTTGAATAGCAGACCAAGGACTTACATTTCTATTAGGTGGTGTATATGAACGTGTTCCGTTTGCATTTGTAATACCAATTACAGCAGAAGCTTCCCAAGCGTCGGTTGCAGGACAATCATCATGACGTATGATATTTACATCGATAACATTTGTTAATTCGTGTAAAACAATTTGGTGATTTTGCAAAGGCGATGGAGGTGGACAATTTTGTGGACTAACCCCCGCCGTAGGCATATCAAAGAAACTGATTACAAATTTTCTACAAGGTGCTGTACCATAGACTTGGTAATTGATACTACCAACAAGATAAACAGTTTTATCCCAATGAGTATGTTGATAAGAACCAAATATTGAATTGTAAAAATTTGGATTTACTAAACCTCCTGGCAATGGACCAGTAAAAACTTCGGGGTTTAAATACGAGTGTCGTGGTGTAGGTGAGCATTGATCATTTGGCATAAAAGTAACCGCACCATTACTCCACACGTGAATATATTCAAAAGTTTGGTCGAAAAAACAAAATTTAAACGGCAATTTTATAGGACATGACGTTCTATTATCGTCCCATCTTGGAACTGCATCATTTATTTCAACTCCACCATTAATAGCTGGATCTAACGGATAAGGGTTATGTGCAATTGGCTCTACTTCGTAAACATCCGTTTTTCGAAGGTATTGCGTTTGAAAGTTTGGAGAAACACCTATCCTTTTGTCTTTACAAACAATATACATATCAGGATCACCTGCATCACGAACAAAACGTGTATCAACATCTATATCAGTAATATTTATGTCGAAACAATCATAGTCGGTTCCGATTTTCTGTGCATTAACACTTATGTTAGTTAACAACAAAAAGAAAAGTATTTTTCTAATCATAATTCATTAAATTAATAGAATAATCTGCTAAATTTAGACAAATACTTTAAATAATAAAAGTTAAATCTAAAATATCTTTACAAAATTTAACTTTTATTGAATTTAAAAAAAAGCCACTTCAATTATGAAGTGGCTTTTTTTATCTATTTTCTTTAATTCTTCTTTGTAAGGTTTCCCAAACTATTTTTGAATCGTACTTATTTAATAATTCACTACGTATTGCTTGTATAGAATTATTTGTTTGTTGCATGGTTTCGTTTAAGCTTACCATAGTTTTGTAAGCGGCCAATGCTTCTGTTTCGTTTGCAAATTTTGTTTTTGATGCATTTTTACTTAACCATCGTTCTTTATCATTTGCGCCTTTAAACTTATTGCTTACTTTGTAATCATCAAACTTTTCATAAAAATTTGACGTTGCTGCTTCATACTGTTGCGCTATATTGCTGCTACCTAATTGCAGGTAGGCTTGTTCGTATTTTAAATACAACGCATCTTGCTCGATACTACTTTGTGCAAAACCATTGATTGTAACTAGTAAAAAAACAACGTATATTATATTTTTCATAATCTAGATTTTTAATTATTTTACTTCGTACATTAACTGTATCCAATCTTGATATACTCCTTGTGGCGTTATTACATGCATAAAGTAAGTTCCCGATGGTAATACTTTATCGTTATTATCTTGCCCATGCCATTGGCGTTTGTAGCCTATACCATGTTTGTAAACCATATTTCCATATCGATTGTATATTTTTAATTCTACTACATTATTGTATGTTAAATCTAAATAGTCGTTGTTACCATCGCCGTTTGGTGATATCCCTTTAGGGTAGCTACAGCTTTGAACCATTAACAAGTAACTTTTCACATCTTCACATCCGTATTCGTTTGTTTTTTTAACATAAACTAAATAATAACCCGCTTCGTTTATTACTTGCCCTTCTGCTATATTTGGAATTGTTTTTACTACAAACGAAGCATTTTCGTCTAAACGTTCCATTTTTAAATAAAACTCGTCATTAGTTAAAACTGGCAATTTATATTCATCACATATAAATACGCTTTCTTTTGGCGTTACTTCAACAGGTACTTTTAAAATATTTGCTTCTAAAATTTCGTAACATTCCGTTAAGTCTGCATATTCTATACGTATATACAGTTTGTTTTCGCCCATATTAATCGGGTAATCACGTAATGTTTTTATATCATTTACCTTATTTAAAGCATCGTCTTCTGTTTTGTAATAATAAAAACGTAGTTTATTAATTTCTGCTTGAGATGCAGATTGTGCTGCTTTTATATCGGCTGTTAACGATGTTAAATCATATGTGTTTTGATCTTTATCACAAACAATTCGCTGTAAATCTAACGTATTAATCTCTATCGCAGGGCGCACCTTTATTTTATAGGTTTCCATGTAGGGCTCATCACATGTTTCTACAATTAAAGTTGCTGATATATCTTTTAATTCATCTATTACTACGCTTAATTCACCCTCGCAATTATCTAATTCAGAAACGGTTCCTTTTGTATCGGTAACATTCCATTGTGTACGGTACATACAAACACCTGCTGGTGCAAAACGCCATGATTCTTCAATAGCATCCCAGTTTCCTAAGTTTCTATTAGGTGGCGCATAACCTTGTGTACCGTTTGCGTTAATGATACCAATTATTCCAAGAGATTCACCAGGATTATTAGCAGGACAGTTATCGTGACGTACAATATTAACATCTATAACATTTGTTAATTCGTGTAATACAATTTGATGACCTTGTAATGGAGTTGGGGGGGGACAGAATTGTGCATTAACACCTGATGCAGGCATTTGATAGAAACTTATAACAAATGTTCTACATGGTGCCGTTCCATACACTTGATAGTTTATACTACCATGGTTATATCTAGAGCGATCCCAATGTGTGTGTTGAAAGGAACCAAATATTGAATTAAGAAAGTTGTTATTTGTTACATTCCCTGGAATTGGACCAGTAAAAACAGCTCCTAATGCAGAAACATAATCTGAATTTGAACATTGAGTGTTTTGAGTAAAACTCACTGCACCATTACCCCAAATAAAAATACGCTCAAAAGTTTGATCAAAAAAACAAAACTTAAAAGGTAAATCTATAGGACAAGGTGTTCTTTCATCGTGAAAAGAAACATTATTATTTGCTTCGGTTCCACCGTTTATAGCTGGATCTAAAGGATATGGATTGTAAGCAATAGGTTCTACTTCGTAGATATTTGTTTTACGAAGATATTGTGTTTGAAAATTAGGTGTAACCCCAATTCTTTTGTCTTTACATACAATGTACATATCGGGATCGCCCGCATCACGAACAAAACGCGTATCAACATCAATATCGGTTATATTAATGTCAAAACAATCATAGTCTGGACCTATTTTCTGTGCATTAACACTTAAATTTGTTAATAGCAAAAAGAAAAGTATTTTTCTAAACATAATAATGAATTAATAATAATTCGTTAAATTTAGAAAAATACTTTTATATAAAAAAATTAAAAGATATAATTTAACCCAACACCTAAAGTATGACGTGTTTGAAAACCTTTATATGCGTTATCATCATACAGCGTTTGGAAGGTTAAATTTGTTGAAATGTATTTATTTACTTTTAAAACTGCGTTTAATTGGTAATCTACATCAACATTCTGCGGATCTTCTAAATAATTACTGTAAAGATTTAAAATATTTTCAACAGAAAAATTCTCCATTACATTAATTTTGTAGTATGCATTAACCGATGCTCCCAATTCAAAACGAGAAGTTTTTCCTTTTTCTACACCAAAAGATTCAGTAAATTCTGTAAAGTGTTTATGTACAAAAATAAACCTTGCGGTTACAGGTGCAAAATTTACTTTAAAGTTATCGTTCTTTTTCCACAACATACCTAAACCTGTTTGTAAATACGCAGGCGACATGAAATGTGAAATACGTTCTAGTTCATTATCAGGATTTAAACCGGTATCAAATTGGGTTTTAAAATTTAAAAACGCAGAGTAATACCATAATCCTTTTGATTTTTTACCTAATACTGAATTCAAGTCTAAACGGTCATCGGTTTTACGTTGCTCTTGTCCGCTAATTTTATTGATACCGTACGAAGCAATAAGTTTGTTATCCCAAAGCCAATCGCCTTTTTTGTAGTTTAAATCGTAGTTTAACGCCCCATTAATAGCTACATTGTTTGTTCCACCTGCTTGCCATTGCGAAAAGCTAGACTGACTACCTAAAATTGCAATTGTACCTTTTCTTAACCAAGTGCTATCGGTTTTTACTTGATTATCTTGTGCATAATAAGCTTGTGAAGCCAAAAGTAGGCTTGCAAAAATCATTTTTTTCATATAACGTAATTTCTATTTTTTTCTTTTGTAAATTGGTACTGCGCTACATGCTTCGCCAAACATTACAGAGCGTGCATATAGCATCATTTTTTTTGTAGCCATAACATATGCCTCTTCTGGTATGGCTTTTTTTGAACAACCTTTTATAATTACAGGTTGATCTTGATATATTGAAAAATCAATAGTATTTATTAATTGTTGATAATAAGCAATATACAAATCGTTAACTGAACCTTGGTTTACCATTTGCGCATAAGGTTGTACATAAACTGTTACTAACATAAATGCCCACGAAGGTAAAATTGCATCGGTTGTGCAAGTTAATGCTATTAATTTATTGTTGTATATACTAAAATCAAAATTTTGTAAAGCTGCTCTAAATTCTTTTTCTTTTAAGATAAATCCTTGGAACAGCCATTGCGAAATATCTAAAACAACCGCTTCTTGTTCAGGATAATAATCTTCTAAATCAAAAACAACTAAACTACTTTGTGCTACTTTGTTAACAATTTCGTTGGTCATTTTTATAGCATTCCTAGTTCTAACTTAGCTTCTTCACTCATCATATCTTTATCCCAAGGTGGGTCAAAAGTAAGTTCAATTTCTACATCTTTAACTTTATCTAAAGAGCTTACTTTTTCTTTAATTTCCATTGGCAATGTTTCGGCTACTGGGCAGTTTGGCGATGTAAGTGTCATTAAAATTTTAACTTCGTAACTTTCGTTTACAAAAACATCGTAAATTAATCCCAATTCATAAATATCAACAGGGATTTCGGGATCGAAAATAGTTTTTAAAACTTTAACAATATTTTCTCCCAATTCATTCATATCTATTTGTTCTTCCATTATATTAGTTGGGTTGAAGGGCGATTGCATATAATTTAATTTGTTTAATCATGGATACTAAACCGTTTGCACGTGTTGGCGATAAATGTTCTTTTAAACCAATTTCATCAATAAAAGCGGTATTTGCATTTAATATATCGTTTGGTTTTTGATTTGAAAACGTACGAATAAGCACTGCAATGATTCCTTTTGTTAGAATGGCATCACTATCGGCAGTAAAAACTATATTATCGTTATTAAATTCGGCATGTAGCCATACTTTTGATTGGCATCCGCGAATTAAATTTTCTTCTATTTTGTACTTTTCATCAATTAAAGGCAATGATTTTCCTAGTTCAATAATGTATTCATAGCGTTGCATCCAATCATCGAACATTGCAAACTCGTCAATAATTTCTTCTTGTATTTGTTGTATTGTATTCATTGTAATTAGTTTAGCATCATTTGAGCTTTTTTCAAAGCATCAATTAACACATCTATTTCTTCTTTTGTATTGTAAAACGCAAACGATGCGCGTATGGTACCTGGAATATTAAAAAATTGCATAATAGGTTGTGCACAATGGTGTCCTGTACGTACTGCAACCCCTAATTTATCAATTATTGCGCCTACATCGTAAGGGTGTAAACCTTTTATATTGAAAGATATTACCGATGTTTTTTCTGCAGCAGTACCATAAAATGTAATTCCTTCAATTTCGTTTAATCGTTGGGTACCGTAGGTTAACAGTTCGTGTTCATACGCTGCAATATTATCAAAACCAATTTGGTTTAAATAATCAATTGCAACACCTAAAACAATTCCACCTGCAATATTAGGTGTACCAGCTTCAAATTTATGGGGTAAACAAGCGTAAGTGGTTTTTTCAAAAGTTACTTCTTTTATCATTTCACCACCGCCTTGGTAAGGAGGTAATTTATTTAACCATTCTTCTTTTCCATACAAAACACCTGTACCAGTAGGACCGCCGATTTTATGGCCCGAAAAAACATAAAAATCGCAATTTAAAGCTTGTACATCGGGTTTAATATGTGGTGTTGCTTGAGCACCATCAATTAAAACGGCTGCACCTACTTTGTGCGCTTGTTCTATTATTGATTTTATAGGATTTATAATTCCCAATGCATTTGAAATATGATTTACTGCTACAACTTTTGTGTTGCTAGTTAGTAAATTTTTATAAGCATCCATATCTAACGCACCATTTGGTAACATTGGTATTACTTTTAAAGTTGCTCCTGAACGCTCACAAGCAAATTGCCAAGGTACTATATTTGAATGATGTTCTAAATGCGATACTATAACTTCGTCACCTGGTTGTAACAACGAACCAAAACCACTAGCTACTAAGTTGATACCAAAGGTAGTACCCGCTGTAAAAAGCACTTCGTAGTTGTGCTTAGCATTAAGATGTTTTTGAATTTTTAAGCGCGATTCCTCATAAGCATCAGTTGCAACCTGACTTAAATAATGAACACCACGGTGAATGTTAGCGTTAATTTCGTTGTAATATTTAGCTTCGGCATCAATAACCACTTTTGGCTTTTGCGATGTTGCTGCATTATCAAAATACACCAAAGGCTTTCCGTTAATATTTTGGTGAAGTATAGGAAAATCGGCACGTATTTTTTTTATATCGAACTTCATAGAAATCTTAAAAATTTATACAAAGATACTAATATAAAATAACAACATTGTGTTATTACAAACAGAATTTAGAATGAATGTAAATAAACAACATTTCAAAACTAAGCAATCAAAAGTTCATTTAACTTAAAGGAATTTGAATATTAATCTCAAAACCATTCGTTAAATTTAATGTTTGAAGAGTACCGTTAAAGTTTTGCACTCTTTTTTTTATAGATTTTAACCCATAACCACTTTGTAAATTAACACCTTGCATACCTTTGCCGTTATCGGTTATTATAAAAAAAGCATGTGTATTGTTGTTAAAAACTGTAATTTGAACCGAACTGGCCGATGCGTGTTTTACGATATTTGTGAAGGCTTCGCGTGCAACACTTACTAGTTGCGTTTGAATTTGACTGTTTAGTAACTGAAGGGTTTCGTTTTCAATTTCAACAGAAACTTTATATGTACTTAAGGGAAAAAACTGTTCTACTAAAGTGCAAATTTCTGATTTAAAACTTGGAGTAGTTTCAGTTGTACTTTCAAACAATTCGTGGCTTTGTGTACGTACCTTTAAGTACATATTGGTAACTAATTGATTTGCTTTTACAAGCTGTTCATTAATTGAAACATCTTTATTTGAAAGTACAACTAAACTTATAATATTTTTTAAAGCTGCCAAAGTTCCAGCTAGGTCGTCGTGTAAATTCTGAGCTAATTTTTGACGTTCATTTAAAACAACTTCGTTTATTTTTTGTTGTTTATTAAAATGCAATTGTTTTATGGTAATTAAATTCTTATTTAATTGCTTTTTATAATGTGAAATCTTAATTAAAAGAAATACGCAAAGTAAAAACAACAAAAAAATTACACCATATAAATATAACATTTCACCAAAACTTTACTTTAATCTAGTATTAAACCTGTTTTACGAACGTACGATAGCAACTCGGTAATAGAATTTGTTCTTGTTTTTTTCATCATTTTTCTACGATGCGATACAACTGTATGTCTGCTTAACGCAAATTCTTCAGCTGTTTGATTTACTGAATAACCTTTAGCAAAATATTCTAAAATCTCAATTTCACGTGAGCTAAGCAAAACTTCTTCTACTTTGTTGGCTTCTTTTAAAATATCGGCTATTATTGGGCAATAAAAGTTTTCGCCGTTACTCAATTTTGCTAAACATTCAATTACCACATCAAAACCAGCAATTTTTGAAACAAATGCATCAGGACGAGCCGATAAAATTGTACGTATAGCAACTACTTGTGTTACACTACTTAAAATTACAATTTTAACTTTTTTGTTAATGCGGCGTATATCGGCAATAATTTCTATGCCTAATTGGTTTTCCAGATAATAATCTAAAAATAAATAAATTTCTTTTCGAGGATTTTTTAAAAAATAATCTATACGTTCTTCATGATTGTTTAACACATGAACCTCATCAAAATTTCCGAATCTTTCTAACAAAAGGGTAAATGAATCTGTAAACAATGCATGATCATCTACCACAATTGCAACTTTTTGCATATTTTCCATATCTTAAATACTTAAAAAATTGAACAACAACTTTCACTAGCAGTAAATCAATGGTATTTATAAAAAGTATTAAACAAAAATCCCAATAATTTGTTTTTACAATTTTACTTACCTTGTTTGAACAATTGATTTACTTTAAATATTTTGTTTTTAGTGGTTTACTTAATGTAAAAAACAAATATATAACGCTTAACTATAATTACATGTAGTACCATAAATGTGTTAAGTGTAGAATTTGTTCTACTCAAAAAAGTGTTTTTGTTGTTACTTTTTAATTATTTTATGTTGCTCTTTTTTATTAACGAAAGAAATAAAAAAAACAAGTTCAATAAATTATTAAACTTGTTTCTTTTTAAATTTTAAACTAAAAAAATGACTTCTGTTAAAGAAGCCATTTTTGTATTAAATATCAAAACCTATATTTACGCCTAATTTCATAGAAATAAGCTTTTGCAGTTTTAATTGTAAATCAGGAATTGCTACCGATGATAAAACCTCATCAGTAAACGCATACATTAACAACGCTTTTGCTTCCTTCTTAGGAATACCACGTTGTTGCATATAAAACATTGCAGTTTCATCTAACTGCCCAATAGTACAACCGTGTGAACATTTTACATCATCGGCAAAAATTTCTAATTGCGGTTTGGTGTTTAAAGTTGCTTTATCGGTTAACAAAATATTGTTGTTTTGCTGAAAAGCATCGGTTTTTTGAGCAATTTTATCAACATAAATCTTACCATTAAAAACTCCGGTTGATCTATCGTTATAAATACCTTTGTAATTTTGGTGGCTTTCGCAGTTAGGTTGTTCATGATTTACAAGTGTATAATGATCAACATGTTGCTTATCGCCAATAATTGTTATTCCTTTTAAGGTAGAATCGATTCGTTCACCTTTTTGGTAGAAATTTAAGTTGTTACGCGTAATGTTACCACCAAATGAAAACGTATGAACTGATGCGCGACTTTCTTGTTTTTGATCGATATAGGTATTATCAACTAAATCGGCAGTTAACAAATCGTTTTGTATTTTGTAATAATCTACAATGGCGCGTTTGGCAGCAAAAATTTCGGTTACGCTGTTTGTAAACATAGGCGTATCGGTAAGTGATTGGTGGCGCTCTATAATTTGTACATGTGCGTTTTCGCCTACAATAATTAAGTTGCGTGGCTGTACAAAATTTGGAGTTGTACCCGTTGTAAAATACAAAATTTCAATTGGTTTTTGCACCACTTTAGATTTTGGTATGTTTACATAAGCACCTTCATAAGCGTACGCCGTATTCAAACTTGTTAAACTATCGTTGCTATTAGCTATTTTATTAAAATACGCATCAATTGTCATTTTATACTTTGGCTTTGTTAAAACCGATGACATTAAACAAACATCTAGTCCATCGTGTGTAGTTGAAGACAAATGCGATGAAAAAACGCCGTTAATAAACACCACTTTATAGGTATCAACATCGTTTAAAAAATATTTTTTAACGTCTTTCCATTCAACCGCCGATTCATTTTTAGGCAAAATATTAAAATCGTTTGCTAAAACAGCATTTAACGATGTATATTTCCAAGCTTCTTCCTTTTTGGTAGGAAAACCTTTATTTTCAAAAATCTTTAAAGCATCTGTACGCAAATTGTGTAGGGTAGAATTAATATCTACTTTTTGTTCAAATGCTAAAAATGATGATAATACTTTTTCTTTTAAATCCATTTTTTGTTTTTGTTTAAAGTTTAAAGTTTGGTATTTAAGTGTGTTGTAACCTTAAAATTTCACTTTAAACCATTTAAACTAAATTATTTAAGCCAATCGTATCCTTTTTCTTCTAATTCTAAGGCAAGTTCTTTACCACCTGTTTTTACAATTTTACCATCGTGTAACACGTGAACAAAATCGGGTACTATATAATCAAGTAAACGTTGGTAATGGGTAATTACAACTACAGCGTTTTTATCGTTTTTAAGTTTGTTAACTCCATTTGCCACAATACGTAAAGCATCAATATCTAAACCAGAATCGGTTTCATCTAAAATTGCAACTTTAGGGTTTAACATGGCCATTT